>CAZSWQ010000102.1:0-6525 GCA_964611025.1 uncultured Ruminiclostridium sp.
CTTTTGGCGTTTTTGTGTATTAGAGCAGGATGCCGAGGTTCGGTTCGTAGGCAGCGGGGTCAGTGAGGTAGGCGGTATTGTCAGCGAGCATCTGGAGCGAGCCTGCATCCCGCAGGGCTTTCCATGACCACTCTGGCAGGCTGACGGCATACTGCCCCAGCTGACGCAGGAGCTTGCGGGAGACACCCTCTGTTTTGTATTGCTTGATGAGCTTATCCCCCTCAGCGTCGTAGGGGATATAGAGCGTCATGCCCTTGTCCTCGATGAGATGAAATTCATTGGCAATGCTCTGGTGGGCTTGTACCTTCATCTGTTCCAAAATTTGTTCTTTATCCAAGTATGCACTGCCCTTGACGGTGTGGAACAGAGCATCAAAATACATGTGGATGCTTTTTGCACTCTCCAAGTCGTCGCTCATGTCCAAGGTCATCTCGGTTGCGTCGATGTTTTGACACAGACTTGCGGGCTGATGCTGTTTGTTCTTAAAGACATACACCTTGCTTTCTTCTGCGGGACGTGTGCCCTCACGGTTACAGCGTCCACCCGCTTGCAGGATGCTGTCCAAGCCCGCCATGGCACGGTAGACGGTGGGGAAATCCAAATCGACACCCGCTTCGACCAGAGAGGTCGCAATCACCCGACAATCTAAGCCCTCCTTCAAGTTCTTGCGGATTTCTTCCAACACGACTCGACGGTGTTTGGGGCAGAGGGTGGTGGAAAGATGGTAGGTGTTTTCATCTTGGAGCAGTTGGTAGAGCGTCTGGGCATGGGCACGGGTATTCACAATGCACAGCACCTGCTTTTCTGCCTGCAATCGCTGGGACAAAACCGCATCCTCCAGCTTGCCCACTTGCTCAAATCGCACCCGCTGAAAGAGAGGGGTTTCCTGCAAATGTCTTGGGCACAATTCTGCTATGTGCCAAGGGGCGAGGCATTCCGCTTCTGCCAAAAGTTTGTCCAAGGCGGGTTGGGTGGCGGTACACAAGACCGCCGAACAGCCATAGTGTTTGACCAGCTGGGCGATGCTCACCAAACAGGGACGCAAAAAATCCAAAGGGAGCATCTGTGCCTCATCAAAAATGATGGTGCTGTTGATGATGTTATGGAGCTTGCGACAGTGCGAGGAGCGATTGGAAAAAAGCGATTCAAAAAATTGGACGGCGGTGGTCAAAATGATGGGAGCATCCCAATTTTCGCTGGCGAGGTAACGCTTGTCTTGCACGTTCCCCTGCTCATCCCGCTGGTAGGCGACGTTGGCATAGTGTGCCAGCACCTTTCCCTCCCCAAAAATTTTCTCAAAAATATCTTGTGTCTGTTCGATGATGCTCGTGTAGGGAATGACGTAAATGATGCGGTCTTGCTCGTGATATAGGGCATGTTCTAGGGCGAATGCCAAGGAGCTGATGGTTTTCCCGCCCCCCGTTGGGACAGTCAGAGAAAACATATTTTTTTCTTGTTGGGCATTTGCCATGACTGCCCGCAAAATCTCACTACGCAGGGCATTGAGTTCATTTTTGGGTGAGAACCAAGGGGCGATGTAGTTCTCTAGGGTCTCTTTGTGCCAAGCTGTCAGTTTGCCCAGAGAGCGTTCCACCTCCCCTTGCATGAAGGCTTCTGTGTCCAAAAAGTCCGCATCGACCAGACAGGAGTAGAGCATTTTGGTATAGAAAAATTTGTCTCTGGGGTCGCTTTCATAGGGGTGTTGGGGGATTGCACTGGGGAGCGTCAATTCTGTTTGGTAGGCATCGTAGGCGGGAATGTCTTTTTTCAGGCGGGTATGGTAACTGGGCGCACCTTGTGGGTCGTATTTTGTCCCCAAGTCAGGCAGACCGCTGTGGTGTCCCAGTACGGAAAAGATGAGCGGGTGTGCGTCCAGATGTTTGTTTTCGGCAAGCCACTGCCCGCCCGCTGTGCTGTGGTCGACCTGTTTTGACCCCCCACGGATGCGCTTCTGAAATTCCTCAGAATATTTGCCCAAGTCGTGCAGAAGACCCGCCCACTTTGCGGTCTCCTCTGCCTGAAAACGCTGGGCGAATTGCCCCGCTCGTTCTGCCGTGCCCTGCAAATGGGCGAGGAGCGTTTGTGCGCTTTGGTCTTCTCGGGTGTGTGCCAGATAATCCATGTTTGTGACCTCCTAAATCAAAAATGAGACAAAAAAAGCAAGAAGCCGAACGCCCGCGCGTTCGGCTTCTTGCCATGTAAGAGAGAGAAAAAGAGGAGAGAAAAAAGAAACGAAAGAGAATGATTTATGGAAAAGTGCCGATACAGTGGTAGTCCGCCATCTGCTGGGCAAGCTATGTTGTTTTTTCTTTATGCATATATTTTAGCATGATTTTTCGTAGGAGAAATGGATAATTTACCACGAAATCGTAAACAAATTATGAACAAAGCCAAAAAGTGCCCCTGTTCAATCCATTTTTACATATTTCGCCAAGGCATAGCCCAGTGCTCTGCCGACCTGCACCACATCCCAATCCTCATATTGATTCCAAATGGTCAGGGGTGTGTCCTGCGTCGCTTGGGCGACAATGGGGGCATTGGTGCTGGGGCGTTCCCGTATGTTCAGCTGACCGCCTTGGATATTCACCTTGCCTTGCTTGGGGGCTTTGGGCGTCAAGTATGGTGTACCGAAATACTTGCTGAGGGCTTTGACAATGACCTCAGCAATTTCTTCCGTGTGGTTCGAGACCCAGAGGGCATCTTCTTTGTTGTCGTGAAAGCCCAATTCCAAAAAGGCGGCGGGGGCATTGACCCGTTTTACCTCGCCAATGCTGGTCGAGGGTTCGACCTTGACCAAATCGGGCAGGGGGTAAATGGTTTTCAGTTCCTCGGCGATGAGTGTAGAGGCTTTTTTGCTCTCCGTGCTGGCTGGGTTGTAAAAGACGTAAATGCCCCGCTGTGTACCCGCCAAGTTTTCGGGCAGAGCATTGGAGTGCAGGGCGAGGTGCAGGTCATAGTCCCCCGCATTGGAGGCACGGATTGCCTGAGCGGCGGTCATGGACAGGGCTTTGCGGTCGAAAGAAATACCCGAAGCGGTCAAATAGGGTTGCATGTCGTTGGCGAGGCGGTTCATGAAATCCTGCTCACTGCCCCCCGTGATGTAGAGGTTATAGGGCTGGGTCGAGGGCGATAAATAGATGTGTGGCACAGTGCATCACTCCTTTTTTTGTTTGCCCCATCGTATTCCAGCAGACACAGAATGTGCCCTTTCGGGTCATGCTCTGTAGGGGACGATGCCCACATTGTTCCGTCTTGTTAGGGTCACGGCAAGCCGTGACCGGACAAACCTCTATTTTCTTTTCATGCCCGCCTTGCTGTGCCCCTTGCATTTTTTGCCCTTGTGTTATATGATGAGAACAGAATGAGAAAATGCCCCCAAAATGACACGAGCTGGGGTAAATGGAACGCTTGAGACAAGCAACTGAGCGTTTCGAGCGGGAGGAATGCGTATGAATCGCCAGTTTTTGACCATAGAAAACATCACCCATATCTGCGAAGTGAGTCCCTGTCCCACGGGTGTTTTTGAGAGCTCAAGCAGAAAGCCTGTGTATTTGAACCCTGCCTTCTACAATTTGTGCGGGTATGACAAAGAAGAATATGAGACGGTCATTGGCAACAAGGGTGAACAGCTGATGATACCCACGGATTTTTCCGCCCTGCACCAAAAGAAACAAGGGCTCAAAGAGGGCAGCGATAACCTGAGCATGAACTTTGCCTTTGTGCATAAATCGGGGAGCATCCGTCAAGTGCGTCTCACGACCCATCATTTCATGGAAGACGGCAAGAAATACGGGCTTTGTTTTCTGGAGGACATCACCGCCGAGAAAGACAATCTCTCCATGCTGAAAATGGTCTCCGAGAGTGCAAACCTCAGCATTTCCACCTTTCTGGTGCGTAATGGTAAGCAGGAATTCGTCTATGGGAACAAACAATTTTTTGACTTACTTGGTGTGTCGCAAGAGGAATTTTGCAAAAATATCCATCTGTACACGCTGGGGCGGGTCAGCGATGTGGAACGGGCAGAGGTGCGAGCCGCCGTCAGAACCGCCCTAGAAACAGGCAAGACCCAAGATACCCATTACTGGTATCAGCGCAAAGACGGGGCATTGCGATTTTTAAACCGCCGTGTTTCCGCCATACCGCAGGATGCGGAGAGCTTTCTTTTGGTCTCTGTGACCATCGACCGCACGGAGGAAAAGCAGGCGGAACTTGCCCTAGAGCGGGAGCACCACCGCCTGCAAATGGTCATTGATGAAATGGAAGTGTCCGTCTTTGAATGGGACTTGAAAACAGGGACGTTCCACTGCACGGAAAAATATTATGAATATGCCATGAGCCAAACCGACCCCAGCTTGATTATGCGCAATGAGGGTTCTTTGGACTTGGTGCATCCCGACGACCTAGACGCTCTGGCACGCTTTGGACAGCTGACCCAGAGTGGTGTCCGCAAAGCCGATACTGCCTTGCGTTTGCGACTGACCAAGGGGGGCTATCGCTGGTGTCGCATTTCCGCCCTGTTTTTGAACGATGAAAACGGTGTGCCCGACCGCATCACGGGCATCGTGTCGGACATCACCGAGGAGCAGAAGAACAAGGAACAGCTCCAGCGCAACAACCAAGCCATGCAAAAGCAAATTGCGTGGGAGCAAAACCAGTTGAAATTATTCTCCAAGGAGAGCGAGTGCGTCTTGCGCATGAATAATACCCAACAAACCATTGAGCGTATGTTTGTAGGTGCCGCTGGCTTTGACGAAATTTTCGACCCGAAAAAGCACGGGGACTTTGCGGAGCATTTACAGCAGTACATGATAAACCAACGAGAACTGAAAGAAGCCTTGCATTTTTATGACTTTGACCACAACAAAGCCCTGTTTGAAGCGGGCATTTTGGAAAATACGCTTCAATATCGGGTCAAGCAAATGAGCGACCAGCAAAGCTATTGGGTGGAAGCGAGTGCAAAACGGGAATTGGATATGACAACAGGGGATATCATCACTTGTGTCATCATCCGCAACATTGATAAGAGCAAAAAAATGTCCACGGCAATTGCCAGCATTGCGGAGACCGATTTGGAATTTATGGTCTTGGTGAATGTTCCTGCTTGCTCGCTCTTGGTGGTGGCATTGAAAGAGGAATTTCGCCATCAGGGTGTGGAACTGGGGGATGTCTTACCCTACCAAATGGCAGACAACATCTATGAAACGGATGAAAACTCTGATTTGGATATTTCTCCAAGTGACTTTTTCAAGATGGACTATCTCTTGCAACAACTGGAAACAGAGGATACGGTTGAGGTAATTTATAAGCACACCAACCCCATGGGAAAAACCCACCGCACTCAAATTAAAGTCTATTTTCAAGATGAGGAACGGGAAGATTTTGTCATTCTCGCCCGTGATATTACGACCTTGTATGAAAAAGAGCAGTCGCAGAAAAAGGCATTGCTCTTGGCGAACGAAGCAAAAAGCAATTTCCTCTCAACGGTCAGCCACGATATGCGTACCCCGCTCAATGGCATTTTGGGTCTGACAGAGGTGATGTTACAACGGACACAGGATGTGGAGAATACGGAGGATTTGACACAGTTGTCCAATGCGGGGAAATATCTACTGACGCTCATCAATGATACCTTGGACATCAGCAAAATTGAAAGTGGAAAATTGACCTTGCAGCCACGGGTCTGCGAACGCAAGGCAATGCTGGACTCGACCATACAACTGCTTTTGCCGACCTTGGAGCAGAAAGGGATGCGGTTCATCTGCCAGATAGATGAGATTTCCAGTGCGACCATTTTTGTGGATGTAGGGAGAATCCAGCAGATTGTCATGAACATCGTGGGCAATGCAGTCAAATTTTCCAAAGAGGGTGGGGTCATTCGCTTCCGCATCGAGCATGTGAAGGAAGAAGATGGGGTGATTTGGGATACCCTCACCATCGAAGATGAGGGCATTGGTATACACGAGGACTTTTTGCCCCACATTTTCGAGCCATTCAAGCAGGAGCACAGCGGGACAAAAACCCAATTTAAGGGAACTGGCTTGGGCATGAGTATTTCCAAAAAAATCTTGGAAATGATGGGTGGCAAAATTTCTGTGGAAAGTGTTTTGGGCGAGGGCACACGGGTACATATTTTGTTGCCTCTGCCCTTGGCGACCCCTGCACAGTGTGCGGGTGAGCAGAAAGAGCAGAAGCGTGCCGTGCTGGATACCGCCCATTTGCAGGGCAAGCGGATTTTGCTCTGTGAAGACCACTTCCTGAACCAGAAAATTGCGAAAAAGTTGTTGGAGCAACAGGAGATGCAGGTGGAGATTGCCGAACACGGGGCACAGGGTCTGGAGAAATTTTCCGGCTCGTCTGAGGGCTATTACGATGCGATTTTGATGGATATCCGCATGCCGAATATGGACGGCTTGGAGACGACATTGGCAATCCGCACACTCGACCGTGCGGATGCTACGACCGTGCCCATCATCGCCATGACAGCCAATGCCTTTGAGGAGGACGTACAAAAGAGCTTGGCTGTGG
>CAZSWQ010000103.1:0-4290 GCA_964611025.1 uncultured Ruminiclostridium sp.
TACAAATTTTACAATGGCAGAAAGGTGTACCTTGTTCGCAGGGCATGAGGTGAACATTGGCTTGGGTCTCCGCTTTGCAGCATCTGCCCCAAGCATAGCAACAAACCAAGATGAGGGCGGATAGTATCCGCCCATTTTTTATTGGATTTTGGGCAATAAGAAGGCGACTTGCTTCATAAAACGGGCGAGCAAGTCCTTGCTGGAGAGGCTGGGGTCGGTGCATTTTTGTGCCAGAGCACTTTGCATACAGTTGAGCATCATGTCATTGAGACAAGATAAATCTTCCAAGGGCATAGCGTTGTCTTGGGCATAGCCCTGCAGCAGAAAGAGGGTGTAATTGGCGATGCCTTTGCCCTCGAATTGTGCCAGATTAAAGCGTTCGTAGACAATCTTATCCTCGGGAAACAGTTCCTCATAGCTGCGAATCAGTTCCCCCAGTCTGTCTCTGTATCTGCCAAAGAGCATGCGGTAAAAAATCTGGGGATACTTGAGGACGCAGGTCATGAATGCCTGCCAAGAGAGCAAATATGCCTCTGCACTCAGGGGATTTTGTGCAAAAAAGGGGCTGACTTCCCGCAGATAGTCCTTGCTGTATTTGAGGGAAGATATGATAATCAGTTCTTCCAAGTCCTCGAAATAGCGGTAGAGGGCGGCGGTACTGTAGCCTGCTTTTTGGGAGATGTTACGCAGAGTGACCCGTTCTACGCCTTCTTGTTCGATGATTTCTTGTGTGGAGCGGATGAAATAGCGTAACATGCGATTTTTTTGGATGCTCTGATTGGTGGATACTAACATAATAACAGACCTCGTTTCTATGGATATTTTTTGGACGCAAAGGCATCGTCCCAAAGATAGTGTTCCTGCAACATAAAGCGTTTCTTCAGTGCTTGGGCATCTGCCTTGGGGTTGTCCGAGAGCTGACAGAGTGCGGCATGATAGTTGCAAAACTCAATTTGGAGAAGCATGCGCTGTTTTTCCTCGTTGATTTCTTTCTGGTTCGTCTGGATATACCAGAGATTGAGCTTGCGGAGACCTTCTTCCAGTGTATCGCTCTGTGCCATCTGTTCCACTTCGTTGCAACAATCCACCCACTCCTCTGGGAAGAGGCGGTAATATTGTGCGACGGTGTCGCCCATGTGCTTGCTGTGCTTTCCAAAGAAAAAATTGGAGAAGATTTGAGGCTGGGCAAAGGTGATGTCGCAGAAATATTCTAGGACACGCATCGCCATTTCATAGGAAAAGGTCTGTGTCGAGAGCTTTTCCAGAAAATGGGCGAATGGGTCGAGATAGGGCACGGAGGCGAGCAGGAGTAAATCCTCCAAGTCCTCGAAGTAGTTGTAGAGCGTGGCACTGTTGTAACCTGCCCGCTTGGCGATTTTCCGCAGATTGACCCCTTCCAAGCCCTCCAGTGCAAGTTGTTCTTGTGTGGCACGGACGAAATAGCGCAACATGCGGTTTCGCTGGATTTGCTTATTTGACTGCCTAGGCATTGTATCCTCCTTCATTTGTCGAATTGGTCATTTGTGACCGTGGTTTTGAAATGATTGCAATAGTATACAAGGTTTTCTTGATAATTGCAAGAATGAACAGCAAAAATTGGGGGATTGACTTCAACCGCATTTGTGATATAATCATGATTATAATATATTTCAGATTCATTTGCAAGTATGATTGGAAAATATTTTTGATTTTCGACAAAAAGAGAGAAAGAGAGAAAGGATGTGTGCCTGTTATCATGCAAGACACATTGTTGACACAGATATAAAGCCTCGGTATCCCCACCTATCCACAAAACCACGGCAACCTTCCCTATATCCCACCCAAAATACGCTTGGGACTGATACAGGTTGAACAGGCGGATTTGCTCTTGGCACACTTGGGAGAAGCAGAATATGAACGCTATCTGTCCCATACCCTGCAAGAAATCCTGTCATATTTGCGGGACAGACCAGCCCCCTTCCCCCAGTGGGAGGTCTATTTTTTCGACAGACAGACCTTTTTGCTGGCAGTCGACCAAAGCATCGCCCCCGAAATTTTGCAGGCAATGTTGTGGGACTTGCACAAGCAGTTTCATTATCATGCGTGGTGTAATACCCCTTGATTCAGCTATGGGGATATAAGCCACACCTTGTTCTCCCGTATAGGGAACTCCTATCTTGCATTAGATAACGATTAGCAGTATGATATTTGCGTGGAATATATTTGTATCAACAGTAGGCGGAGCGCCGCTATCGGTCATTAAGCAATACGTAGAAAATCAAAAGAATGTGTGAGGTGGAGGATGGAATATTCGTACAAGTTTCGCATCTACCCGAACAGAGTACAGGAAAACCAAATACAACGCACCCTCGGTTGCTGTCGCTATGTATTCAACCGCTATCTTGCCATGCGTAAGGAAACATACGAGCAAGAAGGCAGGACGCTGAACTACTATGATTGTTCAGTAGATGTGACCGTGCTCAAAAAATCTTTGGAATGGCTCAAAGAGGTAGATGCAACGGCACTTCAATCGGCGGTACGGGATTTGGATAGCGCCTATCAAAACTTTTTTCGCAGAGTGAAGAAAGGCGAAAAACCTGGGTATCCACGCTTCAAGTGCAAGCATGACCATCGGCAGAGCTACAAAAGTAAGTGTGTGGGTACAAATATCAAGGTATTTGACAGCAAGGTTCAGATTCCAAAGCTCGGAAAAGTGAAATGTCGTATTTCCAAAGAAGTGCAAGGACGCATTTTGTCCGCCACGGTTTCCCGCAATCCAAGTGGCAAGTATTTTGTCGCTCTGTGCTGTACCGATGTTGAGATTGAGCCACTTCCCAAAACAGGAACAGTAATTGGTCTTGATATGGGTTTGAAAGACCTTGCCGTCACCTCGGAGGGTGTCACCTATTCCAACCACAAATATCTTGTGCAAAGCCAAAAGAAACTTGCAAAGCTCCAACGGCAGCTCTCTCGAAAAACAAAGGGGAGCAATCGGCGGGAGAAAGCACGGATTCAGGTGGCAAGACTACATGAACACGTTGCAAACCAGCGGAAAGATATGCTACACAAGCTGTCCACGCAGCTCATCCGTGAGAATGATGTCATCTGCATAGAGGATTTAGCACCGAAAAACATGGTCAAAAATCATAAACTTGCAAAATCAATTTCTGATGTGTCCTGGAATGAATTTCGTAGGCAGTTGACATACAAAGCAAATTGGTACAGCAAACAAGTCGTTGTGATTGACCGTTTCTTCCCGTCCAGTCAGCTTTGCTCTGTATGTGGCACGCAGTGGTCGGGAACAAAAGACCTCTCCGTTAGAGAATGGGTCTGCCCAGAATGTGGAACAGCCCACGACAGAGATTACAACGCCGCAAAGAATATTCTGAATGAAGGCTTGCGCCTGTTGGCGTAGCCAAAGCATGGTACGGTGGGACACACCGAAACCCAACGCTCGGGGAGACCATGTAAGACCTCGCACCGTGCAGGCAACGGTCAGCGAACCGAGAATCCCTCGGCTTTAGCCGTGGGGAGTGTCAACCAGATGGTCAGACGCTATGGGGCACACATTGCCATCGACGATTTCGGCACGGGCTACTCCAACCTCATTAGTATTGCCCAACTGCGTCCTGACTACATTAAAATTTGCGGGGAACTGGTGCGGGAGGTCAACCATGACCCCGCCGTGCCCTTGCTCCTGCGGGGTCTGTCCCAGCTCTCGAAAGAAATGCAAATCCCCCTCATTGCGGAGCATGTCTCCAGCCCAGATATCCAGCAACGCATTGCCCATTTTGGCATAGATTTTTCCCAAGGTTATTATTTCGGTCAACCCCAGAGCTTTGCCCATATTGTCGAAGCCCTACAAACAGAAAAGGAGAGAGTATTATGTTCCACAAAATGAAATTGAAGTCCTACTTATTGGTGATTTTCGGCATCATCTTGGCACTGAGCTTGATTGCCTCTACCGCCACCAGCTTTTCCATGGGTCTGTGCCAGAAAGAAACCCAGCGGTTCAGCAGTACGGTCTTGGTCGTCGATAAGGCGGTGGACACCTGTCGCATCGAAGCCAATATCGCCGCCCGTGCCCTGCGTGAAATGTCCATCAATCCCTATGGCGACACCCAAGCTTACAGCCAGCGCATTGCCCAGAGCTTGGACAGCATTCGTACCCAAATGAAAGAAATTGCCCGCATTCAGGGTGCAGATTACCCCCTGCTGGTACAATATGAACGTGCCTTTTCTGATTGGTTTACCATTGCCGAAACCATCGAGGGACACATCAAAGCGGGGAACATTGCCCTTGCCCAAGAG
>CAZSWQ010000103.1:4300-6479 GCA_964611025.1 uncultured Ruminiclostridium sp.
GGTCGCCCATGCACAGGAATTTTCCAAAGTGTCCCAGCAAGAAAAAATCGACTCCGAAAAACATGTCAATGAACTGATGCTCACCTCTCGCATTGTCTCTGGGGTGCTCATGCTTCTGGCAACTGCGGTCATTGTCTACGGTTACATCTCCACCACGCATAACCTCGTCCGTGTGACCAATGCCCTCTCTGACCACATCCACGCCCTGTCCGTGGGCGATTTGCAGGAAAAAACCATTTATAAGGGCAAAAATATGTTTGGGCAAGTCTCCCTGCATTTGCAAGAAGCCAGAACCAACCTCCGCCAGTACATCGACACCATTGATTTTGCCATGCGGAGCTTTGCCGAGGGGAATTTTAATATCTCCTCCCCCATCACCTTTCAGGGCGATTTTGTCTCCATCTACGATTCGATTACACACATGAAACATCGCATGTCTGAGCTGATTGCCACCATCCGTGGGGCATCGGAACAAATCAATGGCGGTTCGGAACAGGTGGCGGGCGGGGCAGTTTCCTTGGCACAGGGTGCAAGCGAACAGGCTTCCACGCTCGAAACCCTCAATGCCAACACCCGAGAAATTTCCGCCCAAATCCGTGACACCGCCGCCGCAGTCAACAAAGCTGAACAGTTGGAAACCGAAGCACAGGGCATGATTCAGAAAAACAAAAGAGAAATGTCCAATTTGCTCGCCGCACTCCAGAACATTGAAGACAATTCTGTCAATATGAAAAAAGTCATCAAAACCATTGATGATATTGCCTTCCAGACCAATATTCTGGCACTGAATGCCGCCGTGGAAGCGGCACGCGCGGGTTCGGCGGGCAAGGGCTTTGCCGTCGTTGCCGATGAAGTGCGGAATCTGGCAGCAAAAAGTGCCGTCGCCGCCAAAGACACTGCCACCATGCTGGAGAGTACCATCCTTGCTATTCAAGAGAGCGTCGGTGTTGCAAAACACACCGATGGCACGTTTGGAGAGGTGGAAGAACGCACCAATACACTTTTGGAGGTCATTTCGGACATCAACCATGCCAGCCAGAAGCAAGCTGAGGGTGCAGTACAAATCACACAATCTCTCGAAAAAATTTATGATGTGGTGCAGATGAACTCCGCATCCAGTGAAGAAAGTGCCGCCGCCAGCGAAGAACTCTCCGGACAAGCCCAGTTGCTCTTTGCTTCCATGCAGAGCTTCCAAATTTCAGAACAGAAGTAAAAAAAACGGCACGCCATTTGGCGTGCCGTTTTTTTGCGAGATACCTTATATCCATATCACAAACCTTGTTGCAGATTGCCATGCGCATCTGTTGTACAGCTTGTCTTTCTATCCTATCTTGTTTTTTGCAAAAGGCAAGCCTCTGTCCCAGAAATTTCCCTAGGAGACGAGCGGGGCTTTTTGCAGGAAATCCACCACAAAAACAAGGAAATTGGGAAAAACTGTTGGGAAACTGGTCGATTTTGCACCATTTTTTCAGGGAAACAAAAGTCCGCTCAAAACACAAAAGATTTTTGTAAAATTGTCTTTACATTTCCGAGGGTCGATGCTATACTATCGCCGATGGATGGTACTCCCCGTGGGAGGCTATACTATTGCATAGACAGGACAGGTCAAAGTCTCCGTTTGCTGTATGGTTCTTGTGTCACACTAACCGAAAGGATAGGTGATAACATGGAGAAAATTGGTATCATTGGTGCAGGAAAAGTCGGGTTCACCTTGGGCAAATTTTTTGCCACCCACGGCGTCGCCCTGTCGGGCTATTACAGTCGGACAGCCGCACACGCAAAAGACGCCGCCACTTTCACCCAAAGCCAACATTACGACCACTTACAGGCACTCGTACAGGACAGTGACGCAATCTTTCTTACCGTGACGGATGCGGCAATTTCTGAAGTTTATCAGGAACTGCGTGCATTTGACGTGTCCAAAAAATTCATTTGTCATTGCAGCGGTGCGCTCTCGGCACGGGAAGCCTTTCCCGACATTCATGCTCTGGGTGCATATGGTAGCTCCATTCATCCCCTCTTTCCCATCAGCGACGCTTATGCCTCGCATGAGAAATTGGCGGATGCTTTTTTTTGCCTAGAGGGCGATGCACTCCCCGTGGCACAGTTTGAAACTCTGCTCAAAAATTTGGGCTTGCGGGTACGCATTTTGCAAGAACAGGATAAGGTGCTTTATCAT
>CAZSWQ010000104.1:0-6442 GCA_964611025.1 uncultured Ruminiclostridium sp.
GGATTTCCATGGGAAAACACAGAGGGGCAAATCTTGCCTTGGGGCTGGTGGCATTGATTTGGGGTGGCGGGTTCATTGCCGCCAAAGTCGCCTTAGAGACGCTCTCGCCCCTATTTATTTTATGCCTGCGTTTTGTGGGTGCAGCTCTGATGATGTTGCTGCTCTGCGGGCAGGGGCATCTGCGTTGTTCTTGGGCGACCATGAAACGGGGCTTGTTTTTAGGGGCATTGCAGTATGGTGGCTTTGTCTTGCAAATTGTGGGGCTTGCCCATACTACAGCAGGGAAACAGGCATTTTTGATTGGGACTTATGTGGTCATTGTGCCGTTTTTGTCTTATCTTTGTTTTCGCACACCCATACGCAAACACAATTTACTGGCGGCGGGGCTGACGCTTTTGGGGATATATCTGATGAATTGCCAAGCGGTTTTTGGATTTTCACTGGGAGATGGCTTGTCTCTGGGCTTTGCACTCTGCTTCGCCCTGCAACTGGTGCTCATCGCCCGTTTTGCCCGTCGGTATGACGTCATGAGCCTGACCTTGTATCAATTTTTGAGTGCGGGGCTTTTGTCGACGGTTGCGCTGTTTGGCAAAGATGTCTTGCCCCAAGGCATGACGAGCGGGGCAATCTGGTCGATGGTCTATCTGGTGCTGTTCAATACGGTCATTGCTTTTGCGGTGCAGAACATCGCCCAGAAATACACCAGTGAAGCGGAATCGGCATTGATTTTGGCGACCGAAGCGGTGTTTGGCTTTTTGCTTTCGTTTTGGTTTTATGAGGAGAGCGTCAGTGTGTTGGTGGTCTGTGGCTGTGTTTGTATTTTTGGGGCGATTGTGTATTCGCTCTGGCAGAGCCATAGAGCCGTGCATGTTGTGCCCAAGACCCCTGCCCCCTCGGCATAGATATCTACAATCGTCCAGCCCTGCTCCACGGCATAGCGTGTGAGCAGGGCTTTTTGGTTTTGGATGCTCTCGGATGTGCCTTCTTGTTTGTCGCTGTCCTCACGGCTCAGACGGCAGTAAATCGCACAGCGGGTCTCTGTCATGGGGCAAGACCTCCTTTTCTATTTCGATGGTGGGCTGACGGAGTAAGCTTTGGAACGCCTCGCTGCGCTCGGCGTCGGGGTGCTGGAAGACTTCCTGCACTTCCCAAGAAATGGTTTTGACGATGGGGCATCACCTCCAGCACATTTCTATGAAGCCCTTGGGGGGTCTATGTACGCAAAAGGGCTTGTACCTTTCGGAAAATGATGGTACACTAAGGGAAAACACGGAAAAAGGGGGGACGGTATGGAGGAATATTTGGCATGGGAGCTGTCTGTTTTGGATTGGATTGCAGGGCATATCCAGTCGGATTTGATGGATGAGCTGATGCCTTTGGTCTCCAGCTTGGGCAATCAGGGTCTGGTCTGGATACTCTTAGCACTCATACTTTTGTGTTTGCCCAAGGAGCGCAAGCACGGCATACAGCTTTTGTTGGCAATGGGCTTTAGTCTGGTCTTTTGCAATTTGATGTTGAAAAATTTTGTGGGGCGGGTGCGTCCCTTTGACCTAGTGGGGGGCATAGAGCTCTTGGTGCAAGCCCCCAAGGATTACTCTTTTCCCTCGGGGCACACCTCATCCGCCTTTGCCACGGCGATTGTCATGTTCATGAGCCGTTCCAAAACCGCCTATTATCTTCTGGGCTTGGCGGTGCTCATGGCATTCTCCCGCATGTATCTCTATGTCCATTACCCAACGGATATTTTGGGGGGCATTGTGACGGGGGTCGTGTCGGGTATCTTGGCGGCGAAGACCTATCAGCTCTTGGAATCGGCTTTGCGGAAACGTCGGAGGAGAAAACACGGTGTCTGATTGGACGGCAACAAGCTTGCATACCCTGCTTTTGGCGGCAACACCCGTCATGGAATTGCGGGTTTCGATTCCCTATGGGCTGGCACAGGGACTGCCCTTTGGCTGGGTCTTTTTTCTCTCCCTCATGGGCAATCTTTTGCCCGTGCCGTTCATTATTTTGTTCATTCGCCGTATGTTTGCCCTCTTGCGGGCGAGTGCCTTTTTGGGCAAATGGATAGACCGCTTGGAGCGTCGGGCACACCTGAAGGGACGTCTGGTGAACCGCTATAAGACACTGGGCTTGTTTTTTCTGGTTGCCATTCCACTGCCAGGGACGGGGGCTTGGACGGGGGCACTGGTCGCCGCCTTTTTGGACATTCGCCTGAAACATGCTTTCCCCGCCATTGCCTTTGGTGTCTTGGGGGCGGGGGTGCTGGTCAGTCTTTTGAGTTATTCCGCCTTTCATATTTTTGGATGAAAAACCCTCCTATCGTGCGATAGGAGGGTTTTTGTTTTGGTGTTTTTTGTTCAAAAGAAGCGATTGTCTTCCGAATTGCCCTGTTTGGTGATGGGGCTGGGCTGTTTGGTGCTCTCATAGCGTTGCAGGTTTTGGTTTGCCTGCTGGATAAAATCGGCATCGTTTTGTTTTTCCTCTGGAATGAATGCCTTGCCCTTTTGACGCTGGCGGAGCTTGAAGTTGTCAATGAAAACCTTGAGCTTGCCTGCATTTTCTTCCATACAGCGGGTGGTTTCCAAGGTGGCAGCATTGGCAGAGACGTTGGCTTCGACTTCAGCGATGATGCCTGTCATGCCACTGTTGACCTCGTTGATGGATTGGGTCTGGTTGTTGGTGGCGGTTTGAATCTCTGCCATTGCCTCATAGAAGCTGTGAATTTTGCCAATGAGTTCATTGAGGTATTGGGCGGTTTCGTTGGAGACACGACTGCCTTCTTCTGCGGAGGAGGCGCTTTTTTCAATGACAACGCTGGTCTGCTTGGCCGCTTCGGCACTTTTGGCGGCGAGGTTACGCACCTCGTCTGCGACCACGGCAAAGCCCTTGCCCGCCGTGCCTGCACGGGCGGCTTCGACGGCGGCATTCAGTGCCAGAATGTTGGTTTGGAAAGCAATGTCCTCAATGACCTTGTTGATTTTGGAAATTTCTTCCGAAGCCCTCACAATGTCGGTCATGGAAGCGAGCAGGGTTTCCATGTACTTGCCACACTGTTCAATACTCTGGATGATTTCCTCGGTGTATTCGCCCGCACTGAGGGCTTTTTGGCGGGTCTCATTGGAGATGTGGTTGATGCCGTCGATTTTGTGGGAGAGGTCGTCAATGGTGACGGATTGCTGCTCTGCACTGTCTGCCAGTTTCTGATTGACATGGGTAATTTGTTGTGAACCCTCTGTGACCATGTTGGCAATATCGAGCATTTCGGAGAACATATTGTCGTTGGACTGCACCAGTTTATAGAGGCTCAAACCCAATTTATCTTGGGAGGAATTGACCTCGACAAAAACGGTCATATCGCCCTCGGCAACACGGGTGACAGCATTGATGTTGTTGGTGAGGGTTTCGAGCATTTTCGCAAAGGCGATGCTCATTTCGTGCAATTCATATTGGGAATCTTTGGGTATATTTGCAATCAGGGGGGAGATGTCCACATCGGTATCGCCGCCTGCAATGCACTTGGTGAAGTAGGTGATGGTCTCGATTGGCTCGACGATGAGACCCTTCATGCGGGCACGGATGATGCGCAAGGAGATGAAAATACAGAGCATGGAGAGAATGAGCATGGCGAGAAAGAGGGCTTGCAGACCATTGAGGAAGGTGTAGGTAGGCATGGTGGCAATGATGATGAAATTTGTGCCATCAATGGGGGAGAGGGTGGTAAAGTAGTGCATACCGCCCATGAAATCCAGACGATACGCTGCATTGCCCAGCCCATTTTGGACGGCATCGGCAATATCTTTGCTGTAATGCCTGTCCAAGTCTTTGAGATTTTTGCCCACAAAGTCGAGGTTGGTATGGCTGATGATGTCGCCGGTGTTTTTGTCCAAGACGAACATATTTTGTTGGTTTTGCATTTTAGAAAATGAGATGGTGTCTTGGATGTAGGTGGTGGCGAGGTCGATGGCAGCGACACCGAAAATTTCTTGGGTGTTGGGGTAGTAAAGGGCTTGTGCGAGGGAGACGACGGCTTTGTTTGTGATGACGTCGATGTAGGCATCGGTTTTGATGACCTCTTTGGAGGCAATGGCAAGGCGATACCATTCACGCTCTTTGGTCTTGAAGCCAGGGGGCGGGGTGAATGTATTGTGGAGGGTAACGCCGTCTTTGCCGTCATCCATGGCAACATAAATGCCGACGGGGTAATCAGAGTTTGTGTTTTCGGTGCTCTTGATGTAGCGCAAGATATCGGTTTCTGTGGTGGCAAATTGGGTCATTTTGTTTGCCTCAGCCGCCAAGGATTCCTCAATGCCTTGAAACCATTTGCTGATGGTGTGGGCATTGGTCTGTACTAGGGTGTTCATATTGTCCGCCCCTTCTAGGACGTTCATAAACATCAGATACAAAAAGCCTAGAATCATAACGGAGGCAATGCTGATGGACATGAGGCGACGCATCGAGCGGGCAATGACTTGACTGATTTTCTGTTTTGGCGGGGTAGCATACCAACTATGGATACTCATAAGACTTACAACAACCTTTCCAAAGAATAGACGCTCATTTGTTTGGGCATCCTTTTGTATTATAGCAAAGAATATGGGGATAAGGCAACGATTTTGCAGGGAAAAGAAAAATATTTTGCCGAAGTTTGGGGAAAGTTATCGCAGAAAGGCACATAAGGGTTGGTGTTTCTTTTTGTGCTGCCCTTGTTTTGACGTTTTTTGCCCTTGTAGGGTGTTATACTGGAGGGACAAAGCTTCTGGGAGTGATGCCTCGTGACGGTGCTCTATCTCGATAGTTTTCTTTTCATCAACTTGACGCTGAATTATCTCCTGCTTCTGGGAACGGCAAAACTCTTGGGGGAAAGACTCCTGCACGGACGCTTTTTTCTCTCGGCATTGTTGGGCATGGTCTATGCAGGGGGGACGGTGTTCCCGCAGGGTGGTTTTTTGTTGCATCCCGTGTATAAGGCGGGGGTGGCACTCATTATGTTGTTGATTGCTTTTGGCAGGAGTCGGCATATCTTGCGGGTATGTCTGGTGTTTTTTGGGATAGCATCTGTATTTTGCGGGGCGATTTTGGGCATCGCCTGTCTCAAGGGCGGGGCATACTTACGAGATGGGGCGGTGTATTCTGCACTGGATATCAAGGGCTTGCTCATGTCGGCATTGTTTTGTTATGGGGTTTTGTCTTTGTTTTTCCGTCGTGCGGGCTTGCACCATTTGCCCCAAGGGGAGCTTTTGACGGTGTGCTTGGAAGTGGAGGGGCGGTCGGTGCGTTTGCTGGGCTTGGAGGACAGCGGGAATACCCTGCAAGACCCCGTGACAGGGCAAGCCGTGCCCGTGGTGGAGGGGGAGAGTGTCTTGGGTCTGTTTCCCAAGGGCTTGCGTCTGCGTCCCTCGGATTTGGAAGCCCCTGTAGAGACCCTGCAAGCCTTGGCAAAGCATCCTTTTGGGAAACGCTTTCGGCTCTTGCCTTATCGGGCGGTGGGGGTGCGTTGTGGGATGCTTTTGGCAATGCGGGTGGACGTTTTGGAGGTAGAGGGTCAATGTTGTTTGCGTCCGCTCATTGCCCTTTCGCCCACGCCTGTGTCCGATGGCGGGGCATATCGGGTCTTGATGGGGCATGGGAAAGGAGAACGAGTGGGTCTATGAAGCGACGGTTTTTGCGCTGGTATTGTCTCTGGCAGGCTTGCTTATCCCGTTTGGGTGTGCGCTTGCCTGGGAAAATCATGTACATCGGTGGGAGCGAGGTCTTGCCTGCACCCCTGCCACGGGAAGAAGAAGCACGTCTCATCGCCCGTTTGGGTGCGGGGGACGCTGGGGCAAAGGCACAGTTGATAGAGCACAATTTGCGTTTGGTGGTCTATATTGCCCGTCGCTTTGAAAATACGGGGATTCCGATGGAGGACTTGATTTCGATAGGGACAATCGGCTTGATTAAGGCGGTGGGGACATATAAGGCGGATAAAAATATCAAATTGGCGACCTATTCTTCCCGCTGTATTGAAAATGAGATTTTGATGTACCTGCGGAAAACGGCATCTTTGAAGCATGAGGTCTCCTTGGATGAGCCTTTGAACATTGACTGGGATGGGAACGAACTGCTTTTGTCGGACATTTTGGGAACAGAAAGCGATACGGTTTTGAAGCCGATTGAAGCGGACGTGGATAGAAAACTGCTTTCGGATGCGATAGCGACCTTGGGCAAACGGGAGAAGCAAATCATTCACTTGCGTTTTGGCTTGCAGGGCAGGCAGGAGCACACGCAAAAGGAGGTAGCGGAACACTTGGGCATTTCGCAATCGTATATTTCTCGCTTGGAAAAGCGTATCATCACCCGCCTGCGGAAGGAAATTTTAAAGGTGATGGAATTGCCTTAACGCTTGCAAACTGCCCCCGACGCCTTCGGCGTCGGGGGCAGTTTTTGGTGTGGGGTTCTG
>CAZSWQ010000105.1:0-6303 GCA_964611025.1 uncultured Ruminiclostridium sp.
ATCTCGTTGCGGATGGTGGCGGAGGAGACTTGCAAGCCACAATTTTGTAAGAGGGCTTTGGAGCCGACTGGCTCGGCACTCTGGATATACTGCTCGATGACAGCCCGCAGAATTTGCTTTTTTCGTTCGGAGAGTTCCATGCTGTCACCTCCCTATTGTTTTAGCACTCATTACCCTTGAGTGCTAACGCTACTTTAGCACTTCCCCGCCCGCTTGTCAATAGCTAGATTGAAAATATCTCAAACATTCAAAAAAACTTCATATTTGCCCCCTGCGTATGGGCGAGCGGACATAAAAAAGCGGAGACAAGAGAAAATAAATTCCTCCTATCCCCACTTTTAGAAAAATTTAGGTCGAAATTGTCCGTTTTACTGGCTGCGGGTGGCGATGCACTCAATTTCCACTTTAGCACCCTTTGGAATCCCTGCTACCTGTACACAGCTGCGAGCGGGGTAAGGCTCGGACAAAAAGCTGGCGTAGACTTCGTTCATGGCGGCGAAATCCGCAAGGTCAGAGAGGAAAATCATGGTCTTGGCGACATGGGCGAGCGTCAGCCCTGCTTCTGCCAACATCGCCTTGACGTTTTCCATCACTTGGCGGGTCTGGTCTTCGATGCTGTCGGGCATGATGCCTGTGGCGGGGTCGATGGGAATTTGACCCGAGAGGTACACAAGAGTGCCCAAATCCATGCCCTGAGAATAAGGGCCAATGGCGGCGGGGGCTTTGTCTGTTTTGATTGCTTGCATGGTAAAGTCTCCTTTGTATGGTAATATGAAAAAATGAAACTCAGCGGTCGGGCACGAGATGGAAGCCCGCCGTCGTGAGCGCGGTTTTGATTTCCTGAATCTGGGTAAAATCACGGGTTTCCATGCCGATGGTCAAAAAGCAACTGGCGATTGCCATGTTGGCATCTGCCCGCTCGTGATGAACGCTGACCACATTGCCCCCGCAATCGGAAATAATCTGGCTGACACCCAAAAGCTGACCGGGTTTGTCTTCCAGAGCAATTTGCAAGGTGGCAGTGCGTCCGCTCGTGACCAGCCCACGGGTGATGACACGGGAGAGAATGTTCACGTCGATGTTCCCGCCCGAGACCAAAGCGACCACTTTTTTGCCCTCAATGGGCAATTTGTGGAACAGTGCCGCCGCAACGGCAACCGCCCCTGCGCCCTCGGCAATGAGTTTTTGTTTTTCGATGAGCATCAAAATGGCGGCGGCAATTTCGTCTTCCGTCACGGAAACGATTTTGTCCACATGTTCCTGCACCAGTGGCAAGGTGATGTCGCCAGGGTGCTTGACGGCAATGCCGTCTGCAAAGGTCGAGACGCTTTCCAAGGTAATCGCTTCGCCCCGTTCCCAGCTCTGGAGCATGCTGGGGGCACGTTCTGCCTGCACACCATAGACTTTGATATTGGGGTTCAGGTTTTTGATGGCATAGGCGACACCAGAAATCAGCCCACCGCCCCCAATGGGGACAATGACGGCATCTACGTCGGGAATCTGCTCGAGAATTTCCAAGCCGATTGTGCCCTGCCCTGCAATGACCTGCTCATCATCAAAAGGGTGGATGAGCGTCGCACCTGTCTCCTCTTGCAGACGGCAAGCCTCGGCGTAAGCGTCGTCATATGCCCCTTTGACCAGCACGACCTCTGCACCAAAGCCCTTGGTGGCTTCGACTTTGCTGATGGGTGCGCCGTCGGGCATGCAGACGGTACTGCGAATGCCCATTTTTGTGGCGGCGAGGGCGACACCTTGGGCATGGTTGCCCGCACTACAGGCAATGATGCCCGCCTGTTTTTCCGCTTCGCTCAACTGGCTGATTTTATAATAGGCCCCACGGAGCTTAAAGCTCCCCGTCATCTGCAAATTTTCCGTCTTCAGATATAAATCAGCAGACAGGTTGTTTGCGTGGATGAGGTCGGTGCGTCGTGCCACATCTTTGAGCACATAGGCGGCATGGTATACTTTATCCAATGTCATCTTGTTTCTCTCCCTTAGCATTGCGCCTCTTTGCCCAATAGAAAATCTATGAACTGGCGGGCGGTACGACCCGACACACCCCCGTGACGCAATTCCCATTTGTTTGCCTCTGCCAGAAGCAGGGCATCGCTTTGCAAGAGCCCTTCCACCCTTGCCAGATGCAAGACCATGCTCTGAAATTCTGCCCGATTGGGGATGCTGTAATTGATTTGCAGACCGAAGCGTGCGGAGAGGGACAATTTTTCCTCCACGGTGTCACTGCGGTGTATGTCGCCTGTGAATTCGGTGTCCTGTCTGTCATTCCAAGTTTCCCGAATGAGGTGACGGCGGTTGGAAGTGGCATAAATCCGCACGTTCTCAGGACGGGTTTCCATGCCCCCTTCAATCAGGGCTTTCAGATATTTGTATTCAATTTCATCTTCTTCAAAGGACAAATCGTCCATGAATAAAATGAAGGCATAGTTGCGGTGTTTGATTTCAGACATAACTTGGGGCAGATGGCAGAGCTGGTGCTTGTACAGCTCAATCATCCGCAAGCCCTGTGCATGGTACTCATTCAAGAGGGCTTTCACGCTGGAGGATTTGCCCGTGCCACTGTCGCCATAGAGCAGGACATTGTTTGCCCCCCGCCCTGCCAAAAATGCCTCTGTGTTTTCGACCAGTTGCCGTTTTTGCAGATGATAACCCACCAAATCGGACAGGTATCCTTCCTGCGTGTTGGTGATGGGCTGTAACATTTCTTCTCCCGCAGGTTCGATGCGGAAGGCACGGTTGTGCCCGATTTGCCCCACACCGACCCGCTCGTAGTGCTGGGTCAAGAGCACAAAGATTCCCTGTGCATTTTCTGCCTCTAGGAGCTTTCGGGAGAGGGTTTTGACCTGTTCGCCCACCGCTTTGTGGTAGTGTCGCTCTCGCTTGGGAATCGCCTTGTAGTCTTGCAAGACGGAAAAGCAGTCAATGCCCAAGCTGTCTTCCAAAAAGGAAAAATCGAAGTGCAAAAGGGCATGAAAGACGGCAAAATCTTGCAGGGCAAAGTGATTGACACTCCCATCTAAGGTCGCCCCTGTGCGTTCGCAGGAGAGCGAAAAAGAATTTTCATTCATGATGAGCACAAAAGTCAGGTAGTTTGCCCAGAGGTTTTCATCAAAGCCATAGGTGGTCGCCACATCCAAAAGACGCTTGACCTCGCAGAGGAGGTCACGGCACAGGGCATAGCGGGGACGGCTGTTGTTTTGCCAGTCTTCATACAGCTCTGCCAAGTGGGACAGAATGCTGTCCTCGCCCAGCTTGCTGTATAAGAGGAGCTTGGAACAGAGCTTGTGCATGGCTTAGACCTGTACACGCCAGCCGAAGGGGTCAGCAATTTTGCCCAGCTGAATGCCCGTCACGGTGTCATAAATTTTCTGGCTGGTTGCGCCGATTTCGCCCGAGCCGATGGTCATGACTTCATCTTTGTAACGCAATTTGCCGACAGGGGAAATGACCGCCGCCGTGCCACTGCCAAAGACTTCTTCGAGCGTACCGTTTTTCTGTGCTTCCAGAAGTTCTTCCACGGAAATTTTTCGCTCCTCCACGGGCATACCCCAGTGCTTGCACAGTTGGAGGACGGAATCACGGGTGATGCCCGGCAGAATGCTCCCGTTCAGGGCGGGGGTGACGATTTTCCCGTCGATTTTGAAGAAGATATTCATCGCCCCGACTTCTTCGATGTAACGGCGTTCGACCCCGTCGAGCCAAAGCACCTGAGAATAGCCCTCTTTGTGTGCCTTGACCTGTGCAGCGAGGCTGGCGGCATAGTTGCCCCCTGTTTTTGCAAAGCCCATCCCGCCCTTGACGGCACGGACATAATCGTCTTCAATCCAGATATTGACGGGGGCAAGACCGCTTTCGTAATATGCCCCGCTGGGGGAGAGGATGATGCAGAACAGGAAGGTTTTGGAGATATCGACCCCCAAGAAAGGCTCGGTGGCGATGATGAAGGGGCGGATGTAGAGGGACGTCCCCTCCGCCGTGGGAATCCAAGCTTCATCGACTGCTACCAGTGCCTTGACTGCCTGAACATAATCCTCTACGGGGACTTGGGGAATACAGAGACGGTCGTTGGTGGCATTGGTACGCTGGGCATTCATTTCGGGGCGGAACAGATAGGAAGCCCCGTCTGTGCCCTTGTAAGCCTTCATGCCCTCGAACATCTCCTGACCATAGTGGAAGACCATGCTGGCGGGGGAGATGGTCAAATCGGCATAGGGGACGATGCGGGGGTCGTGCCAGCCCTCGCCCAAGGTATAGTCCATCAGGAACATGTGGTCTGTGAAGTGACGCCCAAAGCCGAGGTTTTCGGTGATTTTTTCCTTGGGGGCGGTGGTTTTGGTGATTTTGATATCCAACATGAGAGAACACTCCTTATTTCTATGGTATATGGGACACTTAGACGGTCAAAATCGCGCCTTTGTCGGCGGAGGAGACCAGCTTGGCATAGCGGGCGAGGTAGCCCGTTTTCACACGGGGTTCTGGGGCGACCCAAGTGCTACGGCGGGCTTCCAAGGTTGCCTCATCGACGCACAGCTCGATTTTGCAATCGTTGATGTTGATGTGAATGGTGTCGCCTTCTTCGACCAAGCAGATGAGTCCACCTGCGGCGGCTTCGGGGCTGACGTGTCCAATCGCCGCACCACGGGTCGCACCAGAGAAACGGCCATCGGTGATGAGGGCAACGCTTTCACCCAGACCCATGCCACAGATGGCAGAGGTGGGGTTGAGCATTTCACGCATGCCAGGGCCACCCTTCGGGCCTTCGTAGCGGATGACGACCACATCACCTGCGACAATTTTTTTGCCATAAATGGCGGTGATGGCTTCTTCTTCGCTGTTGAAGACACGCGCGGGGCCGGTGTGTTCCATCATTTCAGGGGCGACCGCAGAACGCTTGACCACACAGCCATCTTTTGCCAGATTGCCCTTCAAAACGGCAATGCCACCGCTCTGGGAATAGGGATTTTCCAAAGGGCGGATGATGTCGGGGTTTTTGTTCTGCACATCTTGCAGATTTTCGCCCAGCGTTTTGCCCGTGACGGTCATGACGCTTTCATCCAAGAGCTGTTTTTTGGTCAATTCTTTCATGACGGCAGAGACCCCGCCCGCCAAATCCAAATCTTCCATGAAGGTACTGCCCGCAGGGGCGAGGTGGCAGAGGTTGGGGGTCTTGGCACTGATGGCATTGGTGGCATCGAGGTCGAGCGTAACACCTGCTTCGTGGGCAATGGCGGGCAGGTGGAGCATGGTATTGGTGGAGCAACCCAGTGCCATATCGACGGTTTCGGCATTGTGGATGGCGGCGGGGGTCATAATATCACGGGGGCGAATGCCCTGTTCGATTAAGTGCATGATTTGCATGCCAGCGTGTTTGGCGAGACGGATGCGGGCGGAATAGACGGCGGGAATCGTGCCGTTGCCAGGCAGAGCCATGCCGATGGCTTCGGTGAGGCAGTTCATGGAATTGGCGGTGTACATGCCCGAGCAAGACCCGCAGGTGGGACAGGCACTTTCCACATATTGTTGTACACCCTTGGCATCCAATGTACCCGCATGGTATGCACCGACCGCCTCGAACATGTCGCTGAGGCAGGTGCGGTTGTTGCCACCGAGCTTGCCCGAGAGCATAGGACCACCCGAGCAGAAAATGGCGGGGATGTTCAGACGAGCCGCCGCCATCAACAGCCCAGGTACATTTTTGTCGCAGTTGGGAATCATGACAATGCCGTCGAACTGGTGCGCCATGACCATGGCTTCGGTGGAATCGGCAATCAGGTCACGGGTGACGAGAGAATATTTCATGCCCTCGTGCCCCATGGCGATGCCGTCGCAGACGGCAATGGCGGGAAATTCGATGGGCGTACCGCCCGCAGCACGCACCCCTGCTTTGACGGCTTCTGTGATTTTGTCCAGATTCATATGACCTGGTACGACTTCATTATAAGAATTGACCACGGCGACGAGAGGGCGGTTGAGTTCCTCCTCTGTGAGACCGAGGGCATAGAGCAAACTACGGTTGGGTGCTCGTTCGACACCCTGCTTGATGTGAGCAGAACGCATGGCAAAAATCCTCCTAATCTATGAAACATGAATGGGAATATCATATGGTGGCTGGGATGCTGACGGACAAGGCAAGCCTTGTCCCTACGGAATGGATGAAACATGAATGAAAAACCGTGTGGCATGATGTAGGGGCGGATGGCATCCGCCCGTCCCCGCTTGCGGGGGAAAAAGGGGCGAAAATTGCCCCCTGCCCGACCGAAGAAAGGTTTTTTGAAAAAAACCTTTCTT
>CAZSWQ010000106.1:0-6175 GCA_964611025.1 uncultured Ruminiclostridium sp.
GATTTGGAAACCGTCCACGTCCGCATCGGTGCAGAGGATGATTTTCTGCCAGCGGAGCTTGTCTTGGTCAAATTGGCTCATATCTTTGGTCTTTCCATATTGTACTTCGACCCCACAGCCCAAAACCTTAATCAAATCCGTGATAATTTCGTTCTTAAAAATTTTTGCATAGTCCGCTTTGAGGCAATTGAGGATTTTCCCACGGATGGGCATGATGCCTTGAAAGTCTGCGTTTCGGCTGAGTTTACATGCCCCCAGTGCGGAATCCCCTTCCACGATGTACAGTTCTCGTCTGCGCTTGTCACGGGTGCGACAGTCCACAAATTTCTGCACACGGCTGGCAATGTCCAAATTGCCCACGGTGAGCTTTGCCTTGATGGAGAGGCGGGCTTTTTCGCCTGCTTCTCGACTGCGTTTGTTCGTGAGGATTTGCTCGGCGACTTTTTCCACAATCTGCGGGTTTTCGATGCAGTAAATCTGCAATTTCTCCCGCAGGAAATCCGTCATTGCCTCCTGAATGAATTTGTTATTCACGGCTTTTTTGGTCTGGTTTTCGTAAGAGGTCTGGGTGGAGAAGTTGTTGGAGACAAAAATCAGCGTGTCCTGTATGTCCTGCCAAGAGATTTTACTCTCGTTTTTTGTGTACTTGTTGTTTTGCTTCAGGAAGCCGTCCCAGACGGAGAGCATGGCGGAACGCAGGGCTTTGTCTGGACTGCCCCCGTGCTCCAGCCAAGAGGAGTTGTGGTAGTGTTCCACGAGGCGGACTTGGTTGGAAAAGGACAGGGCACAACTGAGCTTGACTTTGTAATCGGGCTTGTCGGCACGGTCACGCCCTTGGCGTTCGGCTTCCCAATACTGCACGGGCAGGAGCAAATCCAAGGGTGGGCAGAGTTCTGCCACATAGTCGGCAATGCCATTTTCATAATAAAATTCTGTTTCCTCAAAGCTTCTGCCGACCTGATTGCGGAAAATAAACTGCAAGCCTGCATTGACCACCGCCTGCTTCCGCAAAACATCGGTGAAGTAGTCCACGGGGATATCCGTTTCTGTGAAGACCTCCAAATCGGGTCGCCAGTGGATTTTACTGCCCGTTTGCTTGCGGTCGCTGTCTTGGATTTGCAAGTCCCCCACGACAGACCCCTGCTCGAAGCGAATGTCATAGCGTTTGCCGTCACGGTGTACGGTGACGTCCATAAACTCCGAGGCATATTGGGTGGCACATGCCCCCAGCCCGTTCAGCCCGAGGGAATACTCATAGCTGTCCCCGTCCAAATTGTTGTATTTGCCCCCTGCGTACAGCTCGCAGAAAACCAAGTCCCAGTTATACCGCCCCACGTTCTCGTTGAACTCCATGGGACAGCCCCGCCCGAAATCTTCAATCTCGATGGAGCGGTCGGCATAGCGGGTGATTTTGATGCGTTTGCCATAGCCCTCACGGGCTTCGTCTATGGCATTGGAAAGGATTTCAAAGACTGCATGCTGGCAACCTTCCAATCCATCCGAGCCAAAAATGACCCCTGGACGCTTGCGTACACGGTCAGCCCCTTCAAACATCGAAATGGACGTATTGCCATAACTTTGGTTGTTCTTTCCTTTTGCCATTATTGTACTCCTTTTGTTTGTTGAATTTTGGTGTTTTGTGTCTCGTCCCCCTTGGGGTATGCTCTGGACGAGCGGGACACACTGGGATGCCTCCGCCTTTGCTTTCTTAATAATAGTATACAATCTTGTCCCCCCTGTCAAGAATGGCTGGGGGGCTCGGGTATCTTGGGGGGCATATTTGCACAGACTGAACGATAGACTAAGTGAGAGAAAGGAAACCTTTGCCATGAAACGAGAAAAGAAGCAGCAAAAAACCGCAGCCCGTCTCGCCCTGCAACAGCTCCAAACGGAGCTTACTTGGACAGATGCCTGTCTGGAGGGCTGTACCGATGTGGATTTGCTGGGGGTTTATTGGTATGAGAGAAAAGCACTCCTTGCCCGCTGCCGTCATCTTTGGCGCAGTGCTGGAGAGGGGGCTTTGCAAGAATAAAACTGAGTGCTTGCAAGGAGGAATTGTGCATGGAACTTTGGTCTTTGGAAACACTCTGGCCAGCCTTTGTGCTCTTGGCGATGTTGTTGATATTACTCTTTCACAAAATCCTTGCCCAAGTGGGGCGGGTGCTCCTGCGTTCTGTACTGGGCTTTGGTTTTTTGTTTCTGTGGAGCGTATCAGGTCTCTTGCCAAACTTGGCTCTGGGGGTAAATGTATGGAATTCTTTGGCACTGGGGGTCTTGGGTTTGCCGGGGTTTGGGCTACTTTTGCTCCTACGTTGTTTGTCATTTTCTTAGGGAAAATGACGGAGTTCCGCCCCAAGACACCAAGTCTCTGTGCCCCCTTGCCTAAAATCTCAAAATTTTCTTGCCCATAGCATAAGCCCAAAACCATGCAAAAACAGTAGAATTTTGCATGGTTTATTTTTGTTTTCCTCTGGAATCCAGAAAAAGAAGGACTTTTTGCTCGAAATATTTCCCCAAAACTATTGTGAAAATGAAATGACTTTTCCTTGACTTTTCGTGGCTAAAGTTGCACACTATAAAAAGAGGGATTTTTCCCGCCTTGCGGGAAGCTCTCTTTCTGCTCGTCTGTGGGCATCGACTCACCCCATAAAAAGCAACCTTTGTGTTTCTATCGTGGACGTTCGTTTTTCACGTTTTTATTTCTTGACAATTATCCATTGAAGTTGACAGCTTCCATCATATGGAAAATGAGAGCGTTCCTCAGAAAAATTCACAGAGGCTTCATACTTTCCCCAAATTTTTTTGGACGGTTTTTTCTCAAATTTTCACACGTTCAGGGCTAGGACTTTGTGAATTGTAGATGAAATTTTCCCAAAAGGACTGACTTTTGCAAGTCAAGAGTTGATTTTTTTGCAGATTTCTGTATGATTAGCTTATAATGGGGGGGAATCTTAAACTTTTATGAAGGAAAGACGGTGATACAGTGTCAATTGAAGCCATTCAACAAATTAGCCAAGCTGAAGCGTCAGCACAGGAAAAAAAGCAGGCTGCATTTGCGAAAGCCAAGCAGATGAAGCGTGATGCAGAACAAAACGGAGAACAACTCTTGGAGCAGACCCGACAGAAGGCAGAGCAGGAAAGTCGTGCGATGATGACGGCCGCCGAACAGGCAGCCGCAAAACAGGCAGCGCAGTTACTCTCTGATAATGCGCGCGTCTGTGAGCAACTTTGCAGCGTGGCAGAGTCTCACTTGGATGAGGCGGCTGCGCTCATTGTAAAAAGGATTGTGAATGTCTGATGGCCATTGTAAAAATGAAACGGCTACGGCTCATCGCACTGGACGGAGAACGAGACGCTCTCTTTGACCGTTTGCAACGACTGGGTTGTGTGGAACTGACTGCAACCGATAGCAAACTGCAAGACCCCGTTTGGTCAAAGCTCCTGCGTCGAGATACCGTGTCTCTCGGTGACCTGAAGTCCCAAGTCACGCAAGTGACCCACGCACTGGCGGCCTTGAAGAAGTATGCACCCGTCAAGGGTGGTCTTCTCGAAATTCGCCCCGTGCTCAGTGAAGCAGCATTCTTGGATGCTGACCGCTTTGCCAAGTCCCTCGGCATTGCAAAGGATATCAACGACTCCCTCAGCAAACTGACCCGCATGCACTCGGCAGAAAACCGCCTCATAAACACCCAAGCTGGTTTACGCCCTTGGGTCAAGCTGACTGCACCTCTGGACAAACTTTCCACCCCACACGTCAGAATTTCTCTGATGGTCGCCCCCGCCGCCGTGCCTTTGGAAAATATCCAAAGTGCATTGGCAGAAGAAGCAAGTCTGGCAGAGGTCTCCTTGCTCCACGAGGACAAAGACCAAAAGTACTTACTCCTCTTTGCCCACAATTCCGTTGTGGATGAAGTGGACAAACAGCTCAAACCCTTTGGTTGTAATACCGTTCAGTTCAAGGAATTTACGGGCACAGCCGAGGAACACATCCGCCGTCTGGACGACGAAATCGACGCCAGCCGTAAGGCAAGAGAAGACCTCATTGCCCACATCGCCTCCTATGGCGATAACCGCGCGGATTTGAAACACTGCTTTGACCGCCTGCAACTGGAATTGTCCAGAGAAGGCAGTCGTGAGCATCTCTTGACCGACGGCACGGTCATTTTTCTGGAAGGCTGGGCTTCCTCTTTGAAGCTTACCGCCCTGCGCAAAATGCTGGAAGAAATGAACTGTGCCTACGAATTTTCCGACCCTGAGCAGGAAGACCGTGTGCCCACCTTGCTGGATAACCCCAAGTGGATGCAACCCATCAACATGGTCACGGAAATGTACTCCCTGCCCACCTATCGTGGTCTCGACCCCAACCCCTATATTTTCTGGTTCTTCATTTTCTTCTTCGGCTTTATGTTTGCCGATATCGCCTATGGTATCATCATTTTCGCCGTGTCCTCCATCATTGTTTCCAAGTACAAACCCAAGGGAACGATGGGCTACATGTTCGGACTTGCGAGGTACTTGGGCATCAGTACCTTCCTATGTGGTGCGGCAACCGGCGGTTTCTTCGGAGATGCCATCACCATCTTCTGTGCCAATTTCTTGGGCATGGAGGGTGTCGTTTTGCCTTACCTCATCAACCCCCTCGCCGACCCCATGCAGGTGCTCATCATCGCCGTCATCATTGGTGTGTTCCAGTTGCTTTTCGGTCAGTGCCTCCATATCTACATGGAAGCCCGTGACGGTCAGCCCCTGGAAGGCATTTTGGATGTCGTGCCTTGGTGGATTCTGTTCGCTGGCATCGGTGTTGCCGTGCTGAAAGGCTCGTTCTTGGTGCTCTGGCTTGGTGTCGCCGCCATTGTCCTCACGCAGGGTAGAGCGAAAAAGGGCATTGTTGGCAAACTCTTTGGCGGTGTCGCAAAGCTCTATGACATCACCTCTTGGCTGGGCGATGTGCTGTCCTACTCCCGTCTGATGGCACTCATGCTCGCTACTTCCGTTATTGCAAGCGTTATGAATATCTTAGGCTCTCTGCCTGGGAACATCGTCGCTTTCGTGATTATCTTCCTCATCGGGCATACCTTCAACATCGGCATCAACCTGATTGGTACTTACGTCCATGCGGCACGTCTGCAATATCTGGAATTTTTCGGTAAGTTTTACAAGGAAGGCGGTTTCGCTTTCCGTCCCCTGGGTTACGCAGGGACAAAATATGTCGACGTTACGACTGAGGAGGTGGAGTAAACAATGGATGGTAGCTGGTTCGACGCCTGTGGCATTGCCGTGGGTTTCTTGGGTGCAGCCCTCGCCGTTGCGCTCCCCTGTACCGGCTCCGCTGTCGGGGTCGGTTTGGTCGGCAGAGCCTCTGCTGGTGCTTTGTCTGTCGACCCTGGGAAGTTTTCCCGCGCACTCATTTTGCAGATTCTCCCTGGTACACAGGGGCTGTATGGTCTGGTGGTCTGGTTCTTGGCACTCATGAAGCTGGGCTTCTTCGATGGCAGCATCACCAGCAACTTGGCAACCTTTGCGGTTGTCGATGGTCTGCAATTCTTCGCCGCCTGTATGCCTGTGGCGATTGGCGGTCTGATTTTCGGCATCGTCCAAGGACGGCTCTGTGCCAGTGACTTGTCGATGATTGCCCGCCGTGGGGACGAGTTGTCCAAGGGTATCATTTTGGCTATCATGGTTGAATTTTATGCCATTTTGTGCCTCTTGTCGACCTTCCTCATGCTCAATAATTTCTAATTTTATCATTTCACAACGCTTAGACCCACAATTTTAAGGAGGATTTTTTATCATGGACTGGATGACTTTTTGCGGCACCGCAATCGGCGTTCTGGGTGCATCTCTGGCTGTTGGCTTGGCTTGTTCTGGCTCTGCAAAGGGCGTTGGCATCTGCGGTGAAGTCGGCTCGACCGTTCTGACCGAAGACCCCAGCAAATTTTCTCAGGTTTTGATTATGCAGATTATCCCTGGTACACAGGGGCTGTATGGTCTGGTTGCTTGGTTCTTCGCACTCATGAAACTGGGCTTCTTCTCTGGCGACCTCATCAACCTCTCTATTCAGGGCGGTTTGCTCTTTGCTTCCGCTTGTTTGCCCATGGCCATCGGCGGTCTGCTCTCCGCTATCGCACAGGGCAAGTGTGCTGCCACAGGGCTTGCCATGTGTTCCAAGCGTCCT
>CAZSWQ010000107.1:0-6009 GCA_964611025.1 uncultured Ruminiclostridium sp.
CTTTTGGAACATCCCTACACCTCCGCAGGACGCATCCCCTCCCCTCTGGGCTATCGCTTTTACGTCAACGAACTCATGGAAGACCATCGCTTGAGCTTGCAGGAAACTGCCAGCATGAACGAGGCACTCCAATTGAAAATTCGTGAGATGGATCAGATGATGACCGATGCGGGCAAAATCATTTCGCAAATCACACGCTACCCGACCTTTGCCCTCACCACGGGCAACCGCAGTGTGACCATCCAACGCTTTGATTTGCTCCCTGTGGATGAGACGGCATTCATTGTGGTGGTCTTGACCAATACGCAAGTGGTCAGAAATAAGCTCATCCACTTGCCCACACCCAGTGCCATGCCCGACACGCAACTGCAACTGCTCCGCACCTTGCTGAATACATCCTTCACCGAAAAGGAAAAAAACGACCTCGCCCCTGAACTGATTCGGGTCTCTGCCCATGCGGACGGCGAAGCCTTCGAGCTGATACGCTTGGTGGTGCAATTTGGACTGGAGGTCTTGCAGGAGCTGGAGAGCAGTGTGCTCCACACCGCAGGCATTCCCAATCTCTTGGCACACCCAGAATACCAGAGCTTGGACAGTGCAGAACCCCTGATGAATTTTCTCTCCGAATGGGGAGAGGCGGACAACCTGCCCGCCCCGCAAGCCGAAAGCGAAGCGGTCAAAATTCTCATTGGCCCTGAAAACGTCGCCTCTGAGCTGAAAAACACCAGCATCATCATGGCACGTTACGACATTGGGGACAACATGCAGGGGGTCATCGGGGTCGTTGGCCCGACCCGTATGGATTATGCCAAACTTGCCGCTCGTCTGTCTTATTTTGCCGAAGGGCTTTCTAAGATGTTTGGAAAGGGAGAACTCCCCCCAGCGAGCGAAACCGATAGATAGAATATGTAGGAGGTTCACCATGAGCGAAGAAAAACAAAGCCCCGAGACCGTGGAGGAAGTCGAAGCCGTCGAAGCAGACGTTGTAGACATGCCTCAGCCCAGCCTCGAGGAAGCGGTTGCAGAAGCGACCCGTGAACAAGAAGACAAATACCTGCGTTTGCTCGCAGAGTACGATAATTTCCGCAAGCGTTCTGGGCGTGAAAAAGAACACGCTTGGGCAACGGCAAAAGCCGAAACCGCCGCCCTGTTCCTGCCCGTCTATGACAACCTGCTCCGTGCCATGCAACAGGAAACCCAAGACGAGGCTTACGCCAAGGGCGTACAAATGACCATGACCCAGCTCAAGGGCATTTTTGAAAAATTGGGCATTGAAGAAATCCCCGCTCTGGGTGAGACCTTTGACCCAGAACTGCACAATGCCGTCATGCACATTGACGATGAAACCTTGGGCGAAAATGTGGTCGCAGAAGTCTTTGAAACGGGCTTCCGCAGCAAAGAAAAGGTCATTCGTTTTGCCATGGTCAAAGTGGCAAACTAAACGCATCATTCGGACAAAAACGCAAATGCTAGGCTTGTCCAAACACACACTTTGTTGATAAAATTTTTTGGATTATATATAAGGAGAAATGAATTATGTCTAAGATGATTGGTATTGATTTGGGTACAACGAACTCTTGCGTCTCTGTCATGGAAGGCGGCGAAGCCGTCGTTATCGCAAATGCCGAAGGCAACCGCACCACCCCCTCCATTGTCGCTTTTTCCAAGGACGGCGAACGCATGGTCGGTCAGGTCGCAAAGCGTCAGGCTATCACCAACCCCGACCGCACCGTGATTTCCATCAAGCGTGAAATGGGTACTGCCCACAAGGTCACTGTCGATGGCAAGAACTACACCCCTCAGGAAATTTCCGCCATGGTGCTCCAGAAGCTGAAGTCCGATGCAGAAGCCTACCTCGGCAGCACCGTCACCGAAGCCGTCATCACCGTCCCCGCTTACTTCACCGACGCACAGCGTCAGGCAACCAAGGACGCAGGGCGCATCGCTGGTCTGGACGTCAAGCGTATCATCAACGAACCCACCGCAGCTGCCCTCGCTTACGGTGTCGACAAGGAAAACGACCAGAAAATCATGGTCTATGACCTCGGTGGCGGTACGTTCGATGTGTCCATTCTGGAAATCGGCGATGGTGTCATCGAAGTGCTGGCAACTGCTGGTAACAACCGTCTGGGCGGTGACGACTTCGACAAGTGCGTCATGGATTATATGGTCGCTGAATTTAAGAAGACCGAAGGCATTGACCTCGGCAACGACAAGGTCGCCATGCAGAGACTGAAAGAAGCCGCTGAAAAGGCAAAGGTTGAACTCTCTGGTGTCATGTCCACCGACATTCACCTGCCCTATATCACCGCAGATGCCACTGGCCCTAAGCACATGGAGCTGACCCTCACCCGTGCGAAGTTCAATGAACTGACCGCACACTTGGTGCAGGCGACCATGGGTCCTGTCCGTCAGGCAATGAGCGACTCTGCTCTTTCCGCCAACGAAATTCACAAGGTTCTGCTGGTCGGCGGTTCAAGCCGTATCCCCGCTGTGCAGGACGAAGTCAAGAAGATTACGGGCAAAGACCCCTTCAAGGGCATCAACCCCGATGAATGTGTCGCCATGGGTGCAGCCCTGCAGGGCGGTGTCCTGACGGGCGATGTCAAGGGTCTCCTCCTGCTGGACGTCACCCCCCTCTCTCTGGGCATTGAAACCATGGGGGGCGTGAACACCAAGCTGATTGAACGCAACACCACCATCCCCGCCAAGAAGAGCCAAGTCTTCACCACCGCCGCCGATAACCAGACCTCTGTTGAAGTCCATGTGCTTCAGGGCGAACGTGAAATGGCACAGTACAACAAGAGCCTCGGTCGTTTCAATCTGGACGGCATTGCCCCCGCCCGCCGTGGTGTGCCTCAGATTGAAGTTACCTTTGACATTGACGCAAACGGCATCGTGAACGTCTCCGCAAAGGACATGGGCACGGGAAAGGAACAGCACATCACCATCACCTCCTCCACCAACATGTCCAAGGAAGACGTGGAAAAGGCAGTGCAGGAAGCCGAACAGTTCGCAGCAGAAGACGCACAGCGTCGTGAAGAAGTCGAAACCCGCAACCAAGCAGACCAGATGGTCTACCAGAGCGAAAAGGCAATGGAAGAACTGGGCGACAAAATCACCGCAGAAGAAAAGAGCAGTCTGGAAACTGAAATCAACAACGTGAAGGAAGCCCTCAAGGGCGACAACACCGAGAACATCAAGACCGCTACGGAAGCTTTGACCAAGGCATTTTATGCCATCAGCGAAAAGCTGTACCAGCAGAACGCACCTCAGGGTGATGCTGGCTGTGCAGGTGGCGACTGTGGCACTTGCGACGCACCCAACGCTGACCCCAACGTGGTCGACGCTGATTTCACCGTCGTGGACGATAAGCAGTAAGCACAAAAAACAGCATACAAATACGTTCGGAGGGGCGGTCGGGTTTCCCGACCGTCCCTCTGTTGAGGTCATCAAATGCCCCCTTGGGGCTGGTAAAAAGTGAGTGAGGAACGGTTATGGCAGATAAACGAGATTTTTACGAGGTGCTGGGCGTACAAAAAGGTGCGTCAGACGCTGAATTGAAAAAGGCATACCGCCGTATGGCAAAAGAAAATCATCCCGATTTACATCCTGGCGATGCGGCAGCGGAAGCGAGATTTAAGGAAATCAACGAGGCATATGAGGTCTTGTCGGACGGTGACAAGCGTGCCAAATATGACCAGTACGGGCACGCAGGCGTCGACCCCAATTTCGGGGCAGGTGGCTTTGGTGGCGGCGGTTTTGGCGGTGGCTTTGACGGCGTGGACTTGGGCGACCTCTTTGGCAGTTTTTTCGGCGGGGGCAGTCCCTTTGGCGGTGGCGGTGGCGGTACACGCAGCAATGCCCGCAAAGGCAACAACGTGCAGGTCAGCGTGACCTTGACTTTGGAAGAAGCCGCCTTTGGCTGTAAGAAAGAAATCAACGTGACCCATGCCGCCGCCTGTGATACCTGTCACGGTACGGGCTGTGCGGAGGGCACAACGGCAGAAGTCTGCCCCCATTGTAATGGTTCGGGCACAGTACGGGTACAGCAACGTACCATGTTTGGCACGATGGCGAGCACCACGACCTGTCCCAACTGCCGAGGTGAGGGCAAAATCATCCACCAGCCCTGCAAGAGCTGTCACGGGGCGGGTACGGTACGCAAAAACAAGACCATTTCGGTCAATATCCCCGCTGGCATTGACGATGGGCAGGCAATTTCCCTGCGTGGACAGGGCGACGTGGGCAAGAACGGTGCTCCCAATGGCGATTTGATTGTCGCAATTCATGTCAAAGCACATCCTTTCCTGCAACGTCGTGCGAATAATATCCATTTTGAATGCGTCATCAATTTTGTACAGGCGACCTTGGGGGCAGAAATGGAAATCCCCACTTTGGATGGGAAAGTCAAGTATAAAATCCCCGAGGGGACGCAGTCTGGGACGATTTTCCGCCTGCGGAATAAGGGCGTACCCATTTTGAATGACCACGGCAGAGGCGACCAGATGGTCACGGTCACGGTGCAGACGCCCAAAAATCTGACGGCGACCCAAAAAGAAGCCCTGCGTCATTTTGGGGAGACCTTGGGCGAGGGCACAACCCCACCCCCACAGGAAGAAGCCCCCAAGCAGGAAAAGGGCGGTATTTTCGGGAAGAAGCGAAAAAAATAATATCCTTTTGACAAAAAGCGTAAAAAAGGGTACACTGAATGGGTGGCTATCGTTTGAGATGGTCACTCATTTTCGGTTTTGGAAAGGACTGAGATGCCCGATGTTTTTGACGGATTTACATACCCACTCCATCTGCTCGCCAGATGGTTATGTGCCCATGGCACAAATGGCACTGGCGGGACATAAGGCGGGGCTGGGGGCGATTTGCCTGACCGACCACTGCGATTTTTTGAGCTTGCAGGGTGAGCCTACCCCGCACTATGACTGGAGCGAACCGCTGAAACAGCATCGAGAGATGCAGAGAGAAGTGGGGCATTTGTTGCGTGTCCAGCTGGGCTTGGAGTTTGGTGTGCCCTATCTGAACCCAGAGAGGGCAAAGGCGGTGCTGGAACAGGACGAGTTGGATTTTGTGATTGGCTCGGTGCATAACCGCAGTGCGCGTTTGGGTGGGGGCGATTTTTATTTTGCACCCTACGAGACGGAGGCGGATTGCTACCTTGCTCTGGACGACTATTTTGCTTCGATGCAGATTTTGGCAGAGAGCGATTTTTATGACGTACTGGCACATCTTACCTACCCTTTGCGCTACATGCGGGGCAGATATGAGACCCCCATTTCTACAGAGCGTTATATGGAACAAATCCGTGTGATTTTGAAAACCGCCATAGAGAAGGGCAAGGGCATGGAAATCAACACTTGGAAGGGACAGACCTTAGCAGAGTGGATACCCTTGGTGAAGCTCTATCAGGTGCTGGGCGGGGAGATTATCACCTTGGGTTCAGATGCCCATGTGCCCGATGCCGTTGGCTTGGGCATACCAGAGGCGGTGAAGCTCTTGCAGGATTTGGATTTTCCATATCTGACGATATACGAAAAGCGACAGCCCCAATTTCTGAAATTGTGAGTGGGTTATCGCTTTTGATAAAAAATTTCAGGAGGATACAGGACATGAAACTTTCTTTGGGATGCGACCACGGTGGCTACGAGCTGAAAGAACACATCAAGGCATTTTTGGCAGACAAGGGGCACGAGGTGCTGGACGTCGGCTGTCACAGCAAGGAGAGCTGTGACTATCCCGTTTTGGGCAAGTTGGCAGCAGAAGCCGTGGCAGACGCTCGATGCGAGGCAGGGATTGTGATTTGCACGACGGGCATTGGGATTTCCATTGCCGCCAACAAGGTCAAGGGTGTACGTTGTGCGCTCTGCTCTGAGCCACTGTCGGCAGAGATGACCCGTCGGCACAACGATGCCAACATGCTTGCCATGGGGGCGGGCATGATTGGGAAAAATTTAGCAGAGCGTATTGTCGAAGCGTTTTTGCAACATGAATTTGAAG
>CAZSWQ010000108.1:0-6003 GCA_964611025.1 uncultured Ruminiclostridium sp.
AATAAATGCAAATGTAAGATGACATACAATCATTAATATAGCACCTAATATTAACATTGTAGCTCCCTTACCCTTTTTATCAAGAAAATTGCCTAAGAAAGGTGTAATTGCAGCAGCTCTTGCATGGGTTCTTCAGGTGCAGACGTGGGGACGGGCTGTTGGGGGATGGAAGAAAAATCAAGTCCCATAGCGGTCAACTTCCTCTCTTGAATAAATCTCGCCAACTGGGCGAGGTGGATTTCTGGGTCAAATTTGGAATGGGTAAATCATAGAGATAGACACCGATTTGATGCGTCTCCATGTGGCGGGGTGTCCAGTGGGTCTCAATGGTCTGGTACCCTGTCGGCACAAAACAGACCACATCAAAGCCCAAAAGATGCAAATAATCCAACAAAATGGTATCTTCTACGGAAAGACTCTGTTCGGTGTTCAAAATGACAATGACTTTCGGGTTGCGTTTGGTGAAATCGAAATTCTGCAACAGACGTAAAATCTCTTTGGGCAAATGCAGTGCCACCGCCAAGGCGGTGTATTCTGTGCCTTTGGTGAAAAAGCCCCGTATGTTTTTCTGCTCCAAGAGTAAATCCAATTTTTCCAAAAGCAATTCCTGAATTTCCTGACGCAAAAAGCCATAGCTGTAATTGGGATTGGTCAAAATCGCCTGTTTTTGTAATCTGCCCTGCTTCCAGAACTGGGTGACGGCGGGCTTGATGGGGTTCTCATCGGTGGGGTGCAAAAAGGGGACATGCGCAATCAAAAAGGTTTCTGGCGTCATCAGCTTCCGCAGGTCTGCCCAATACTGATTGACGTTGCCATCTTTCACCCCACAAACCTTCGCATAGAGCACGGGCAGGTTGACCCGCTCGTCGACTACGGCGAAATGCGGACGCATGGAGACATCTTCTGCCCAGAGCAGGGCAATTTCCTCATACATGGTTTGCAAGCTGAGGGCTTCCGCACTTTGGTACTGCTGGGGGCGATACAAACCCGTATCCTGATAGAGCAGACCCGTGAGTTCCTGTTCCGCTTGGTAGGCAACCGTGCCCAGTTGTCCGCCGTGTTCCTCTTTTGGAAATTGGCACACAGAAAGGCTGAGAGGCTGGGTTTGTTCCAAGAGATTTTCATCTTGCACGAGACAGTGTTCTTGCAAATCGGGTTGCAGGAGCACCACATCCAGAGGCAGACGACTGAGCAAACGCAAAAATTGTGCTTCACTCTCCTGCTTCACCGCCCCCAAAAAGAGCACAATGCCCAAATTTCCCGCCTGCCAAGAGGCAAAGAGCGGGCTTTGGTAACGCTTCAACCAGCAGAGCAGATAGACCGACAAATTGGTCAGTTTGTTCAAATTCTTGCCTGTTTTTTCGCTTTCCTCTCGTATTATAGCAATAAATTCCCGTTTCATCAAGCGTTCTAGTGCAAGATTTCTGGGGAATTGAATATTCTTGGACAAATCCAGCAACAAATCCTCAAGATTTTGGTAAGATGCCCGCCGAATCTGGGCGATTTCTTCCGTGCTCGGTCTGGGCAATGCCCCTTCCAAACAGAGCAAAGCTCTGCCCGTCTGCTCGCATTTGCGCTGGAATTGGTACAAGTCGCTTTTGTATGAAAGGGTGTCTTCCACCCCGCGCAGACGCACAAAACAAAGCTCGTCCGTTTCCACATCTCGGCTGCGCAGGGCGGGGGGCGTGCAGACGCTTTCCTGTACCGTGTCTATCATCCAACTGTTATAGAGGCGTGCCCGCCCTGCATCCCGCCCGCAAACCGCCTGAAAACGCGCTATTTTTGCCTGTTCCGCCTGCAAGCTCTGGAGGGAGAAGCCCTGAGGAAAGGGCTGGGGCTGGGTGTTCAAAAGGGGCTGGCTGTATTGGTTCTGGGGGTCAAGACGCTGGTAGGCACTGTCTCCTGCCGTTTGCAACAAGAGCACATCACAGCCCGCTCGGTGGACAATGTGCAACAGTTGCAGTTCGTATTTGCTGATTTCCCCTTCATAGAGGAGTTTTGGGCGGGGTTCTTTGCCCAGTGCCTGCACCACCCGCTCCAGACGATAGTAAAACCAGCACATCCATTTGATGTAGGCATTGCGACACATTGCCTCGGAATTGCCCTGTTTGGCAAGGGCATCGAGACAGTCATAGATGCTCTCTGCCAAAATACGGCGGGGAAGTTCGCCCACACGGGGCAACCATCTTTGTAAGGATTGTAGAAAAAAGCCCAAGTTTACATGGTATTCTCTGCCTAACATCTCCTCATAATACGAAAGTTGTTGTTCGCTGGGATTGGGAATTTTTTCGGAAATGACCAGTCCTGTGCTTCTGGCTTCCGTCCAATACTGCCCCAAAAAAGCAGGCAATTCTGCGTCATATGCCACAATGCGGGCAAAAATCCCCGCATTTCTTTGGCTCTCTTTCCCAAAATACGCTTGACGTTCCCAAGTCTTCTGTGCTTGCATAGCATCGTCTCCCCTCACATAAAAGTTTTCCCTTCATATATACCATTTCAGGCAAAGACTCGTCAAGCGTCATTCTAATATGATTTGACAGTATGCCCCAAGTCGTGTTACAATTTATGACACATCGAATTTTTTTGTACGAGAAAGGATACTATTGTTATGTCTCAAATTCCCTTAACCTATAAAGGTCGTCCCCTCCTGCGCAAAGACAACACCATCTACTACGGCAGTATGGCAGATAGCCACATTGTCCTGATTCAAATCCGTGAAACCAAGAAGATGGGCGACATGCAGGTCGCCAGCCGTGTTTCCGTGCAGTTGCAGTTGACTGACCCCAACATCAAAGCCCGTGACCTCATTGTCAAACGCAGCGAAAAGGAAAATCTCTATGTTGCCATGGACATTGCCTCTGTGTGGCTGGAACGTGCCATCAGCAACCACAATAAGGGCTAAGCCATGCGCATACGCACAACAAGATGGACGCATCTGCTCAGCACCCTCTGCGGTCTTTTCATTTTGGTGCTGTGCATTGAGCACGTTCTCATCCCCGCCGATGTTGCCGCTGTCCGCCTGCGGGCTGAACCCAATTTACACGCACCCGCACTGGCGGTGGCGGTCGACGTGCAAGCCCCCGCCGTCCCTGTAGAGGAAGACCCCGTCACCCCCAGCGAGGAGACCTTGGCGGTCATCAATAGCACCGTGCAAAATCTCTCCGTCCGTGCAGGGGCAGGGACAAGCTTTGAGAGCTTGGGCACGGTCACTGCAAACCAAACCTTTCCCGTGCTCTCTTGGCAGGGAAATTGGTGTCACATCCGCTACGAAAATCAAGACGCTTATCTCGCCATGGGTTACATCACCCTGATGACCCGTGAGGAATATGACAATTACAACACGCCCGTTTCCACAGAGCCAAGTGGAAAGCCCATCCCCGAACAGGGGAGCACCCCCGCCCCCCTGCCTGAGCAGGACAGCGAAACCTCCACAGAAATCACACCCCAAGAAACCCTCTTTGCCAAAGTGACTGCTGAAGGCAATCTCTTGAATGTGCGGGCTGGAGCGGGCACGGATTTTGCGATTTTGGGCAAGGTCGGGGCTGGGGAATTTCTGCCCGTGCTGGCATTCCAAGGCAACTGGTGTAAAATCACCTATCAGAATAAGTCTGGCTATGTCTCCCTCGATTATGTCTCTATGGTGACGCAAAACGATTACGAGGACTACCTCGCAGAGCTGGAACGGGATATGAACCTAGACGGCGACTTGGGCAGTCAAATTGCCCAGTATGCGCAAAAGTATCTGGGGCGTCCCTATGTCTACGGGGGCAATGGCCCAAATAGCTTTGACTGCTCTGGCTTTGTGAAATACGTCTATGCCCAGTTCGGCTATCCCCTCAATCGCACCGCCACCGACCAGCTCCAAAACGGCACAGTGGTCGCTTTGGACAAGGTTGTCCCTGGGGATTTGGTTTTCTTCCGCAGTTCTGGCACTGTCAAGCCCGTCTCCCACGTCGGGCTGTACATCGGCAATGGACAATTTGTCCACGCTTCCACCAATAACTATCAAGTACGCATTGACAATCTCTTTACAGGGTATTACAAAAATATCTATGTCTATGCCCGTCATATCATCTGATGGCATGCTGTGGCGACCCTTGCGGGTCGCCACTTTTTTGTCCTACCCGCTGGCGGAACGCTCAAGACCGTTCCCAATTGCCCTGAGGGACGATGTGGGCATCGTCCCCCACTACCTATTGATAAATGCCAAAAAGCGTGATACACTACAAAAGATTATCTGCCCCTTATGGTGGCAAAACCAGCACCCATTTTATTTTTTCGGAGGTATTTTTTATCATGGCAAAACCCTTTGGCGTGAACGCCTTACGTGAACTCTACTTGCGTTTTTTTGAAAGCAAAGACCATCTGCGTCTGCCCAGCTTCTCCCTCGTCCCCCAGAACGACCCCTCCTTGCTCCTCATCAATTCGGGCATGGCACCCATGAAGCCTTTCTTCACGGGCGAACAAGAACCCCCTCGCCGTCGTGTTTGTACCTGTCAAAAGTGTATCCGCACGGGCGACATTGAAAACATCGGCAAGACCGCCCGACACGGCACTTATTTTGAAATGCTGGGCAACTTCTCCTTTGGCGACTACTTCAAAGAGGAAGCCATTTCTTGGAGCTGGGAATTTCTGACCTCCCCCGAGTGGGTGGGTCTTGACCCTGAGCGTCTCTACCCCTCCATCTACGAAAATGACGAGGAAGCCTTTGCCATCTGGCACGACAAAATCGGCATTCCCACCCACAAAATTGTCCGCTTGGGCAAAGCAGACAATTTCTGGGAACACGGTGCTGGCCCTTGTGGCCCTTGCTCTGAAATCTACTTCGACCGTGGTGAGGCATTCGGCTGTGGTTCGGAAACCTGCTACCCTGGCTGTGACTGTGACCGCTACATGGAAGTTTGGAACAACGTCTTCAGCCAGTTTGACAACGACGGGCAGGGCAATTACACCGAGCTTGTCCAGAAGAACATTGACACAGGCATGGGTCTGGAACGTCTTGCCGTGGTCTGTCAGGGGGTCAATTCCCTCTTTGATGTCGATACCGTCATGAACATCACCAACAAAGTCTCCGAACTGACCCACGTCCACTACGGCGAAAGTACCGCCAAGGACATCTCCCTGCGTATCATCACCGACCACATCCGCTCCGCTACCTTCATGATTTGTGACGGCATACTGCCCTCCAATGAAGGACGTGGCTATGTCCTGCGCCGTCTTCTGCGTCGTGCTGCCCGCCACGGCAAGCTTCTGGGGGTCAATGAACCCTTCCTCTTTGCCGTCTGTGCCACCGTCATTGCTGAAAACGTCGGGCACTACAGCGACTTGGGCGAAAAAGAATCCTATATCACCCGTGTCATCCACGAAGAAGAAAAGAAATTTGCCAAAACCATTGATGGGGGCATGCGTATTTTTGCCGAACTGCTCGAGGGCTACCGCAAGGACGGCAAAAACGACTTTTCAGGCAAAGATGCCTTCAAGCTCTATGACACCTATGGGTTCCCCATCGACCTGACCGAAGAAATGGCGGAAGACGCTGGCATGGTACTGAACCGTGCTGAATTTGATGCCGAAATGCAAGAACAGCGTGTGCGTGCCCGCAAAGCCCGTGAAGCCTTGGGTGACTTGGGTTGGGGCGGTCTGGAATTTGGTGCAGATGTGCCCCCCACTGCTTTTATTGGCTACAGCGAACAGGTCGCTGATGCCAAGGTTTTGGCGATTGTGGTGGAAGACGAATTCCAAAGCTCCATTGCCGAGGGTGTCGAAGCCATTGTCGTTTTGGACAAAACCCCTTTCTATGCCGAAATGGGCGGGCAGAGTGCCGACCAAGGCGAATTGACCGCCGAGGGTCTGTGCTTCTCCATCCACAACGTCCTGAAAAACAAGGGCGACCGCTACATGCACTACGGCAAAATGACGGCTGGTGAACTGCATGTGGGCGACCACATCACCGCCTCCTACACCGCCCTGCGCCGTCAGGCGATTGCCCGTGCCCACAGTGCC
>CAZSWQ010000109.1:0-5906 GCA_964611025.1 uncultured Ruminiclostridium sp.
ATGTAGTGAAATATTGTCGTTTTCCCCTGTTTTTCATGCAGTTTTGTATCACTGCACCAGATTAGGGGGTGCGTGGATTGAAATGCCCAGGCCATTGCAACTGAAATGGGCGTCCCTAGTCGTGCCCCTCACGGGGAGAAGCTGTCAAATCCGCACTTGGGTATTTATTATTTTCATTGGTTTGCGAAGACATTTTTCCTGAGAGAAATGCCTTTGCAAAGCAACAAAGTCAGTTTCTTTGGGGTGATTTGGCTCGATTTTGGTGTATTTTCCGCATATCTCAAAAAACATATACAAACTTTTTCGACTAGCAGGCACAAGCTCACACGGGGATTGTGCCTTTTTTGTGCCGAAACACGGAAAAACGCAGTACAATTCCGAAGAATCATACTGCGCTGGTTCTCAATATTAGTTGGTTGTATTGTACAAGTGAGCCTTATTACAAGCCCCGAAAAAACTCCTCAATTTCTGCCTGATAGAGCGTTTTAATGCCAGAGGCAGGCTGATGCGAAGGCTATATTTGCCCCGTTCCATCTGTGAAATCATCTCTCGGCTGATGCAAAAACCCTCGTGGTATATTTGGAATGTATACATTCCAATATGAGGAGGCGTTTTGATGTTAGAAGCAGCTTGTACCATGACAGGACACCGCCCACAACGCTTTGCTTTCCGCTACAATGAGCAAGCCCCGCTGTGTTTGGCGATAAAAAATGCCCTGCTGACGGCGATAGAAACACACCATCAACAAGGCATTTTGGACTTTTATGTGGGGGGAGTACGGGTGTGGATGCCTGAGCAGGGGAGTGCATTTTGGCACTGAAACAGCGTGTCAATCGGGCAAATTTGCGTCTCCATGTAGTGCTCCCCTATCCTGAATTTCATGCCCGTTTTTTCTTCAGGATTGGGCAATGCTTCGTGTCGATTCATTGTACCAAAAATCTTCTGATACATAGGCTTCTTCTGCATCTAACTCTGGCGGGTGCATCTCAGCCCACCAAAATATGTTTGGAAAAAATGCGCTGGAAAAAGTTTTTTGTTTTTAGGGGAAGCGGTGTCATCTGTGCCTGCATTTCGCTTTCTTGCAGGAGCATATCTTGGCAGTTCACCGCCTCTTTGTTGTCCAGCTTGGGGTGATAGATACCTTGGGCATCCATGGTGCGGGCTTTCACGTTGTCGTAGAGATTCGCCTCCATGATGTGGCCAACCCGTGTACGAACGGCTTCATCATAAATCGGACAGGCAATTTCCACACGCCGTTCGGTATTGCGGGTCATGAAGTCCGCAGATGCCAGATAGAGTTTCTGCGCAGAACCCCGCCCAAAGGCATACAAGCGGGTGTGTTCCAAAAAACGACCCACCACATTATAAATATGGATGCTGTCGGTTTTGTCAGGAATTTGGGGCAAAATACAGCAGATGCCACGGATGACCAGAACAATTTCCACACCCACACAGGAGGCTTCGGAGAGCTTTTTCATGATGTCGGCATCGGTGATAGAATTCATTTTCAGGAAAATATAGCCCTGCTTGCCCAAAGATATTTGTTCATCCATCAGGCGCAAAATGCTTGGCTTGAGGGAAATGGGCGCAACGAGCAAATGCGTATATTGCCCCTCCAAATTGCCAATCGCCATATTCTGAAAAAACTTCGAGGCATCTGCCCCAATGGCTTGGTTATAGGTCATGAGCGAGAGGTCGGTATACATCGCCGCCGTTTTTTCGTTGTAGTTGCCCGTCCCGACCTGTGTATAGTATTTGATTTCATGCTTTTCACGGCGGGTAATCAGACAGAGTTTGGAATGGACTTTGTACTGCTCGATGCCGTACATGACGTGACAACCCGCTTCTTCCAAACGTTCCGACCAGTCAATATTATTTTGCTCGTCAAATCTCGCCCGCAGTTCGATGAGCACCGTGACCTCTTTGCCATTTTCGGCGGCGGCACAGAGGAACTCCACCAGCTTTGTCTTGCTTGCCAGGCGGTAAATGGTGATTTTGATGGAGAGCACGGCGGGGTCGTGGGCGGCCTCTTTCAGCAAGTGCAAAAAAGGCTCCATGCTCTCAAAGGGATAGGAGAGCAGGACATCGTTTTCACGGATTTGTTGCAACAGGCTCTCTTGCAAAGAGATGCTGGGGGGCACTTTGGGGGAAAAAGGTGCATAGGTCAAACTGCTGGCACGTTGAGGGTTGAGGTGCTTGGACAGGTCAAAGACAAAAGAGGGCAACATGGGTGAGCGGGTCACAAAAACCTGTGTCCGTTCCAAGCCCAAGTAATGACAGAGGACTTCTTCCAGCCCTAAGCTGGGTGTTTCGGACAGCTCCAAACGGACGGGGGCAAGGCGTTTTCTCTGGGACAAAAGCCGTTTCATCTTGTCTTTGAAATTCCCCGTGATGTCGTAATTTTCGTTGTCAAAATTCAAGTCGGAATTGCGGGTGACACGGAGCACCGCCCGCTCCAAAATGGTATCTTGGGGAAAGATTTTTTCCAGAAAATGCAGGAGGATATTGACCGTGCGGATATAGCGCAGACCTGTGCCTTTTTGTAAATACAAGATGTTGTCGACAAAGGCAGGCAGGGGAATGATGCCTAGGTGTTCTTGCCCGTCGTGGCGTTGCAAGCGGGCGACAATGTGCAGGACGTTGTTTTGCAAATGGGGAAAAGGGTGGTGGTCGTCGAGCACATGGGGCGAGAGCAGGGGCGAAATATTGTGCTTGAATTGGGCTTTGACTGCCTTTTGCTCGGCGGGCAGAAGTGTCTCCCAAGTCAATTCCTCGATGTGATAGACCCGCAGGGCTTGAGAGACCTCTTGATACAAAGCGTCTTTCTGGGCATAAAGGGCGGGGGTCGCCTGAAAAATTGCCCGCAACTGTTCCTTGGGTGTCATGCCCGATTTGCGGTCGATGCTGGCGGGACTCATCGCCAAAATATCAAACAAACTGCCCACCCGTATCATGAAAAATTCGTCTAGGTTGCTGGAAAAAATCGCCACATATTTCAGGCGTTCCAAGAGGGGCACAGCGCTGTCCCCCGCCTCCTGCAAAACCCGCTCGTTGAAGCGCAACCAAGATAGTTCTCGATTTTGGGTAAAGCCCTCTTGGTAGAGCAAATCAGACACGGAACAGCCCCCTTTCTTCTAAGACGTAAGCGAGGTAGCCTTCACGGACGCCGTAAGCACTGGTGAGGATGGTCTCACTGCCGTAGTAGTGGGCGATGGTGTTCAAAATCAACAGCCCAGGCACAAAGGTATGCACACGGTCGGGGGCGTGCTTCAAAATGCGCTGGGTCATTTTCTGCATGACGTTCAGGGACATATCCACCAGCTTGTCCAGTTCACTGCAAGGGTATTGGCTGAGGGAAATGTCTTTGTCTTTGCTGTGTTTGAGCACCTTCAAAATGGCGCGGGCTGTGCCCCCAACGGCACAAATCGGCTCAGTCAAGAGGGGCACTTTGGCGAGCACCAGTTGGGAGAGGTGTTCCTCCACATCTTTCTGAATGGCAACGACCTCTTTCTTGCTGGGGATAATTTCCGAGACATATTTTTTAAAGAGGTTCAAAGAGCCAATGCCCATGGATTTGGTGTCAATGATGCCGTCTTGCCCGTAAAAGACCAATTCTGTACTGCCCCCGCCGACGTCCACCAGCAAGCCCCCCTCCATTTTGACCCGTTGCACCGCACCGTAGTAGTCAAACACGGCTTCCTCATCGCCAGAGAGCACCCGAATATCAAAACCCGTTTCTGTTTTTAAGTAGTCCAAAACCTCGCTCTGATTTTGGATATTGCGCAGGGAAGCGGTGGCAAAGGGAAACACTGCTTCAATATTTAGGTGTGACAGTACGTCTTTAAATTCGTTGAGCGTCTGGGCGGCGACCAACATGCCACTTTGTTTCATGGCATGGTTTTTATTGATATAACTCGCCAGACCGACCACAGCTTTGTTATTCAACATAGGGACAATGCGGTTTTCTTCGATTTTATAAATCGCCAAGCGGATGGTGTTTGAGCCAATGTCTATGACAGCATACATAGGGACAATCTCCTCTGATTTTCTACAGATTTCTCTTATTTAGTATAGAGAAAGTATGTAAAATGTTCCAGCAGAGCTTGGTAAAATGCAGGTAAAAGCGATTGGTGCGCAGGACACAGCGTACAAACAATATGACTCAACAGAATTGTAAAATGTAGCAAGCCAATGCTAAGTCATCGCAAAATTACTTGAAATCTGTCAGCGATATTGTTTTTTTGTCGAACAATATGGTAAATAATTCAATATCTTAGGTTGTATTTATCCTAGGATGAAGACCCATAGGTCAAATTGCCCCCAAAATTCAAGATTGATACGCCCATCGGCTCGTATAACCCAGACTGGGCGGTCTACTTAGAGCGAAACGGCACGGAGAAATTGTACTTTGTTCTGGAGAGCAAAGGCACAGCCGATACCGATGCCCTCCGTACCGCAGAACGCCAAAAAATCCACTGTGGCAAAGCGCACTTTGCCGCTCTGGATGAAACCGCCTTCTACGTCGACAGCAAGTGGAATCAGTGCAAAGCCCGTTTGTGAAAAGAAAAAATGAATCCCCTCACTTCATATGTAACAAAAACCCCAGCACCCCTAAAACAACGAGGGGGTGGGGGTTCGCCATGCAGAAGGAGTTACATGACGGCAGGGGGTCTATTTCCCCTTATGAAAATCAGATATCGTTTCAGTCCGTCTCAGAATTCTCTACAACATTTTCGCCGTTTTTGGTGTAGAATTTTCCGTTAAAGCGCATGGTTTTCCCACTGCCCAGCTTCGCTTCCAAAGTAGCATCGACCGTATCGCCAGCATTTTGGGAGAAAACATGGTCATAGGTAGATTCCCCAATTGCCCCTGCATTTTCCTCCAGACCAGTAAGAACAATTTCCCCAGAACCCAAGCCCAGAACGTAGGCATTGCCAGATGTGCCCTTGGTGAGCGTGTAGGTGTTATCCTTGAGGACAACCGTACCAGCTTCGACATAAACACCATAGGCATTTTCATCTTCGCCAGCTACGGTGACAGTACAGCCAGACATATCCAGTTTACCGCCTTCGCTGACCTGGATGCCAACATTGGACTCCCCAGCATCTACCGCCACTGTTCCAGAATTTCATCGTAATTTCTGCCCAGACGGTCGATGCTTTTGACCACCAAAGTATCCCCTGCACGGAGCTGTTTCAAGAGCTTTTTATAGGCAGGACGCTGGAAGTCTTTCCCGCTCTGGGTGTCGAGAAACAGATACTCCCGCAAAACTCCAACTTCTTCCAGTGCCAAAATCTGCCTTTCCAAACACTGCTCCCGACTGCTCACCCGTGCGTACCCATAGATGCGTTCGTTCATGCCAAAACCTCACTTTTTGTCATACTTTGTCTTTCGACAAGCGTAGCATGACACAAAAATCCACATCTTATCAGCAAAAAAAGACAAAACCCATTCCATACAAACGAAAGAGGATATTCTCCCGAAATGAGCAAGAAAAAAGACGGCTGATTTCAGCCGTCTTTTTTCTGCCCACGATGGTATTTCCCCCCACATTGTCAGAAAGGTACACCTTTTTAACCGAAAAAGCAGTTGTGCAACATTGGCAAAAAAAAGGCTAAATTTTAGAGAAATTCTTACTTTTCGTATTGATTTTTCGACATTATATGTGTTATACTTATAGTGTATAGTTGTATTCATTTTTAATGGTATAAAAGGTGTACCTTATCAGCCGAACACAGAAAAAAGATAATACGAGCATAGGCAAACTTAGTGAAAACTAAGGTCGCAAAGCTAAAGGGACTTCACTCTTTAACGAGAAAGTCAGCCAGTTGCAATCTAAAACGAGGGTATTCCTTTGTTATGATTGCATTTTTTTATATACAAAATGGGGCGATGTAACGATTAAC
>CAZSWQ010000110.1:0-5869 GCA_964611025.1 uncultured Ruminiclostridium sp.
GGAGGAAAAGGAAGGAAACTATTTGATGTTTTTTCCGTCCTATCGTTTTATGGAGGATGTATATGAGGCTTATTTAAATATTACAGATGGCGGAGCAGAGCATACACGATGCGTCATTCAGACCCAGAATATGAGTGAGGAACAAAGAGAATTTTTTTTACAGGAATTTGAGCAGGAACAAAAGGGCTGGTTGGGGCGGAAGGGTCAAGACCCGTCCCTACTACAGGAGCATTGCGTATGGCAATGTCACCGAACAAACATTCTTTTTTGTGCGTACATATGGTAATAAAATACGCACCCTTTTGGCTATAATCATACGCTTTGCATCGTAAGTGTTTCCGTTGTGGTAATGTCATCTATTTCCTCCTGTTTCATGTGAAACAAAAAAAAGGACGCTCACAGAGCGTCCTTTCTTTGCGGTTTAGAGCACCTTTGCCAGAAAGTTTTTGGTGCGTTCTTCTTGGGGACGCTCAAAAATTTCTTCTGGTGTATTTTCTTCCACGATTTTGCCATCTGCCATGAAGATGACACGGTCGCCGACTTCACGGGCGAAGCCCATTTCGTGGGTGACGACCACCATGGTCATACCCTCACGGGCAAGCTCTTTCATAACCTCCAGAACTTCCCCAACCATTTCAGGGTCAAGTGCAGAGGTGGGTTCGTCAAAGAGCATGACGTCAGGCTCCATACACAAAGAGCGTACAATGGCGATACGTTGCTTCTGACCGCCTGAGAGCTGAGAGGGGTAAGCGTGTGCTCTGTGTGCCAAGCCGACACGTTCCAGAAGCATTTCCGCTTGTTTCTCCGCTTCCTGCTGAGATTTGCCCAAGAGCTTTGTGGGCGCAAGGGTCATATTTTTCAAAATATCCATATGGGGAAAGAGATTGAAATGCTGGAAAACCATTCCCATTTTTTGACGGTGCAAATTGATATTCGCCTTGGGGTCGGTGATGTCGTGTCCCTCAAAGTAAATCTTGCCCCCTGTGGGCTTTTCCAAAAGGTTCAGGCAACGCAGGAAAGTAGATTTCCCCGAGCCAGAAGGCCCAATGACAACAACCACTTCGCCCCTACGAATTTCAGCAGACACGCCGTCCAGTGCCTTAATTGCCCCGCCCTTGAAGTGCTTTTGCAAGCCCTCCACACGAATCAAAACGTCATTTTTCTCAGTGTTCACTGTTTCTCAGCCTCCGTTCTAACTTGCCAACCAGCCATGTGAAGAACATGACCATCACCAGATAAATCACAGCAATGGCAATCAGGGGCATGAAGTTGGAGTAGGTGACACCACGGATGATATACCCGCCCATGGTGAGGTCACGAATGCCCAAGTAACCTGCGACGGAGGTTTCTTTCAGCAAAACGATGAATTCATTTGCCAAGGTGGGCAGGACATTCTTAAATGCCTGTGGCAAAACGATATGGCGCATGGTGTCTACATAATTGAAGCCCAAGCTTCTGCCCGCTTCCATCTGCCCTGCATCAATGGACATGATACCAGAACGGAAGATTTCAGCGACGTATGCCCCTGAGTTGATACCAAAAGCGATGATGGCAACCATGATACTATTACGAGAACTCGCAAAGATGATGAAATACATAATCATCAGCTGGACAACCACAGGTGTGCCACGGATGATGGTCAAATAGATGCGACAAATACGGTCGCCCAGATACAGCAACGCACTGCCCATGCCCTTTTGCATTTCTTGGTAATTTTTATCAAAGGTGGAGCGCACCATGGCAATGACCACACCAATGACAATGCCCAAAATGACCGCAAAAAAAGTGATTTTTAAGGTATTGCCCAAGCCTGTCCACAGATACTGCCAGCGGTCATCATCGATGAAGTTCAAAATAAAGTCTGCCTTCATGCTCGCAAACCATTCCAAAATTGTCTCGCCTCCTACAACATGAGATTTTTTGTGTTCCCTGTGTTTCTAATGTTTCCAAAAATGGAAGAATAGGGGCGGAATTCTCCGCCCCTATTTCAGGTCAATCTAGGGTATATGGCTTACTTGTTTGCACTTGCAACCAGAGCCTTTGCAGGTTCGTTGTCGATGATGACGCAATCAACCTTGTTGGTACGCAGAGCCTGCACAGCGTCTGCGCCGTTTGCGTACTTCATGACACGGTCTGCACCAAAGTCGCCTTCGGAATAGATATCGCCCGTCGTGCCCTTCTGCGTGCCAATGAGGTACTTTGCGCCGTCTGCGCTCAGGTCGTCAGCAGTGGTGATGGGGCTACCTTCGGGAACAATGATGGACTGGATGCCGATGGCGTAGCTGTCAGAGAAGTTGATGTTCTTCAAGCGTTCTTCGGTGACGGTCATGCCAGCCATGCCCATGTCAGCTTTGCCAGTCTGGATGGCAGCGATGATGGAGTCGAATTCCATGTGGTCAATCTGCAAACGCATGCCGAGCTTGTCAGCGATGGCAGCAGCCATTTCTGCGTCGATGCCGACAATCTTGTCTCCTTCATAGAATTCATAGGGAGGGAAAGCAGCGTTTGTGCCCATGACCAAGAGGGGCATATCGTCGGTGACTTTTTCTTGGAAGACCAGTTCATGTGCTACACCAGAGATATACTTGTCGACAATTGCCTTCTTTGTGCCGTCTTCTTCCAGTTCCTTGAGGGCAGTGTTGATTTTGCCCAGCAGTTCGTCGTTGTCCTTGGCAACTGCAATGGCGTATTCTTCCTGAATGTACTCGGTGTCCAGAATGACCAGCTTCGTGCCCTTGCTTTCGCTTGCGGAAGCGTCTACGCCTTCGCCTTCAGCGGGTGCGGGAGAACCGCCACAGCCAGCCAAAAGACCCAGACACAAAAGCCCTGCCAGAGAGAGAGAAAGAATCTTCTTCATGTTGATAACCTCACTTCACTTCATTTTTTCCATTAGAACACAGGGTGTTCTTACTTCGGAGATTATACACGCTCCCCCCAGCAATTGCAAGGTTTTTTGAAAATTTATTAGTCTCGGCAGGTTTTTTTGCAAAATTATCAATCGGGCGGAGCAGATGCTATCCACTACTACGGATTTATAGATAGGAAGGACATAGAGATGGTGAAATCCCCCTCCGTCTGCGACGGTTTCCCTCTTTGACAAGGGGGATTGGGTGGGACGTCGAGATGCCGTCCCCTACTTATGCGTCCCCTTGGACAATTTGGAAGGCATGGGGCAAGACTGAAATTTCTACTTCTTTGTGCAGACCTCCATTTTCGCCGTCTAAGCTCCAGAGTACGGCATCTTCACAAAAAATCTTGACACTTTTGGCGGTGTAACTATGGAGCATGGGGCTGGTCACGTCCAAGTTGCCCAAGAGCATATTGCGCCCCAATTTCTCCAGTTCCAAAATATCTTTGGCGGGGGAAATGAGGGTCACTTCCAAAAGCCCATCATTCAAGCTGGGGTTGCCTGGGGGAAAATGCGTCAAGCCCCCCACGGATTTGGTATTGCTGACCATGCCATACAAATAACTGCCAGAAAAGCATTCCCCATCCAATTCCACGGTCATCTCAATGGGTTTGATATTCGGCAGACGTTTCATGCTCTCCAGCAGATAGGCAGTATAGCCCAGAAGATTTTTGGTACGCTGGGGGGTGGAAAAAGAGACTTCTGCAAATGCCCCAAAGGCGGCAACATAGATAAAGGGTTTCTCCTGAAAGCGACCGACATCACAGAAAAAGCCTTCTCCTGTGGCCGCCAATTTTGCCTGCCTTAAGATGGTCGTGGGCAAATGCAAATTGCGGGAGAAATCATTGGTTGTGCCCGTGGGCAAATAGCCCAGAAGGGGTGGCACGGGCAAATCCAAACTGCCTGTGACGGCTTCGTTCAGCGTCCCGTCCCCCCCTGCAATCACAATCCTATCAAACCCTGCGCCCCACGCGCACACGGCACGGCGGACATCACCCACGGCTTGCGAGGGGTAGGTCGTCACCAGATATCCCTGCTCCGTGAAGGTCTGCAAAATATCTGCCAAGACCTGTCCAATTCTATCCTTGCCCGCCTTACGGTTGTACACAAACAAGAGCGTTTTTTGCGTCTCCATACACTTACCTCCTGTGATTTCGGTGTGTTTCATCCTCTGAGAGGTTTGTCCTCCATTATACCCTCTTTCCCTAGGCTTGACAAGCAGACAAAAAACAGGATATACTAGGGGCATTTATCGAACGAATGAGCAAACGAGGATTTTTTGCATGACGAAACAAGAACTGCTTGCCCCATACAGCCAAAATCCAGAACGTAAACTCACACTGGCACGTCTGCTTGACCGTTTGGCACTGTGCCGTGACCGAGACATTCCCACATACAGCAACTTTTTGACACCAGAGGAACGTCTGGATGCGGAACGTCTCCTGCAACGCACCTCTTGCCACAATGCTGTTTTTCTGGGGGGCTTTGCGGAAGCAGAACGCAGGCTCTGTCTTTTTTTGCCCACTTGGGCAGAGCCGAGCCTCGCAGAAAACTTCAGCCCCATTTCCGCCTTGCAGATTGCCAGCCCCGCCCAAGGCAAAACCCTAGGGCATCGGGATTACTTGGGCTCGCTCATGGGTCTGGGGCTTTCCCGTGAAAAATTTGGGGATATTTTGGTTTTCCCAGAAGGTGGGGCAGTGCTCTTGCTCCTAGCAGATGTTCTGGACATTGTGCTGACACAGTGGCAGAGCGTGGGGGCATCGCCCATCACACTGTGCCCGCTGGCTCCGGAAGACCTCACACCTCCTCAGAGCGAAGTCACCAGCCTGACAGAGAGCGTTGCTTCCCTGCGTCTGGATGCGGTGGTTGCCGCCGTCTTTTCACTGGGACGCAAAACTGCCAACGACTACATCAGCCAAGGAAAGCTCTTACGCAACCACTGTATTTGCGACAAAGCCACCGTAGAAGTCCAAGTGGGAGATGTGCTGTCCATACGGGGCAAGGGCAGGTGTATCCTACAAGAACAAATCGGACAGAGTAAAAAAGGACGCATCTTACTGCGCTTTGACCGCTACGCTTGATAGGGTCAGCTATCGTCCCCTATGGAGCTTGGTGGCGGACATGGCAAGCCATGTCCCTACAGATTTTGGGGGACAATGAACAGCGAAAAGAGAACAATGAAAAATCAAGACCATGCAAACCATGCCGTTTGTGGGACAAATTTCATATTTTCCGTGGGAGATGCGATGGGACGATGTGAACATCGTCCCCTACAACAATAGCAATAGCCAAAAAAAGGAGAAGGAATATGACAGAGGAACGCAGTGCCGTAGTGACGGCACGATTGAATGAATTGGCACGCAAAAACAAAGCCGAAGGTTTGAATGAAGCAGAACTGGCAGAACGTGCCCTCTTGCGTGAGGAATATTTGGCGGGCTTCCGCAAAAGCCTTACGTCCCAGCTCGACCTTATCCACTATGTGGACGACAAGGGCAATGTGGAAAAACTGAAGAAAAAGGGCGAATAAGCCCCAACAGCACGAGCATACACAGAACACACTGTGTCTCGAACGGCGCAATTGTTTCACATGAAACAATTGCGCCCAATATAAGGAGGAACTCACCATGCCCAGTATTTATGTCAATGTACCCAAGCTCGACCAGAACGTCAAGAATGTTCTGGCAGAAAAAATCTATGAAGCCGCTTCTTCCGTTCTGAAAGTCCCCACCATCTACACCTTTGTGAAGGAATACGAAACCCTTTACAAGAACGGCAAGATTTGGGAAACTCCCAATGCCACCGTCATCAACGTGGAAGCTGCTGCCATCCCCGCTGAAAAGATTGAGACCATTGGTGCTGCCTGCATGAACGCTGTCAAGGCTGCACTGGGCGAAGACTGGGGCACGACCATGGTCTACCATGCCAACGGACTCGACCATATTTGCATCAACGGCAAGCTCA
>CAZSWQ010000111.1:0-5771 GCA_964611025.1 uncultured Ruminiclostridium sp.
ACCTTTACTTTCACCTACTGGGTAGCACCCAAGATTGGATACCAGTGTATCACATTGGTCTGACTTACCCACCCACTTACGCTGGAAAAGCACCTGTTGTACGGACAGTGACCTGTGTTTTGCCCGAGGGCTTTTCGCTTGCAGAAAATGGTGCATCACTCATAGACGCACAAGGGCACTGTGTCATCATCGGTGCATTGGATGCGGAGATGTACCGATTTGCACCTGCAATCCAACATCCAAGCACGGGCGAAACCATTTCTTTGATTCCCCAAGATGAATATTTTGACAATACCTTAGTGCCCCCCATTGTCGCTGTCCGAACCCTGTCTTCACGAGGAGACACGATTCCTGTAAAACTCTTATCCACACAATTTGGGGGAGATATCCGATGCTATCCCAGTACCATTTATGACGACCTGATATTCCAGTGCAAGCGGATAGTGCTGGACTATCTGCAAGTCATTGGCTGCACCATCTTACCCGAGGATACCACATATTCCTTTACACTGGCGGGCGATACTGCCCCGTTTTGGGTTTGGCACACCAATGACCCAGATTGACAACTTGCCCCAACATGCGGGCAGAATAGCACCCATTCCAAACGAAAACACCCTGCATCCGCTCACTTGCAGGGTGTTTTTGTCGTTCGGGTACTGCGATGATGCGGACAGCGTCCCCAACCAATATCACCCTCTCCCCGTCATGATGGACATGGCATTGACTTTTTTCGCATCATAAAGTAAACTAGTATTTTAGTATCTATAACTGTCTGCCCTAGCGGGCAAAGGAGGGAGTTTATGCGAAAACGCATTCTATCTTGTTTCTTATTGGGCAGTCTCCTCTTGGGGACTACATCTGTCTTGGCAAGCTCTGCCTCGCCCACTGACCCCCTCGTCTCCCGCAACTATCTGGAAAACACCTTGCGCCCAGACTATTTGCGTGACATTGAGGACAGCACAAGAAGCATCTATACAGGGGTCTATGATTCCATGCTGGGGCAATTGAACGTGGAACAAGACCGCTTGATTGCCTTGCTCATGCAACGCAAAACCGCAGCCATCAAAAGCGAATATTTGAGCAAAATGACCCCTCGCTCTTGGGGCTATGCCGATACCCTCACCCTGCGTCAAGGCTCAGGTCTGCTTTTGCTCTCTGGCATGGCAACTGCCAAAGCCACGGGCGGGGAGCTGATTGACTGCACCGCAGGCACAGCGGGCACAAGCCTCCCCCTCCAAGCGGGTCACCGCTACTTGGTTGGGGAAAAAGCCACTGTGACCATCAGCGTTCAGTCCGACAGTGCAAGCATTGCCTGTGAAGGTCAGCTCCAAAGCAGTCATTCAGGGCAAGGCACATTGCCCTTCCACGATGTCTCCCGCCAAGATTGGTTCTATGCTGCCGTCTCCTTTGCCTATGAAAAAGGTCTGATTCGTGGCATAGAGAGCAACCGTTTTGCCCCCCAGCAGTCCGTGAACCGTGCCATGCTCGCCACCATATTATATCGTATGGCAGGTGAGCCCTCTGTTGCGGGTCTGTCCTCACCCTTCCAAGACGTCCCCAAGGACGCATGGTACAGCGATGGTGTGCTCTGGTGTGCCAAAGAGGGCATTGTCAAGGGCATGGGTGATGGTACATTTGCTCCAACCCTTGCCATCAGCCGAGAACAATTTTCCAGTATGTTACACCGCTATGCGATGCAATATATCCCCCAAGGGGAAAGCAGCCTTGGTGATTTGACCCGCTTCCACGACGCTGCCCGTGTGTCCACTTGGGCAGAGGAGAGCCTAAAATGGGCGGTGGGCAGTGGCATTATGAGTGGCGACAATACGGGTGCATTGCGTCCCAAGGCATCTGCCAACCGTGCCGAAACTGCCACCATGTTACAGCGTTTGGATGCCTTCAGTAACTGAGACGCTATGAGAGAAAAAAGAGAGGAAACACAGCATGTTTATCATTCGAGATAAAAAAGTTCTGAACCCCCAAACGGTTCAGATGGATATTGACGCACCCTTGATTGCCCGCAACGGCAAGGCGGGGCAGTTCATTATTTTTCGCATTGATGAATTTGGGGAACGTGTGCCCCTGACCATCTGCGATACCGACAAAGAAGCGGGGACAATTCGCATTGTCTTCCAGACCATCGGCAAATCCACCGCCCAACTGGGTCAAAAAGAAATCGGTGAGGGCATTTTGGATGTCTTAGGCCCGCTCGGTCGCCCCACGGAATTGGACGGCTATCGCAAGGTCTGCGTGGTGGTCGGCGGGCTGGGCAGTGCCATTGGGCTGATGTCCGCCAAGCAGATGCATCTGGCGGGTATTTCCGTCGACCTCGTGGCGGGCTTTAAACATAAAGATTTGGTCATTTTGGAAGATGCGATGGAGCAGTACAGCGAGCACTTCTACCTCTGCACCGATGACGGCTCGGCGGGCTATCACGGCTTTGTCACTGACAAGCTCGAAGCACTCTGCACAGAACAGGATTACGACATGGTCTTGACCATTGGACCTCTGCCCATGATGCGCGCCATTTCCAATTTCACCCGCACAAAAAACATTTACACCGTCGCCAGCATGAATCCCATCATGGTCGATGGGAGCGGAATGTGCGGTTGTTGCCGTGTCACCGTCAACGGCAAAATGAAATTTGCCTGTGTCGATGGCCCAGATTTCGATGCCCACACAGTGGACTTTGACGAGCTGATTATCCGCAATCGTTTTTACCAATCCCAAGAACAAGAAGCCCATGCCCACTATTGCAATCTGACGCAGGAGGTGCGCAACCATGAATAAGAGCAAAGTAAAAGTCGCCATGCCCGAACTCGACCCTATGGAACGCATCTGCAATTTTGACGAGGTCGCCACAGGCTACACCCTCGCCCTCGCAAAAGAGGAGGCCGACCGCTGTCTCAATTGTAAAAATCCCCTTTGCATTCAGGGCTGTCCCGTCAATGTCAATATCAAGGATTTCATTCATGCCATTCAAGAGGACAATTTGCAAGAAGCCAGTGAACACATCCGCAAGACCAACGTCTTCCCCAGCATCTGCGGGCGTGTCTGTCCCCAAGAAAGCCAATGTGAGTCCAAATGTATCCTAGGCATTAAGGGCGAACCCGTCGCCATTGGACGCTTAGAACGCTTCGTGGGCGATTGGTATTTGGCACACGGCAAGGCAGAGAGCGAAACCAAAGCCCCCGACCAAGGCATGAAAGTTGCCATTGTCGGCAGTGGGCCTGTGGGCTTGGGCTGTGCAGGCGACTTGGCAAAATTGGGCTATCAGGTCACGATTTTTGAAGCCCTGCACGCAGCGGGCGGCGTGTTGACCTATGGCATTCCCTCTTTCCGTCTGCCCAAGGATATTGTGAAGCAGGAAATTGATGCCCTGAAACGTCTGGGTGTGACCTTTGCCTTTGATACGCTGATTGGACGCACCATCACCATGGACGAACTCTGGGCAGAGGGTTTCCGTGCGATTTTCATCGGGAGCGGGGCGGGCTTGCCCAAATTTATGGGCATTCCTGGCGAAAACAGCAATGCCGTTTTTTCTGCCAATGAAATCCTGACCCGTGTGAATCTGATGCAAGCGGGCAGACCCTCTTATGACACACCCATTGCCAGCATCAAAAAAGTCATGGTCGTGGGCGGGGGCAATGTCGCCATGGATGCCGCCCGTGTTCTGCGCCGTATGGGGGCAGAAGTCCACATCGTCTACCGTCGGAGCATGGAAGAAATGCCCGCCCGCAATGAAGAAATTTTACACGCCAAGGAAGAAGGCATTGTCTTTGATTTGCTCATGAACCCCGTGGAAATCATACCCGACGAGGCACACCGTGTCCGTGCGGTGGTGCTGGAAAAAATGAACTTGGGCGAACCCGATGCCAAGGGCAGACGCTCCCCTGTGCCCTCTGGGGAATTCCAAACCGTGGATTTTGATGCCATGGTCATTGCCGTCGGCACGACCCCCAACCCCCTCATTTCCCAGAGCACCGAGGGGCTGGACACCACCTCTTGGGGTGGCATCATTGTCAACGAGGACACCATGGAAACCTCCATTCACGATGTCTACGCAGGGGGTGATGCCGTCAGCGGTGCTGCCACCGTCATCTCTGCTCTGGGCGGTGGCAAAAAAGCCGCCCTCGCCATCCATGCTTCCCTGCAAAAACAATTCGGAAACTAAACACAATCCCCCCGCCGTTTGGCGGGGGGATTGTTGCATCATACCGGTTGCATCATACCGATGGGTGTTAGCGTTTCAGAATCAGTGCCATGAAGACCAAGTTTTCCGTGCCTGTGTTGCGCATGCCGTGTCCCTGTCCGTCATCAGTAAAGGTCACGTCACCCGCCTTCACGGGGTATTCTCTGCCGTTGTCGTTGTACATGCCTTCGCCTGCCAGAATGTAATAGGTCTCGCTTTCGCCGTGGTGTTCGTGATAGCCCAAGGTCGCGCCTACTTCGATGCTTGCTTTGGCATAGAGGCGGGCGCTTGCGCCCATTTGTGCTTCATCCAAGAAGCGTTCGACCAAAACGTGACCCGTGCCTCCACACATGTTTTCAATGCGTTCCACGCTTCTTTCACTTGCCTGTGTCATATCCAAATTCCTTCTTTCCGCCTCCCTCTGGGAGGTCTTTTGCTTAGTATAGCAGAGTTTTTCTCTCTTTGCCATGTCTTTCTAGGACAGACAGAGGCTTTTGTCCTTGCTTTTTCGCTTTTGAGGTTGAAAAAGACCGTCAAACAAGCTATGATAAAGACAAGTAGATAGGGGTGGGCTACTGAGGCAAAACCCCATAACATCGCTCGCCTATGGTCGAACGATAGATAAGCACACCGATGCAGGATGGGACACATTATGGAATATAAAACGATGCTCATTGTCGATGACATCTCCCTCAATCGAGATATCTTGCGACAATATTTTATCAACGAATTTCGCATACAAGAGGCAAGTGACGGACAAGAAGCGTGGAGTATTTTGCAAAAATACCCTGTGGATATTGTGCTCACGGATATTTTCATGCCTAAAATGGATGGTCTGGCACTCATTGCCGCCGTGCGCTCGAACCCAAAATATCAAAACTTGCCCATCATTGCCATCACCAGCCGTGGCGAAGAATATGAACTGCGTGCCCTAAAAGCAGGTGCAGATGATTTCATCAACAAGCCCTTCCAGTTGGAGCTGTTACACCACCGCATTCACTCCGTCTTCTCCCAAGACCGTTTCCGCAAAGAATACCACCGCTTCCATGCCTTTGCCTACAATCATATCAAGCTCCCTTTTGCCATTGTCAAATTAAAAGCTGGGCGGGCATATTATCAATACGTCAACCATGCTTATGCCGCTCTGGGGGGCTATGACAGCAAACAGGTCATGCAGGAAATGGGTTCGATTTCCTATAAGGACTTCATCACGTTTTTGCAGGGCATCTCCGAATGCGACAGTGCCATCAAACAGACCTTTCGCTATTCCGAAACGGGGCAATATTTTGATGTGGTCGCCTACCGTGAATACGACAATTTCTATGCCCTGACTGTCAGCGAAAATTTTGACATGGAACGACGGCTTTCTGAAAAACAAGCTTTCAACCACATTATTTTAGAGAGCACCCAAATCCACCCAGACTCCATTGGCATTTTCTACCTGAACCTCAGCCGCAGCAGTTATCTGGGGGGCATTGGGGCATCGCAGTTTTTTGCCGACATTGATTTCCCCATGCCCTACCATCAATTCCTCAAAAAAATGGCGAGCTATATGCAGTCCCAAGAGGACATCCAGCGG
>CAZSWQ010000112.1:0-5709 GCA_964611025.1 uncultured Ruminiclostridium sp.
GTGCGATTGCTCGCAAACTGATTTCGAGTCAGCCCCGTTATGACCACTTCGATACGTCTCCAAATTGCACTTCATTTTATCAAAATCCTAGAGTTTTGTCAAGCACTTTCTGGAAAAAGGGCAAAAAACAAGCTGGGGTGTGGCAAAGCACCACACCCCAAGAAAGCTTTTTTACAGCGTGCCGACAATGCGCAATTGCAAGGTGCCAGCGGTTCTTTCAATTCTACCCAAGGCATCACGCACATAGGTCGCAGGGGGTACTTCCATTGTCCATGCCGCCCCAGTACGGGGCAAAACGAACAAGCCACCCGTGTAGCTGTATTCCGTACTCGCCACGGCAATGCCATCGAGGTACACTTCCTCAATCGCAATGGCGGGGTTGAAGGCATCGCTCAAAACCACCTGATTTGCGGGCAGGTTGCCGTGGTTATAGAGCGTAAATTCATAGTGCATATGCCCCTCGTCATCGGGGTGCATGGATTTCACAATGCGTACATGTGCGTAATTTTCTACGGGCATGGTGTGGCTGTCCCTCAGGACTTCCGCCATACCCACGGCAGTCACTTCCATCGTATTGGTCATGGTACTGCCTTCTTCCAAGACGGCATATTCATTCACTTTTGCCTTGAACATAATCATGGCGGTGGTGTCCGCTGCCAAGGTGGGCAGGAGGTATTCAATGGCATTCGGGCTGACCGTGGGGGCGAGGGTTGCCGCATACACCCCGTCCAGATACAAGTACGAAGGTCCAATATAGTCCATGGGGGTCAGGGTCACAGGGGGACTTGCGGGGTCGGGCTGGTACTCATAAGAGCACAAGTCGTCTCGAATCTGTACATTGCTCAAGTCATTGGCACTGTCGTTGGTCATGGAGAGCATATAGGTGATTTCTTTTTCGTGGCGGTAGGCGGCATCCAGCGCATGCTTCCCCACACGAATTGGGCTTTCCAGCTCTGCGATGGCGATGTTAGAGTCGGCAAAGCTGGCGACCCCGTTCGAGAAATAGGAAATATTGGCTTGATTTTGGATGGTGATAGGCATAATCAAACTTTCCTTTCGGCATCAAAATTTTAAGAAGCGAAATGGAAAACAAAGGCAGGGCTGATGCTGTCCGAAAACAGAGCACCCTGCACCCTGCTTTCCCTTTATTCTATGCCCCGCTCGCCCTTTTGTGCCTTCTTTCCACAAAAAGACAAAAAACGAGAGGCATTTCTGCCTCTCGTTTTTACTATGCCGATGCAAAAGCATCAAGCGGATTGTTGTTTTTGTTGTGCGTGCTTGCGGAGATAAAAGTGGTACAAGCCCCGCAAAAGCAGGGTCGGGTCATAGCTGAGGCTGCGCTGACAGTGCGGGTGTACCAAGTTGCCCATGCCACCCGTCAGCACGACGGGCACAGCACAGCCCCATTCCTGTTCCACACGCAGAGATAAACCATCTACCACGGCAGCCGCACCCACAATCGCCCCACTGAGCATACAATCGGCGGTGGTTTTGCCAATGACTTGGGCAGGGGCTTTTGCACTGAGATGGGGCAGTTTTGCGGTGCGGTCGCCCATGGCATCGAGCGACAGTTGCACACCAGGCATAATCATGCCCCCTGCAAACTGCCCCTTGGCATCCAAAAGCGACACGGTGGTACATGTGCCCATATCAACGACCATGACGGGTGCACCAAAACGGGCATGGGCGGCGAGCAAATTGGTCAATCTGTCCATGCCGACACTGTTTTTATCATAGCCCGCCAGTCCAAAGCCCAAGAGGTGATTTGCCTGCATTTGCACGACGGCGTGCCCCGTTCGGGCGGTGAGGGCGGGCATCAAATGGCTGTCCACAGTGGGTACAACCGAAGACATGACCACACCTTCCACAGCCGAAAAATCCCGTTGCAGGGCGAGAATGTCCAAGGCATTTTGATAGTCCTCTTGCGTATAGTGGGTATCGCTGGGGATGCGTTCGAGCCAAGCGAGGTCTTCGCCCACAAATGCCCCGATTGCCACACTGGTATTGCCAACATCCACGGCTAAAATCACAACAAGTCCCCCTTTTTGGCATGAATTGCCAAGAGTGTATCGAGGAGGCGGTCAGATGCCTCATCTTTGGAGAGCAGGGGCAGGGGAATTTCTTCCGTGGGGGAAATAAGGGTCAGGACGTTGGTTTCTACACCAAAGCCCGCACCCGCCTGACGCAAACTATTGGCGGCAATCAAATCCAGCTTTTTGCGTTCCAATTTCCCACGGGAATTTTCCAGCATATTTTCTGTCTCCATGGAGAAACCACAGAGCACTTGTCCGGACAATTTGTGCTTGCCCAGATGTGCCAAAATATCATCGGTGCGTGCCAAGGGCAGGGAAAGGTCGGTGCTGTTTTTGTCCTTTTTCATCTTCTCATCGGCAACGGAAGCAGGGCGGTAATCCGCCACGGCGGCCGCCTTGATGATGATGTCCTGTGCGTCGGCACGGCGGGTGACTGCCTCGAACATATCACGGGCGGAGACGATGGAGACCAAATCCACACGGGGCGGTTTGGGCAAATTCGTCTGCCCTGCCACGAGGGTCACTTTCGCCCCACGATAAGCGGCGGCTTTGGCGAGGGCATAGCCCATGCGTCCCGTGGAATGATTGGTCAGGTAACGCACGGGGTCGAGGGGTTCTTGGGTTGCCCCAGCAGTGACCAAAACACGCAGACCGTCCATGTCTTTTTCATGGTGCAGGGCAAAGAGCACTTCTTCCAAAATGGCTTCAGGTTCGGGCATTTTGCCCTTGCCCACGTCGCCACAGGCGAGCAGACCGCTGGCAGGCTCGACCACTTGCCAGCCGTAATGACGCAAACGTGCCAAATTATCCTGTGTGACGGGGTTTTCATACATGCGGGTATTCATGGCGGGCACGGCAATTTTGGGACAGGTACAGGCGAGCACGGTTGTGGTCAGCATATCATCTGCCAGCCCATTGGCACACTTTGCCAGCACATTGGCGGTGGCGGGGGCGAGCAAAACCAAATCCGCCGCATCTGCCAGTGCGATGTGCTCCACCTGATGGGGGTGGTTGCGGTCAAAGGTATCCACCACGGTACGCTGTCCCGTGAGGGTTTCAAAGGTCAGGGGAGCGATGAACTGCGTTGCATTTTCGGTCATGATGACGTGAACAGTTGCCCCCTGCTTGCGGAGCAAGGAACACAGGGACGCCGCTTTATAACAGGCAATGCCCCCCGTGACGCCGAGCAAAATCGTTTTTCCCTGTAACATAAGGCAGTTACTCCATATCTTTCAAAAGTCCGTGTTTTTCATAGGTGGTCAGACGGGCAATGTGATTTTGGTCATCGACAAAGACAACCTTGGGGGCGTAGCCAGAGGCGATGTCTTCGGCGGTCATCTGGGCATATGCCATGATGATGATTTTATCGCCCACACAGGCACAGCGGGCAGCCGCACCGTTGAGGCAAATCATGCCCGAACCACGTTCCCCAGAGATGGTGTAGGTCTCGAAGCGTTCGCCGTTGTCGATGTTGACAATCTGCACTTTTTCGTATTCATACAGACCCGCCGCATCGAGCAAATCTTGGTCGATGGTGATAGAGCCAACGTACTGCAATTCTGCCTGTACCACCGTTGCACGGTGGATTTTTCCTTTGAGCATTTCCATAGTCATTGTATTTCTTATGCCTCCAACATCATGTTATCAATCAAACGGGTTTTACCAATGTAAACTGCCATGGCGACCAGCACGGGGCGGTCAATGGTTTCCACGGGGAGCAAGGTCAGGGCATCGACCATGGAAACATAGTCAATCTTTGCATTCGGCTCAATGGAAATCATGGTGCTCATGGCGGAGAGGAGTGCTGCCGTGTTGCGTTCGCCCTGCTCGAACAAATCTTTTGCCAAATCCAGACTCTGGGACAAGACCAAGGCTGCCTGACGCTGTTCGGCATTCAAGTAGAAGTTACGGGAGGACTTTGCCAGACCGTCTTCTTCACGCACGATGGGACAGCCGACCACCTCCACCTCCATCGCCATATCCAAGACCATACGGCGGATGATGGCGAGCTGTTGGGCATCTTTCTGTCCGAAAAATGCCTTATCAGGGGTGGCGATGTGCAGGAGCTTGCTGACCACGGTGCAGACCCCACGGAAGTGGATGGGGCGGGTCTGCCCGCACAGTTGCTTGGGCATATCAGAATCCAGCTCCACAAAAGTCGCAAAGCCTTCGGGGTAGATTTCCTCCACGCTGGGGTGAAAAACCAAGTCGCAACCGTGGCTTTCCAAGAGCTGACAGTCGTGGTCGAAATCACGGGGATAGCTTTCCAAGTCTTCGTTGGGGCCAAACTGGGTGGGGTTCACGAAAACAGAAGCAATGGTCTTGTCACAGGCGGCGACGGAGGCATCTACCAGACTGGCATGCCCCTCGTGCAAATAGCCCATGGTGGGGACAAGACCCACGGTCAAACCCTCTCTGTGCCAAGCTTTGACCTGCTGGCGTACTTCTGCAATGGTCGTTGCAATCATCATGATGGCATTCCTCTTTCTTTATCAAAAACGTGTTGCAAGCTCTGCCAAGAAGGCATCTTCGCAATCGGATTTTACATAGCTGTGTGCGTCGCTGGGGAAAATGCCTGCCTGCATTTCGTCCATGTAGGCACGGAAGGCATCTTGCATGATGTTGCCCACGGAGGCAAATTCCTTGACGAACTTGGGAATGTGCCCGCCGTACATGCCCAGCATATCTTGGGAGACGAGCACCTGCCCGTCACACTGTGCCCCTGCCCCAATGCCGATGGTGGGGATGTGCAATTTTTTGGTAATCAGCCCTGCCAGTTTGGGGGGCACACATTCCAGTACCACGGAGAATGCCCCAGCTTCCTGAACGGCGAGGGCATCTTCCATCAGCTTTTCGGCGGCGGCTTCGCCCTTGCCCTGCACTTTGAAGCCCCCGAAGGCATTGACGGATTGGGGGGTCATGCCGATGTGTGCCTGCACGGGGATACCCGCCTCCACAATGGCACGGATTTGGGGGGCAACGACTTTGCCACCTTCCAACTTGACGACATTGCCACAGGCTTCTTTCATGAGGCGACCTGCATTTTCCAGTGCCTGCTGGGGGGAAATCTGGTAGGACATGAAGGGCATGTCCAGAATGACCATGGTGTTGTTGCAGGCACGGGAGACGGCTCTGCCGTGGTGAATCATGTCTTCCATGGTGACGGAGAGCGTATCGGGGTATCCGAGCATGGTCATGCCCAGAGAGTCCCCAACCAAAATGGCATGTACACCTGTTTCTTCCATGAGACGGGCGGTGGAGTAATCATAGCAAGTAATTTCGGCAATTTTTTTGCCTTCTTGTTTCATCTGGGCAAGTGCCAGCGTGGTATATTTCATGATATGGTTTTCCTTTCGTCATGCAACAATTCGGACAAACTGCCATAGTCTCTCTGGGGGTGTTTTTGCTGTGCCATGGAGACCAGCTTGCCACTCATGAGGTGATACAAATCCAGACTGTCGCTGTTTTGCAGGGCTTTTTCGTGTTTGAGTACGGTGCTGGCATCGCCACGTTCCACTGCACCTGTCAGGGCTTCGATGGGGTTCTTTTGCAAAATTGCCTCCAAATTGCTCCGCATGAGGGGAGCAAGGGCATGGATGGCATCATCACCTGTAAAGCCACAGTCGCCCAAGAGCGAGACGCTCTCTTGTGCCAGACCGCAGACAAAATTGCTGGC
>CAZSWQ010000113.1:0-5678 GCA_964611025.1 uncultured Ruminiclostridium sp.
GCACGGGGTGAGCGTGGGAGAAATCAAGCGGGAGATGGATGTTGCCATCCGCTCTACCTACGACAAACCCGACAAGACCTTTGCCGAAGCCAAAGCCCAAGCGGAAATCCCAAAGACAGGGAAATATCCCAACCGTGATGCCCTCATCGAACACCTGGCGAGCAAAATCCGAAATGGCTGACGTAGGGTCACGGCTTGCCGTGACCGAACCGCAAACCGTGCGGGATGGAAAACCTGAAAAAAATCCAAAAATTTTTTGCGTGATTTTTGGGTCTGAGGTATACTGTCTGCGTAAGCGAAAAGGAGGTTAGATGGCATGAATATGGTCGCATATTGCCGTGTTTCTACGGACAAAGAAGACCAGCTAAACAGCTTAGAAACACAGAAGGAATTTTTCACCCAGTACGCCCAGCAAACGGGACATACCCTGCTCCGCATTTATGCGGACGAGGGGATTTCTGGGACACGGACAAAAAACCGCAGCCAGTTTTTGCAACTGATGCAGGATGCAAAAAACCAAGATTTTTCTCTTTTGGTGGTCAAGGATGTGTCCCGTTTGGCTCGGAATACCTTGGACTTGCTGACGTGCATCCGTGCGCTGAAAAGTTTGGGCATTGAGACGCAGTTTCTCACCGCCAACATGACCTCGATGGGCAACAGCGAATTTGTCTTGACGATTTTTGCCGCCCTCGCCCAAGAGGAGAGTGCGAATTTGTCCAAACGAGTCAAATTTGGGAAGCACCTCAACGCCAGCAAGGGCAGAGTGCCGAATCTGGTTTACGGCTACGACAAGACGTCTGGGGACTATTTCAACCTGCGCATCAACGAGTCAGAAGCCAAGGTGATACGCCAGATGTATGACTGGTATTTGGAGGAGGGCTTGGGCGGGATAGCGATTGCAAAACGCCTCAACGCCATGGGCATACGAACCAAACGCAACGCCCAATGGAGCGATGCCACCGCCCGCAATGTCCTCAGCAATGAACTCTACGGCGGGATGGTCATCAATGGAAAAGAGGAAATTGCCGATTTTCTGACGGGCAAACGCATCAAGCACAAGGAGGAAGCCTGGCTGTGTACGTATCGCCCAGAGCTGGCGATTGTCTCGCCTGAGATGGTCGCAGAGGTACACCGTGTGCGTCGTGAGCGGAGCTTGCAATGCCTGGAATTTGCCAACCCGCAAGGCAGAGCGGGCAACCGCTATTTATTTTCTTCCCTCATCAAATGTGCCCATTGTGGACGGTCATTTCGCCGTACCGAACGCCAGTACAAAAATCGTTTTGTCCGCTGGGTTTGCTCCTATCGCAATGCAAAAGGCGTGGATGTTTGTCCCAATGCCGTGGCGTTGAATGAGGGCGATTTGCTCACCAAATTGCAAGACTATTTTGCCCAGGTATTGGCGAACAAAAGCAACATTTTGGCAGGGCTTAGTCAGTCTTTTCAGGAGAATTACCAGCAAAAAGACAAGGATGCCCTCCAGGAAAAAGACCTGCTTTCCCGCCTAGACAAATTGGAAAAGAAGCGCAAAAAGTACCTTGCCCTCTACGCCGATGACCTCTTGGGTGAGGAGGAGTGCAAGGCAGTCATGCAGGCATCCAAAGCGGAGATGGCACGGCTGGGGCAGGAGCTGAAGCTCTTGCAAAGCGACATGACCAAAGTGGAGCATTTGCAGGCATTGGTGGAGCAGAGCTTTGCCAATTTAGAGCAAATCACTGACCTGGCACAGATGAGCAACACCCAACTACGCCGTCTCGTGGAGAAAATCGAGGTGGACAAAACGGGGCAGGTCGACATCTATTTGAAGGTCTTGGGCGAGTTTCCCGATTCCGTTCTGTTACGAGACAGCCACAGAAACAGACAGAACTGACCGCCTTTTTCCGTCAATCTATCCTATGCGACAGAGGGGCTTTTGTGCCTTGCTGTCATTGTAGGGGCGGATATCATCCGCCCGAATCAGTGAAAAATGAATGGTGAAGAATGAAAAATGCAAGACCAAGCGGACACATACACAGGGCATAAATTATGAATGATGCATTGTAAATGGATTTTCCCCGTAGGGTCATGCCTTGCCATGACCGCCCCCGACCCAGCGAAAAAGGGAATTTGCTATGAGATTTGTCCGTTTGGGAGGCTGGATTTATATATTTTTTTGCGCTGAAAAATTATTTTTTCTCACTATCGTCAAATATTTTCCAGAAGTTCTCTATTTTGTCGAAAGTTTCGTATCACTGCGATGATTCTACATTTGGTGTGAAGCCTCACCCATCCTACGTGCGCTCTGCCTTTGAAATGCTAGAAAATATCAAATCGTTCCAACAGACAGGAAACACCCCGCTCAAGCAAGTAGCGGGGTGTTTTTGCGTGTATGGGTTTGCTTTTCCCTGTGATGCATGAGGAAAGGAGGGTGTCACTCTGCACCGTTTCGTTGTGCTTTTCAGGTGCAAAAGCTCTCATAAAGTGGCACAAATGCCTGCCAAACTCGCATGAGATTAGACGCTATATGCGGTGTATTTGAAGCTTTTTCATTCCAGAAGTTCTCTATTTTGTCGAACGGTGTCGACAAATTTTTCTTGCAAAGTTCAACAATTTGTGCTATATTTTGCTTAGATTCGGTTCGGTTCTGCACTGTCCTATACGCCTGATTGAATCAGGGTAATCGCAGCAATCTTATTTTAATATTTGTTTGTCTGCGCACGGACAGGTAACGCCTCACGAATGGGTTCGGTGGGGCGTTTTTAGCGCCCAAAAATAGGGTGAGTCGGGGCGGATATTATCCGCCCGACCCAGCGAAAAACGAAATGTGAATAGTGAAAAATGGAAGACCAAGCGGTTTGTAGGGACAAATTCCATATTTGTCCGCTGTCGGTCAGACATGAAAACTGTACAGCAGTTTAGGGGGGCTTTGGGGGCTGGGTTTTTCGTAACATTCAATCCGCATGAGTTGATGCGCCTCACGCCAGCCGATGTCATAGGCGGGGTTGCGGAAATACGTTTGCACGGTGTAGAAAACACGCTCACCCACCCGTTCCAAAGCGGAAATAGTTTGTGTTGCGGGGTCGATGCCACAGAGAAACACGGAAGCACCTGTGTCCTCCATGTAGATACTTGCACGCCCATTTTCATCTATCATGGGGTCGCCTTTCATCTGCGGGGGTGTTTCGGCATAGATGCTCACACCTGTTGTCAAATGCAGGGCTTTGCTGATGTTGTCTTCATCCGTATAGAACAACTGCGCCCCTGTTGCATTGCGGTAAATGTGGAAGTTAGGCTCGGCAGCCGCCACCATGACCCGCACATCGCCCGTGGCAGGGTCGATACGCATGATGTTGCCCCCCTGAGGCATAAAGGCTGTGCCAGCGGTTGCCCCGTAGTAAAAATAGAGGAAGCCGTCAAAAACTTGGACAGTTTCAGATGCAATGTAGGAGACTAAGCCGTAGTCCTCAAAGAGAATCCTATCGTCGTCATAGAGCATGGGGGTTTGTGCCAAGGTACGTCCATTGCCCCACAAGTCCGTTACGCCGATGGTCATTGCCCCGTGTTTTTGGGCATAATCGGGCGTTGTGGTGGTGTAATATATCTGCCCATCGACATAGGCAAAGAAGGAAATTTCACTGGAAAAGTACGCCTTTTCATGGCTGAAGGTATCCATGGTCGCCAAGGTAATCAAATCTTCTGGGCTATTGCTGTAGATAATCAATTTATGGGCACTTTCCTCCAACGCCAAAATGGTACCGTATCCGTGGTTCTGGAAGTCCTGCCCCTGCATATTGAGCGAAAAAATTTGATGTTCATAGTCCTCTGTATACAGCTCCCCGTACAAACGTCCGTCTACATAATACAGACTGCCATAACCATAGCCCGTAAAAATACTATGCTGACTGCCATCTGCCTCCTGACAAATGAGCTGGTTTTTCGCACAGGGTTCATTCATAAATGCAGGGGTGAAATTGCCAAACGTATCCGGATAACTCCCGTTCATGCTGATGGTCTCAAAGGATTCTGGGGTATATTGCCAATAATAGGTTTTGCCTGCCACAGAAATGACCTGCCCGCCGTTGTTCAAAACGGCATTGCTGGGCTGTGTTTGGGCGGGTTCGCTCTGGGCTTCGGCTTCCGTGATGGCGACCGTGCGGGTGTTGTTGTCCCAGTTGACCTCTGCACCAAATGCCTCCGCAATGAAACGCACGGGGACGAGCGTCCGCCCGCCGACAATTTTTGCAGGGGCATCCAGTGTGACTGCTACGCCGTTGCAGAACGCAAGCCGATTGTCCACCTGTACCTGTATGGTGTTCTGCTGGCGGGTGGCAGTGACCAAACGGTTTGCCTCATCCCAGCTGACTTCTGCGCCCATCGCCTCGAAAATCGCCCGCAAGGGGACGAGCGTTCTGTTTTGTTCGATGATGGGGCTTTGGTCAAAGACCAAGGCATTGCCCTGATAAGTGACCTGAATCGCAGGGTTGACTTGTACTTGCAAATGTGCCTTTGCTTTGTCCAGAGAAATCAGAGACCAGCTCCCTTGGTACTTCACCAATGCCATGCCGTCCGTGGCACTGAATGCTCCGTCAAAGAGGAAGGGCAAAAGCTCTTGTCCTTGAGCATCCAAAAAGCCCCATTTGCCGTCTTTCTTGACCGCCGTGCCCGTCAGGCTATATATGTCACAGGCTTGGTAAATGGCAGGGATGTGCAGGTTGAGGTCTTTGCCTAAAAAGCCCCACATACCCGCCTGACTTTGTACAGCACAATAGCCCTCCACAAAGCCAAAATAAATATCCCGATAAATGAAGCCCGTGCTCCGTCCGTCCAAATGGGTAAAGGCATAGTTGCCAGTATCATACGAATAGCCGTCCCCACCGTTATCATCAGAAGAAATCCAAGATTCCATCAGAATCAGGGGAAAGCCCTGTGCACAATAGTCAGGCAAATCCTCATAGTTCATGCTTGCCGCTTCGCTGTATACGGCTTGCTGTATGCCATAAAAGACATTTAACACAACCCCCTCTGCCTGCATCAAGCCATATCTGCCTGAGGAAGCGTCATAAATGAGGTGTATGGAACTGTCTAAACCATGGCCATAGTGTCCTTCCCAATATGCCCCCGTGGCGGGCTGGATGCTGTGCTCACTGGAGCTCTCTCGCTCGACCACCAGATGCCCACAAATACACCTTGTGATGTCGTCATAGGGCAGTTTCTGCAGGGAGAAGCCCGCCAGCGGGTCGCTGGCAAAGCCACTGGGTGTCAAGCTCAACAAGAGCATCAGCACCAAGAATAGGGCAAATGCCCGTCGGACAATGGATGTACGTTGTTTCATGTCGATTCCTCCCAATTTAAAATCTATCCCCAGTATACCAAATCCAAAACCCTAAATACAGAGGCTTTGTAGATGAATTATCAAAGGTTTTTCAGAATCAAAGCCCCACCCAACGAAACATGAATGGTGAAGAATGAAAAATGCACGACCAAGCGTACACATACACAGGGTATAAATTATGAATTATGCATTGTGAATTATGAATTGATACGGGCATCGTCCCCTACTATTTTTTCATAATATCAAACATAGCATTGAGCCAGGGGGTAGTGGTTTTCTTGAAATAGATTGCTGAAAGTATTCATCGGCGTTTTACGCTCTGTCAGATATGTAAAAATGATTGCTTGACATACATATGGTATTGGTGTAT
>CAZSWQ010000114.1:0-5678 GCA_964611025.1 uncultured Ruminiclostridium sp.
CGTTTGCTACGCAAACGGCGGTCTCTCTCTTTGCAAATGATTGTATGTTCCAATGTGGATTCATGCCTCGGCTTCCAGATGCTTTTTCCATTTTTCCAGCAGGGGGAAGCTGACCGCCCCCACGGTGTTGCCCAGAGAGACCACCACAATCCGTGCCAAGGAGGGCAGAGGGTTGGCATACAATTCACCCGATACCGCCCAGAGGTACATATCCGCAACGCTATGCTCGGTGAATGCCAGCAAAAAGCACATGACCCCAAAGAAAATCATGATGTATTTCCCCAAGGTGTGTGGGTTATTGGCATAGGCATTGACAGCGACAAAAATAAAAATATTACAAATCAAGCCCAGAATGAAAAAGGACAAATAGGACGCTTGCGATTTGTTCGCCACAATCACAGTGGCGGCCGCATTGATGCCCTCTGCCCCAAACATGGTCGTGAGCGATTCCAAAAAAGCCGTCAGCATACAGCCTGCAAAGTTGCCCAGCCAGATGATGCCCAACTGCCCACAGTACGAGGGAATAGGATGGTCAAAGATGTAACAAGCCCGCCCTGTATACAGGGCATAGCCACGGGTACAGATGACCAAAAGCCCAAAGGAAAAGAAAAAACAGGCAAAAATATTCGAGCCGGGGAACGTCCCCATCAGACGCAAATAGATGGTCGCACCCAGAGAGATGGCGATACCCGCCAAGACTGCACTGAGAAAAAGCGCAAGATTTTTTTTCATACAAGAAAATCCTTTCTGCAAAAGGGTAGGAGATAGGGAATTAAAAAATCAGAAACAGGACTGCCGAAGCAGTCCTGTTGCGTACAAATACTACAGGTCTTAGTACCTTAGAGGAAGGTTCTGACAATGGAAAACTCACGCATGATGCCATCATAATGGCTGCCCAAGTCGTCGTATTTATTGGCACGCAAATCTTCGACCATGCCACAAATTTCATGGAACAAAGGCGTCAAACCCATATTGCCTGCAATGCCTTTCAGGGTGTGGGCGTGTTCAAATGCCATTCTATAATCTGGGGTGTCCAGTGCTGCTTTCAAAGCATCAAATGCCTCATCTTCTAAAAACGATGTGAGACATTCGGCATAGAGGTCTTCGTCCTCCACAAAACGCTCCATAGTCTCTGCAATATCCACGCCATAAGTGGCCAACTTGTCCATCAACTGGCTCATGTTCACCGTCACTCCTTCTGTGTATTCTGGACACGTCCCCAGCCAGTCTGTATGCATGGGGATTCTCAGTGGACAGACCCTGATAACAGGTCTCGGTGCGGTCTGCTTGAGCATTTTGGTTCGGGTGTGTCTGTTCCCTACCGTCGTCTTTTCCTATTCTACCACCTTATGCGGTGACAATCAACCATTTCTTATCGCTTTCGGCAAAAATTTCGCAAAAGTACGGACAAGTTACACGCTCTGTCTGTATCGGAGAAAGACCTAGCAGAGAGAAAGTATCGTTCTCTCGACAATCGTTAGCAAAATATTCCAATTACAATAGAATATACTATACTTGGTGTATCACACAGAGGTGCAATCCCCCGTTTACACACAAAGAACAACGGCAAAACAGATGAAAATCTGTGACACAAAGCGAAAGGGTCTAAAACGTCCCCGAAGGGGGGTGTTATGATTGCCAGTTGCCTAGCAAGAGGAAGAAACACATTGGATTGGAGGCGATTTTATGAAGAAATTTTTACTCGTGGGTGCATTGGCACTCGCCATTGTGACTTCAATGGTCGCAGGGACGCTCGCCACTTACAGCAAAACCCTCGAACCCCTCGCAGATGATGTCCACGCAAAACGCTTCAACATCAGTGCCGATTTTGATGAAGCACAAACAGATAGCATCCGTCTTGCCCCTGGCGAAGCCAAAGTCTGGGCATTTCGGGTCTACAATTACGATGAAGACTACCGAGAAAGTGCCAGTGAGGTGGATTTGGACGTTACAGTCTCCGTACAGCTCCCGCCAGAGATGCTCCGTGCAGGTGTAGTCGTCCGTCAGTTTACCTTTGCAAATCAAACTTGGGAAACCCCTAGCCTTACCCAGACAGGTGGCGACACCTACACCTTTACGGTGGAAAATGCCTTTACAGGTTTGGAAGCCTATACCCAAATGGGTGAAGTGACCTTTGCTTGGGAAGAAAACATGGGCGGAACAGAAGATGCCCTCACCCAGACCCAGTTGACAAACGAGTATGAAGGCGAAACGCTGGGCACATTCCGTGTCACCGTGCGTGCTGACCAAGCAAGCGAGAGCAGTGCCAATACCGTCGATGCGGTTTATGACGACGCCATGCGTCAGACAGCCACGGCATAAACAGCAGTTCCTAAGGCATACCTTGCCCGTTTTGATACACCAAAGGAGGGTTGCCCCATGCTTCTGTGGGGCAACCTTTTCCCTTATCCACCCTGTCACAAAGAGGTATCTCCATGCCAAAACCAAACACCGAAACCAGCCCAGCACAAATTTCCGCCATGATAGCAGAACTGGAAAATGCCCTCACCGCCCAGCACAAGCCCCATTTGTTCTGGAAACACTGGGGCAACTTCTGCTTTGTCCTCCTGATGCTCGTCCTTCTGCTCCTCGGGGGCAATGTCCTCTTGGACAAACGGCGGGGCGAGATTCCAAACGTCTTCGGCTATCAAATTTTTCAGGTCGAAACAGGCAGTATGATACCCACCTTTCCTGTCGGTACGCTCATCCTCGGTCATGCCCCCAAGGACGAAAGCGACCTCGCAGTGGACGATATCATCACCTTCCGCTATGAGGAACAAATCATCACCCACCGCATTGTGGATATTGTCCAGAATGAAACAGGACAGCGTGTCTACCGCACAAAAGGCGATAATCCAAATAACTCCCTTGACCCTTGGTACATTTATTTTTGGCAAATTGAGGCGAAATACACCTGTACCCTCCCTTTGCCCCGCTGAGGTATCCCATGACAGAACAAAATCTTCTCTCTGAAACACAAGACCCTAGCATCCAAAGCGACCCCATGCCCCCAGAAGCCAGTGAGCGTGTGCCAGATGAATGCCAAGCCATTCTGGTGGAAGGGCTGTACTCGATGGAATATTACCAAGACCGCTTCCAGCTCGAAAAAATTTCCCAAGTGCTCCAAGATATCTCCTTTGAGATAGAAGCGGGAGCGTGTTGGGTGTTCGTTTCGCCCCGTGCCTTTGCGCTGAAATTGCTCTTGGATATTGTCGCCAATACCAAACCCTATCAGAAAGGACGCTGTGTCCTCGCAAAAAAGGGCATGATGCGCAAAAAGTGCATCATCCTACCCCACCTGTTTTACATTGCCAGCACAAATATGATGTACAACAATATGACTGTATTGGAATACTTGACGTTTGTGTGCAGCCAGTCTGCGGAAGGGGACATCGCCCGCCAGTTGCGTCTCTTGCAGGAACTTGTAGATTTAGGTTTGGATTTCATCGCTTTGACCCTGATTGACGACCTGACTGCCCCAGAAAAAGCTGTCCTGCTCCTTCTGGTTGCCAGTTACTCCGACTCCTCCCTCATCCTCTGGAACTTGCCCCGTTTGTCGTATGAACCCCGTCTTTTGCGTGCCATTGCACACATTGTAAAGGACTTGCAGAGCCGTTCGGTCAGTTTGCTCTTTTCCACGATGGATTACGAGCTTGCCCAGTGCATCGCCAGCCATATTTTGGTGCTCGAGGCGGGAAAGGTCAGCTATGCGGGCGATATCCAAACCTTCACCCACGAGCGGGACAGCCTTGCTTTTCGCTTCACAGGGCACAGTCGGGAGGAACTGGTCAGCGTGCAGAAAAAACTACAGGCATGTTATGATATTCGTTTGGAGGAGCGTGGCTTGGCAGTCTATGGGGCGGTGCATTTGCCCACCCTGTTGCAGGAGATGGAGCACTTGGGCTTTTGCCCCACGCAGGTGCTCCGCAATACCCCCAATGTCGCAAATGCCCTAAAAGAGATATGGAGTGCCTATGATATATAAAACATCTTTTCTTCAAAAAGAGGGCAAACAAGCCTATCTTGACCGCCAGATGAGCAGAAAAAAACAAATTGCCATTGCGGTTTTCACAGGTATGTTGACCTTTTCCCTGCACTTTTTGCTCCAAAGTCTGAGACGTAGTGTCCTTGCCGATGCAATACCACAGCTGATGCAAACGAGCTATTTCAGCGTCTTAACGCTCTACTTGGCGGTGGTACAGGTTTTTTATGTCCTTTATTTTATGGTCTATTATGAATACCTGACCTTTGCAGAAATTGAAAAAAACAAGTGGTATGTCTTGGTCAAACACGGGTTTTCCGCCCCGAGAATGATTTTGACCAAGTTGTTCATGCGTGCGTCCAATCTCACCTTGGTGTACACGGGGGGCTTTTTTGTCACCGTGTTTCTCACCATGTTTTTGAAATACCCGCTGGTGAGCAGCTATTGGGCGAGTTTGTATCTGGTGGGACTGATGAATCTGCTTTTTTTGATGATAGTCACCATGGTCTGCTCTCTGTTCATCCAGACACAAAAAAATGCCCGTTATGCCCTCTTTGGCATGGCTGTGCTGATGGTTTTCCTGCAAATTGTGACGGGTTTTCAGGCTTTGCTCAGTAACCGTCCCCTCATGAGTGACGGTCTGTGCATTTTCACGGGGGGACACGGCATCTATCCCCTCTTGGTGCTGGTCTTGCTCTGTCTGAGCCTTGGCATTTCCGTCTACCGTGCGAAAGAGACCGCCAAGTATTCTAATTTTCGCTTTTACGAGGGGGATATGGATTTTCCAAAGGAACTGCAAATCATATGTTCCGATGGCGAGACCTTCCAATGCACAAAGTGCAAGGCATATTTACAGGGCATCCGCAATCCATTTGCCGACGTACTGCTCAATATTTGCTTGGCGGCGGTGGTCGTGCTGTTCATTCTCTGCAATGCCTGTTTCCTACTCATCTCCTTGGCGACTCCTGAGCGAGAAGTGGACGTATTTGGCTACATACCCTATGTCTTCTGCTCTGAGACCATGGAGCCGAGCATCATGTACAATGACCTTGCGGTGTTCCACACCCTAGACGAAGATGCCCATTGCGTAGAAGTGGGCGAAATCATCCTGTACAAAGACGAAGTGGGGGCGGTTTCTGTGGCACGGGTCTTGGCAGAGCATCATGACGGCTACGAAGTGGATATCGAAAACTACACACCCAACAGCGAAACAGGACAGCTTGCTGACCGTGTTGTGCCCACACAAATTTACGGGGTCTATGCCATGCGCAGTCGTTGGCTGGGTGCGTTGATTCTCTTTGGCAATACCACGGTGGGACGCATTTTAATGCTCCTTATCCCCACCGTCTTCATATTCTATTATAAGACCTTGGCAAAGCAATTCTCGCAGGTCTCGACCAAGGGCTTATATCATTAAAAACTAGGAATCAAAGGAGGATTTTGATGCAACAGCTTCTCGTGAAATTGGCTTTGCTCAGTATAGTTACCCTCTGCCTTTTGGGTTTTGCGACTACGGGTACTGTGGCAAAGTATAGCAAGACCTTACCCCCCTTAGAAGGCAATATCGCCCTAGAACTGCCCCCGCCCCCACCTTGTGAACTCCCCCCAGTGCTTGACCCGCTCGAAGAAGCCCTTCCCGAACCCGAAGCCCCTCTCCCAGAAGAAGCCCTTCCCGAGCCTGAAGCCCCTCTCCCAG
>CAZSWQ010000115.1:0-5586 GCA_964611025.1 uncultured Ruminiclostridium sp.
TTCGGAGAATATCCGTTTCAGTTTTTCTTTGTTCATACAAAAAATCACCTCAGAGTAGTGTAGCACAGAGGCAGGGAGCTGTCTATAAACAAATTGTGAATTTTCTGCCAGAATTTGCGTTTTTGCCACAGTCCCTGTTTTGCACAAGTGCCACTGCCAAATCATGGGTTTTTTTGGCAGGGCAATCTTGCCCCATGCACTTGCTTTTTCTGCCAATTTGTGATACCATTCTTTTTCATCCAGTCAATACTATATCCAACCATCCAGCGAGAAGACCTAGCCTTCTCGCTTTTTTCACAACAGACCAATGAAATGAGGACTTTCATGACAAAATTGATGTTTTCCCAGCTCTCCCTCCGTGAGGAAATTCTCGCCGCCATCCACGATATGGGCTTCAGCGAAGCCACCGACATTCAAGCAGAAGCCATTCCCGTCATCCGCTCGGGTGCAGACGTACTGGCACGTTCCCAGACGGGCACGGGCAAAACCCTTGCCTTTGGTATCCCCGCTGTTGAAGCCGTCGACCCCAAGGGCGTCTATGCCCAAGTTCTGGTGCTCTCGCCCACCCGTGAGCTGTCCAAGCAGTGTGGCGACGAAATTCGCAAGCTGGCAAAGCACCTGCCCCGTGTCAAGACCGCTGATATTCTCGGCGGTGGCGACTACCGCAATCAGTTCCGTGATTTGCAAAAAGCACAAATCATCATCGGCACACCTGGACGCATCATGGATCACATCGACCGTAGCACGCTCCTGCTCGACCAGCTGAAAATGGTCATTCTGGACGAAGCCGACGAAATGCTCAACATGGGCTTCCGTGAGGATATTGAAGTCATTTTGCGTGATGCCCCAGAGGACAGACAGACCATCCTCTTTTCCGCCACCATCCCCCCCGAAATTCTGAGCATTGCCTCTCAATTTCAGAAAGACCCCGTCCACATTGAAATCAATCGGGAACAAGTCACCTTGGACAACATCAAGCAGATTTTCATGGATATTCCCATGCACCGCAAGCAAGATGCCCTCCTGCTCATGCTCCATTACTACCGCCCCCGCCGTGCCATCATCTTTGCCAACACCAAATCCATGGTGGACGAACTGAGCGAACAACTCAGCGCAGAGGGCTTTTCGGTCGAGGGTCTGCACGGGGACATGAAACAGCTCCAGCGTACCACCGTCATGAACGGTTTCAAAAAGGGACGGGTCAATCTGCTCGTCGCCACCGACGTCGCCGCCCGTGGCATTGACGTCAGCGACATCGACTATGTCTTCAACTTCGATATCCCCAAGGAAATGGAATATTACGTCCACCGCATCGGTAGAACAGGGCGGGCGGGTCGCCGTGGCACGGCGGTCACGCTCTGCTGTGGCAAACAGCAAATCATCCAAATGCAACGTCTGGCAAGACGCACCCATGCCAGCATTGAACAAGCCCCCATTCCCACCGTGGAAATGATTGCCCAAGAAAACCAAAACCGCATGTTCAGCCACCTTGCCAAGGCGATGGAGCAGGACGTTGCTCCCCAGCACGTCGAGATGCTGCAACGGCTGCTTGACCAAGGCTATGAGGCGGAACAGGTCGCCGCAACGCTTTTGCAACTGCACTTCCCCGAAAAGACCCAGAAGCTCCAGAACATCCCCGAGAGCCGTAAGGCACGCCGTGAGGAAGAAAGCCTCCGCCGTGGCAACAAACGCTATCAGGGCAAAATGGCACAGATGATGATAGACATTGGTGCAAGCTCCCGTGTGGCGGTCAATCACATTGTCGGCGCCGTCACCGAACGTGGGGGCGTCAGTGCCCTCGATTTGGGGAAAATCCAAGTCCAAGATGATTTCACCCTCGTCGCCGTGCCCGAAGACCGTGCCGAAGAAATCATCGAGAGCATGCGTGGCTGTAAAATCTGTCGCAAGCCCGTACACGTCAGCCTGCTGGAAGAACCCAAGCGTCGCTTGGGGAAATTCGGCTCGAAATTCGGCGGAAAGGGCAAGAAGCCCGCTGGCAAATCCACTTGGTCGCTGGGCAAAAAACGCAACCACAACAAAAAAGAACTGAACTGAACCAAAAGAACGCCCGTGCGGGCGTTCTTTTTTTTGCCATCTTTTCCACAAAACAGGACAAAGCAGGACACAAACGCACCCGCTCGAAAACTTCTATCAGATTTACGCAAGAAAAAGATAGGTTTTTTCATAAATCTGTGGTATGATAGCCCCAGCACCATACAACACTAAAGCGTTACAGTAGGGAGATAAGAAATCGTATGAAGTGTCCATTTTGTTACAATCAGGAAAGTAAAGTTGTGGATTCTCGTCCAGCCAACGAAGGCAGCAGCATCCGCCGTCGGCGGGAATGCCTGTCTTGCCATAAACGCTTCACCACCTATGAAACCACCGACAGCTTGCCCATTGTGGTCGTGAAAAAGAACGGCACACGACAGAGCTTTGACCGCCGTAAATTGGTCAACAGCATGCTCCGTGCCTGCGAAAAACGCAGTGTGAGCCTTGCTGCACTGGAAGCCGCCGCCAATGCCATTGAGCAGGAACTGCACAGCGAACTGGGCGGGGAAGTCAGCTCCGAACGCATTGGAGAACTCGCCATGGGCAAGCTCAAGAGCTTGGACGAAGTCGCCTATATCCGTTTCGCCTCCGTCTACCGCCGTTTCAAAGACATCAACAGCTTCATGGATGAATTGAATGTCATTTTGAACGAAAAAAATCACTGATACGCAAGACAGACAGGGGACGACACCCATATCGTCCCCCTTTTTTCATTTCAAAATAGATTTTTTAAGGAGAATTGCTCCATCTCCGAGAGCAATTTCATCCGCTGGCAGAGGGCTTCATTGCTGGCGGTGTATTCCCCAGTTTTTTCACAGCGCAAATAGGACACCGTCTCCAGCAAAAGCAAATCAATTTCGTCCAATTCCCGATGGGGGAGTACCACATGCAGATACGTTTCTTTTGCCTGCCACTGTGCCTGTACCCCCTGTGTCAAATCCTCTGCCCGTGCCCAGTCCTCCGCCAACAAGGCTTCCTGTGCCTGTGCCAAATCCGCCCGCAAGGGTGCGAGAAAAGCCTGCAAATGGTTGGCATTCCAGAGGAGCAAGCTCAGCAAAAGGGCAAAAATGCCCCCAGAAATCCAAAATGTTTTCATGAAAGCCCTCCTCGTTTGGGTGGTTTCCCACAGCAGAAAATGCCCCCGTTTTCGTCTTCTGTGAACAAAAACACTTCCGAAGCACTGTCATAGCCACGGGCATGCAAGGCTTCTTGCAACCAGAGGGCATTGTGCTGGCGTTGTGCGAGGTTGTCGGGTAAGATGCGCCCGTCATTGATGAGGATGATTGGCATGCCCATTTCCGTCACCACAGCACCTGTGTCGCTGGGTGTGAGGGGCTGGTGCTTGGCATAGGGAATGATGGACAAACGCCCGCTCGTCTCCAAAATGGCACAGCGGATTTTGGCAATGTCCGTGTAGCCCCCCACCCGCAATTCCTCAAACAACTCATCGGTGGTGAAGCGGTTGCGGAGCATTTCCTGCGGTTGTATCCTGCCCTCAAAAATAATTGTGCTGGGGCGACCGCACAAGAGCGAACGCAAATGGATGCTTTTCACAGTCAAGATGGACAGAATAGACGAGACCACCAAGAGGGTCAAAATGGGGATGATGCCCACAAACAGCGGGATACCAAAATCCTGCATGGGTACAGAGGCGAGGTCGGCAACAATCAGCGACAAAACCAATTCCGAGGGTTCGAGTTCGCCAATTTGTCGCTTGCCCAGAAGACGTATCCCCAAAACAATGAACAAATACAAGACAACAGTACGGGCAAGGGCAATGAGCATGATGGCTGTTCCTCCTCCAAAGGCTTGCCTTCAGCTTGCCCCCCTGACAAAAAGATATGCAAAAGAACTACAGAAAGAAGGATTGCCCATGGGACATCAACTCATTTTGATTTTGGATACAGGCGGGAGCTATCCCCAAGTGCTCGCCCGACGAGTGCGAGAATGCGGGGTCTATTGCGAAGTCCTGCCCGCCCACACAGCAAAAACAAAGCTCCAAGACAAAAATCCTCTGGGTATCCTGCTCACAGGGGACACCCACATCGCCCCGCTCTCACCAGAAACCAAAGATTTTTTACACAATTGTGGCAAACCGATTCTGGCATTGGGTACTGCCACGGCGAGTTTGTTTCCCCAAGCGGAAGCCACAGACCCCCAGCACTATGCCCGACGCCCCCTGCATTACCACAACCGCAGTCCGCTCTTTCAGGGCATCCCTCCCACGGGGCTTGCTTGGATGCCCGAGGGCGAGCTCTGCCCCAACTTGCCCGCCGATTGCAGCATCTTGGCCGAGGGCGAAACCTGCCCACATGCCGCCTTTGTCCAGACGCATACACAAATCTATGCCCTGCAATATCACCCAGAAATGCAGTACACCGACCACGGCATGAGCATCATCCGCAATTTTCTCTATGAGATTTGCCATGCACTGGGCGATTGGACGATGGAGAGCTATTATGAAAAGATGTTTGCCTATATCCGTCGCACCGTGGGCACAGAACCTGTACTTTTGGGTCTGTCTGGGGGTGTGGATAGTGCGGTTGCCGCCGCACTGGTGGCAGAAGCCGTCGGTCAACAGCTCACTTGTGTCTTCATCGACAACGGGCTTTTGCGCAAAGATGAGGGCGACGAGGTGGAAGAAATTTTTCGGGCGAGAAACTTGGCATTTTTGCGGGTGGATGCCAAGGCATATTTTTTGGAAAAGCTTGCTGGGGTCAGCGACCCCGAGGAAAAACGCCACATCATCGGCGAAGCTTTCATCCGTCTCTTTGAACAAACCGCCCGTGCGCAAGGGCACTTGGCATATTTGGTGCAGGGTACGATTTACCCCGACGTCTTGGAGTCTGGCACGACGGGCACAGCCCGCATCAAGAGCCACCACAACGTCGGCGCACTGCCCGCCCAGATGCAGTTTCAGGGCATATTAGAGCCTCTGCGTATGCTCTTTAAGGACGAAGTGCGGGCACTTGGGCGGGCACTTGGCTTGCCCAACAGCTTAGTTCTGCGTCAGCCCTTCCCTGGAACAGGGCTGGCCATCCGCATCATTGGCGCAGTCACCGAGGAAAAATTGGAACTGCTCCGTGAGGCAGATGCCATCTTCCGCGCTGAAATCCAAAAAGCGGGCTTGGAACGCTCCATCAGTCAGTATTTCGCCGTCCTCACCGATACCCGTACCGTGGGCATGGTCGACAACCAACGCACCTATGGCCATACCCTCGCCCTGCGGGGTGTCACCACCAGCGACTTCATGACCGCTTCTTGGGCAAAAATCCCCTATGACGTCCTCGAAATCGTCTCCACCCGCATCGTCCAAGAAGTCCCAAACATCGGGCGGGTCGTCTACGACATCACCGCAAAACCCCCCGCCACCATCGAGTGGGAATGAGCAAAACAGCGAAAAACAGCCCCAAAACCCCCGCTTTTCGCCTAATTTTTCCCAGACTGATACTAAGATGATACTACAACAAGAAACCCGCCCCCAGGCTTTCAGCCAGGGGGCGGAGGGGGGCGTAGAGCACGCCGTCCCGCAGC
>CAZSWQ010000116.1:0-5544 GCA_964611025.1 uncultured Ruminiclostridium sp.
ACGATTCATTGTGAATTGTGCATTATGAATTCTACATGAAAATGACAGAAGCCTACTTTTCTGTCACCTTAATACAATACAATGAGTTCTCAGAGGATAGCCCAGACCAACGCTGTTGTCATCATAAAAGCCCAGCGACAAAAATAAGCATAAAAATCTACATTTTTTACAAGATAACCCATTGCATATCAATATTTTTGCCAAATTTGTTGAAAATAATTGACTTGTGCAGCATTTTATAGTAAACTGGTGCAAAAGCAAAAATCGACATCTTATCTCAATTTTGCTTTGTTTACCCATAAATTTTTCTGAAGAATATATGATTTTTTTCTGAATAGAGTCCGATGTTTTATCCCAGAGGGGGAGGGGGTACATCAAAACCATGCCAGATTTTGAACAAACCCAAAAAACCAAACCCAAAAAGTACGATTTGCCCAACCGACAGCAACAAACCCATGACCCCAAAAGCAAAAATCCAAAACAGCAAAAGCAAACCCGTATCAAGGCGGGTGAGCGTCTTTCGCTCTCCGGTATGGCAAAACCACAGTCACAGGATTATACCCACGGCATCAATACCAGCATGCCAGAAAAGCTCCGTGCCAAACCCATCTCCAAAGAGGAAAAACAACCCATGCAGTCCGTCACCAGTCGATACAGCGACCGTCGCCCCCAAGCATTGACGGAAATTGAGCTGGATACTGGTGATGTGGAAATTGGCTACGACAGCAAAAAACAACAGTCTGTGGTCAATTTTAGGCAGGACACCCAGACCGAAACCCAACGGGAAATTTCCCAAGAGCGTTCTGCGACTCGCTCGCTCCGTGATGAAGTCCAGCTCAAAGGCAACAGCAATGACCAAGATTTTCACGGTGGGGCGGTTTCTCTGCGTATGGGTGCAGACAAAAGTGCGAAACTGCTCAACCGTGAGCTGAAAAATCTCCCGAGCAAAACCCAAGAAAAATCCACCGTTGAGGAGGTTGCCCCCTTCATCAACGAACGCCAAGAGGCAAAACGGGTCAAAGAGCTCTCCCAGCTCCGCCACACACCCGACCAAGACAGGCATTCCATTGGTGAAGCAATCACCAGTTTGCATACACTCATCAGCAACAAAAAACAAAGACGCATCCAATTTTCCAAACAAATCAATCGAGCGGTCAGTGACATGAAGGAGGTCAGAAATCACGACACCTATTATCTCCTGTTGAAGAAAAAACGCCTCGAACGTTTGCTCGAAATACAGGAAGACAGAGACGAGCCCGTCTTAGAAGACTGGGACGAACAGAAAGGAGGGAAGTGACCCCTTCTCTCATCCAGAGAGGGTCATGCTACTATGGCTGAATATTTATCTCCCGGTGTATATGTTGAGGAATTCGACAGCGGCCCTGCCCCCATGCAAGGAGCTGGCACCAGCACAGCAGGTTTCATTGGTCTGGCACAAAGAGGCCCTACCATCGGCGAACCCCAACTCGTCACCAACCCCGCAGACTTTAGCCGCAAGTTCGGTGGCTATCTGTCCACCAGTGAATTTGGCGACTACCGTTATTTGGCATTTGCCGTCAATCACTTCTTCGCAAATGGAGGCGGTCGTGCCTTCATCATGCGTGTCGCTCCCCCTGATGCAGAACTCGCAAGCATCATGGCTGGAGACGAAAGCCTGCGCATCAGTGCCAAAAACGTCGGTGCTTGGGGCAATGGCATTTCCATCAGTTTCACCCCCTCGAGCAAGGCAAAAACCCAATTCCTCGAGGAAGTCGGTGCAGGTATGTACCTCGCCAAGCAGGTTTCTGATTTCAATGTAGGCGACGTTGTCGTCGCTGACAATGGCACAGACACCGAATACAATGTCATTGGCAACATCGACGGCAACGAAATCCACTTTGCAAATCCCTTCTCCATGGAGGTGGTCGACAGTGCCGTTGTCCCCACAACCAGCATCCGCAGCTGTGAATTTGATATGGAAGTGAAGTTTGGTGACTTGGTGGAATCCTACCAGTTCCTCTCCTTCAACATCGAAATTTCCAACTATCTGGCAAAACAACTGTCCAAGTCTGAACTGGTCAGCGTGGAGATTTTCTCCTTGGACGCAGCGAAAGACCCCATGGAAGCCCTCCGTGCTGCCTTTGGCAGTGACAAGACCAGCTTTAAGATTTTGCTCAAAGATGGCAAAAACGGGACTGCTGCTGCTCTGTCCGACGGCGACTTCATCGGCACGGACAATGGCCCTGGCTCTCGTACTGGTATCCAAGCTTTCTTGGACAACTCTGACGTCAGCATCATGGCAGTTCCTGGTAATGTCAGCCCCAATGTCCAGTTGGCTCTGGTCTCCCACTGTGAAAACCTCGCCAGCCGTTTTGCTGTTCTGGATATGCCCATGGAAAGCAAGAGTGTTTCGGACATCATGAAGCACAGAAATATTGTCGACAGTGACTACTCCGCCATGTACCACCCTTGGCTGGAAGTCTATGACCCCCTAGACAAGAAGAATACCTTCATTCCTCCCTCTGGTTCTGTCATTGGTATCTATGCCCGCAGCGACAACACCCGTGGTGTCCACAAAGCCCCCGCAAACGAAGTGGTCTCCACCTGTACGGGTCTGTACTGCAACTACAATACGGGCGAACAAGACCTCTTGAACCCCAAGGGCGTCAACCTCATCCGTCAGTTCCCCGGCTCGGGCATCCGTGTTTGGGGTGCAAGAACCGCTTCCTCCCGTCCCCTGTGGAAGTACGTCAACGTCAGACGTCTGTTCATCTTCTTGGAAGAAACCATCAAAATGAACACCAACTGGGTCGTCTTTGAACCCAACGACGAACTGCTCTGGATTCGTGTCCGCCGTACCATCGAAGTCTTCCTCGAAGGCGTTTGGAGAAGTGGCGCGTTGGCTGGCAGCACCGCTGGCGAAGCCTTCTTCGTCAACATCGGCCCTTCCACCATGAGTAAGGACGACATCGACAATGGTCGTCTCATCTGCGTCATTGGCGTTGCACCCGTAAAGCCCGCTGAATTTGTCATCTTCCGCTTGACGCAGAAGACTGGCGACTAATATTTTGAAAGATTGAAAGGAGGAGTGGGTTGAATGTATCCAACTAGAAATTTTAGATTCCGACTGGAGATTGACGGTTTGGACGTAGGTGGCTTCAGTGAAGTCAGCGGTTTCGATGCTACTTTCGATGTGGCAGAATACCGTGAAGGCGACGACCCTATGATTACCCCTCATAAACTGCCTGGTTTGATTAAGTACGGGAACATCACCCTGAAGTGGGGTCTGTGTGACGACGTCGTTTTGTACGAATGGCTCATCGCCATCCACGACGGCACCATCGAGCAGAAAACAGTCACCATCACTGCTTTGGACGAACAAGGCAATCCCACCGCTTCTTGGCGTATGATTAACGCATGGCCTGTGAAATATACTGCCCCCGATTTCAACGCTACGGCTTCTGAAGTTGCGATGGAAAGTATCGAACTTGCCCATGAAGGTTTGACCAGAACAGAATAAGTGATATTGTGTTTTAGGGATAGATTGGGCCAGGCGAAACCGTATGGCACGCTCAGTCTATCCCTAAATTTTTGCAATCTGTACCTATTGTGTGGTATCATGAGGGAGACCACCAGGTCTCCCTCATATGCATAAGTAGGGATATTCTTTTTCCATCTTTTTCGAGAAATCGTATCCGTTCGTATGCCCCCTTGTACCACCCCACACCAATTCATCGGAGGAATGTTTTATGGAATTTCAGCAGGAATTTACTTTTAATTTGCCCAAAGGCTTTCTCGATAGCAGCGGGACACTGCACAAGACAGGCACGATGCGTCTGGCGACTGCTGTAGATGAAATTCTGCCCCTGCGTGACCCAAGAGTCCAGCAGAACAGTGCCTATCTGAGCATCATCCTCATGGCAAGAGTGGTCACCAAATTGGGGACGCTCCCCGTCATCGACACCAAGGTCATCGAAAAACTATTCACCGCCGACATGGCATATTTGCAAAACCTCTACCAACAAATCAATGCCGTTGAGCCTCAGCGTGTGGACATCATCTGCCCCGCCTGTGGCGAGAAAACCACCGTCGAACTGCCTTTTACGGTGGAATAGTAAGTTGCTATCCGAATGAACGGCTCTATGAGGAGATAGCGTTTCTGGCTTACTATTTACACTGGAGCCATCAAGAATTGATGGGCTTGCCACACAGAGAGCGTGTCCGCTTCTGCCGTGAGACCTCGCACATCAACATGAAAATGAACAAAGACGGCAGTAAGGGTCGTGAAAAAAGCATTTTCGACCTAGCTTAACTACCCGCATTTTCCACAGAAAGGGGTCTTTATCATGAAATTTCCCAAGACTTTTATGGGAACAGGCGACTATGATGTGGTCACAGGCATTCGCTTTGTCGTACTCTTGGATTTTTGCACCATCGGTTTTCAGAGCATTTCCAACATTGAATCCACCACGGAGTATGAGTTTATCAATGAAGGGGGCAACAATGGTGCCGCCTATGCCATGCGTAAGCCCTGCACGACCGAAAAAAAACTCGTCTTCACCAAGGGCATCATCATGAATAAACTCAGCCTGACATCCATCTTACTCTCTTCCTTCCCCAATGCAAGAGATTCCTTGGAAAATTCTGGTTCGATTGGCACAATTCTGGTCTTAGGTCCTGACCGTGAAATCAAGGCAATTTATGGCTTTATTTCCCACGGGCTTCTGGAATGGAAGCTCAGTGACCTCAATGCCATGAAGCCCGATGCACTCATCGAAACCTTTACCATCTTGCACGGTGGGCTTAAAAATATTCCCGTTCTCAGCTGGTTTTAAGCCTTTGAGAACCATCCTATCCCGAGAGGACGCAACACGACATGGGTTTAGACGCTTTTCAGCCGATTACTGTGGCACATATGCCCACTTCGGTCACTACGCTGACGCCACAAACACAAAACGATTCCTTTTGTGACCGCATTGCCAACAAAAGCAATCCCAATACGACCTTGGGTGAAGCCCACAAGACACCTCTCGTCTATGTGAGCAGCCCAGAACAGGCAGAGACCGAGGAACAAAAAGCAGACCAAAACGTTCTGCTCAATTTGCTTGTCCAACTTTCTGTCCTGCAAAAAGGCGACAACATCACCACGTCTTCCCAGACCGTCATGCGGGATTTGTTGCGTCAAATCGAGCGGGAACAAATCAAAATCAAAGAGCAAACTGTCGCAAAACAAGTCCGTACCCTCACCCAGCAACTCCAAAGCAATACCCCAAACACCCAACGCTTACAGGCGAGTCTCCAAGATCTCCTCAAAAGCGTTTCTAAAAAAAAAATGACGCGCTAGTACACCCAGACCCAAGCAGCCCCATTGCCTCAGCCAGCAGCCCCAAAAAGCCCACATTTTTGCAGACCATCCAGCAAATTTCCCAACCGATACATTTGACCACGCATTCACACAACAATTTGCAGTTTGCCCAAGGGACAAATATGGAATTTTTCCCTACGGAGACCAAAACCATCCAGCAAAAACAGGGCTGGGTGAATCTGGAAACAGTTTTGGAGACA
>CAZSWQ010000117.1:0-5502 GCA_964611025.1 uncultured Ruminiclostridium sp.
ATGGAATCCCCCTCCGCCTACGGCGGTATCCCCCTTTGACCAGGGGGATAAAGACCATGTAGGGCTTGTTTTGTACATATGTATATTATGTAAATATAAAAAGAGAAAAAAAGGAGATGATGGCGGTGAAATTATCAGAAAAAATTTTGGCGCAGTTGGAGCACAATCGAGAGGCATATCATTCGGGGGAAGCCTTGGCGGTGCAGTATGGGGTCAGTCGCAATGCAGTCTGGAAGGCGGTGCGTCAGTTGCAGGAACAGGGGCACAACATCACCGCCCGCCAGAATCGAGGGTATCGCCTCTGTCCACAGAGTGACCTGCTCTCCGTGGTATCTTTGGTGCAGTATCTGGGGGACTTGCCCATACAGCCAGAAGTCTATGCGAGCATCGGTTCGACCAATACCAGCCTGCGCCAACGTGCCGAGCTGGGTGCAGAGGAGGGCTTGCTTCTGGTCGCAGAGGAGCAGACCGCAGGACGGGGACGCTTTGGGCGGAGTTTTTATTCGCCCAGTGAGGGGGGGATTTATATGAGCCTGCTCCTGCGCCCAAATTTGTCCGCTCCCGATGCCCTATGTATCACCACTGCGGCGGCGGTGGCAGTCTGTCGTGCCCTTTCTGCGGTCTGTGGGATAGATGCCAGCATCAAGTGGGTGAATGATGTGTTTTTCGAGGGGAAAAAACTCTGCGGGATAGCCACAGAGGCCGCCTTTGATTTGGAAACGGGGGGCTTACAGTATGCCGTCTTGGGCATAGGGCTGAATTTGTACCCCGCACCTCAGGGTGTGCCTCTGGACTTGCAGGACATCATCGGGACGGTCTTTCCAGAAAAGCCCCAAGATGGGACAGTGCGTGTCCGTCTGATTGCAGAAATTGTCCGTCAATTCTGGCTGGAATACCCCCGTCTGGCAGAGCGTGCCTATTTTGAGAGCTACAAAGCCCGTTGTTTTGTGCTGGGCAAACAGGTGGACGTTGTGCGGGCGGGTCAGCGAGAAGCTGCCGAAGTTTTGGGCTTGCAGGAGGATTTTTCCTTGCAAGTGCGTTTTGCCGACGGGCGGGAAGAAGCCCTCTCCTCGGGGGAAGTCAGCCTGCGTCTGTGAAGCCCCTGCATCGTTTACACAATATTTACGTTTCATTTCTTGACTGGACATAGCATTGCTTTATAATAGTCACTGTGAGAAAATTGCAGGATAACTGTGTGACCTGCTCCATGGAGAGCAGTAGGGAGATGATATGCTTTGACGAGACTGAAACACTTTATGTTGACCCGTTCGGGTTTTGATGCCTATGGGCTTTGCCTGTTGTGTGTCTTTTTTCTCTTGCGTACGCTGGTGCGTATGACCCATTTGTTGCCCCTGATGTTTTTGGGCTATGCGGTCTTGCTCTATGCCCTGTTTCGCATATTTTCGAGCAAGGTCGAACGGCGTCGTATGGAAAATGCCCGTTTTTTGTTGGCATTTACCAGCTTCTCCCGTTGGCTGAAGTGGCGACGTACCATGCGTCAGGACAAAGAGCACCGCTATTTCACCTGTCCGAACTGTCACCAGCCCCTGCGTGTACCCCGTGGCAAGGGACGCATTGACGTACACTGTCGCAGTTGTGGCACACACTTTGAGGCGAAAAGCTGAACGCAAAAAACACCCGACCGCACTGTGCGGTCGGGTGTTTTTTCCCATGCAGAGCATGGAAAGGGTTTTTCTCAGCGCATGTGACCGAGTTCCTGCATACAAGCGGTGCAGATATTTTTGCCCTTGTAGTTGATGATGTCGTTTGCACCATCGCAGAAGATACAAGCGGGCTGATACTTCTTCAAAATGATAGAATTACCATCTACGTAGATTTCCAGAGAATCCTTTTCCGCAATATTCAAGGTACGGCGCAACTCGATGGGCAGAACAATACGACCCAACTCGTCAACCTTACGAACAATACCAGTAGACTTCATAGCAATCCCCTCCTTTTCTTGGCAAAAGTGTATCATATGTAGCTCAAATGATCGTGTTTGATTATATCATGGAGATTTGAATTGTCAATCGAAAATTGGAAATTTTTATAGAAAAAGGAAATGAATTTCCGCTCTCTACAAGCTTCGACGAAAAGCAAGCCATTTCCCTGTGAAAAAGGACTATGTCTTGCGTTATAGCAGAGGCGAAAAGGACATATGCTACTTTACAGGACAAAAGTTTTCTAGGGAAAGGGGAGGTTCACTTGTGGCTATGGCGAGAATCTGGGTGGGAATGATGCTGGTTTCTCTGTTTTCCGCCGTGAAAACTGGAAATATCGCCGCTCTCACGGGGGGGATGATGGAGGGGGCGAACAGTGCAGTCACCCTCTGCTTGCACTTGGCGGGCATGCTCTGTCTCTGGATGGGCATCATGGAAATTTTACAGCGGTCTGGTTTGGCGGGGGGTCTGGCACGTCTGCTTTCCCCCCTGCTCCGACGGCTCTTTCCCCAACATGCGGGGGATAAAACCATCATGGAAACCCTCTCGGCGAATGTCTCGGCAAATCTTTTGGGGCTGGGCAATGCCGCCACGCCCTTGGGTTTGCAGACGGCAAAGGGCATGAGCCGTGCCAGCCCGCACAAGGCGAGCGATGCCTTGTGTATGCTGGTGGTTTGCAATACGGCTTCTATTCAGCTTTTGCCCACCACGGTGGCAACGGTACGCATGGGGGCGGGCTGTGAGACACCCTTTGATATTTTGCCTGCGGTTTGGTTGGCATCGGCACTGTCGGTGGGGGCGGGCATTTGTGCCTGCTTGCTCTGTCGCAGGCTTTGGAGGTTGTGGGAATGCTGACTTGGACAACGCTCCTTGTGCCCGTGCTGGTGACGGGCATTGCCAGCTATGGGGTCTGCAAAGGGGTGGATATTTATGACGCACTTCTGGTCGGGGCAAAACGGGGCTTGGAGATTCTGGTGGGGATTTTGCCCGCCCTGATTTGCCTTTTGACTGCCGTCTCTGTGTTTCGGGTCTCTGGGGCAGTGGCGGGTCTGGAGGGCTTGCTCGCCCCCGTGTTGGCTGTGTTTGCCATTCCACCCGAGACGGTGGGCTTGATGCTCACCCGCCCGCTCAGTGGCTCGGCTGCACTGGGTGTTGCCGCTGAACTGATTCAAGTACACGGGGTGGATTCTTACATCGGACGCTGTGCGGCGGTCATGCTCGGCTCGACCGAAACGACCTTTTACACCATTGCCGTCTATTTCGGGGCGGCAAACATTCAGGAAACCCGCTATGCCATTCCCGCTGCCCTCTGTGCGGATATTACGGGCTTTGTTGCCGCCGCCTTTGCCGTTCGCCTCTGTTTTCCCGTTTAGGGCTGTCCCTTTCCCTAGACAGACCCGCAAAAACACGGTATGATGATTGATAATTCATGATTCATAATTCATAATGAAAAATGAAAAGAGAAAAATGCAATCCCCCGCCGCCTACGGCGGTATCCCCCTTTGGCAAAGGGGATAAAGACCATGCGGGGTGTAGGGACAAATTCCATATTTGTCTCAGAAAAAAACCATAGGGGATAGGATGCCCAAAATAGAGAGGAGAGACTGCTTGTGTTATTGGAACAGGAAGCCCTATCGTGTTTGTCGGGGGTGGGGAAGGTCAAAGTGACGGCACTTGCCCGCTTGGGTCTGGCGAGTTTTTGGGATATGCTGCAACATTTCCCGCGCCATTATGAGGACAGACGGCTGGAAGCCTCCTTGGCAGAAAGCCCGCTTGAGCAGATGGTTTGTGTGTTATTGCGTCTATCCGATGCCCTGCAAGTGCGTCAGATTTCGGGGGGCAGACAGCTGGTGGAGGGGACAGCCTTTGACCACACAGGACAGATGCAACTGGTCTTTTTCAACCAGCTCTATCGGGTGGAGCAGATGCAAGCGGGCTGTGTCTATAGCTTTTGGGGCAAATTGGAACGGCGCATGCAGGGGCTTTGTATGGTCAATCCCTATGTGGAACGCTACCGCCAAGCGGGGCTGAATGGGGGCTTAGTGCCCGTCTATGCCCTGACGGCGGGCATCAAACAGCCTTTTCTGATGGGACTGGTGCGGGAAATTTTGTTGCGAGCGGGGGCACTGCCCGAATCTTTGCCCCTCTGGATGCTGGAAGATTATGGACTTGCCCCCATGGGCTATGCCTATCAGCAGATACACCGCCCCACGTCTTGGGAAGATTTGTCTTTGGCACGGCGACGGCTGGTCTTTGAGGAGGCACTCTGTTTGCATTTGGGGCTGGCACTGTTTCGGACACAGGGACGGCGGGGCGAGGCGATTCCCTGCCCGAAGCAGGAGGTTGCCCCGCTGGTTTCCGCCCTGCCTTTTATGCTGACCGAGGCACAGGAACGGGTCAGCTGTGAAATTTTTGCAGACATGGCAGAGGCTGTGCCCATGAATCGGCTTTTGCAGGGAGATGTCGGCTCTGGGAAAACAGCAGTGGCACTGCTCGCACTCTATGTCGCCTGTCAAAATGATATGCAGGGGGCATTTATGGCACCCACGGATGTTTTGGCACGGCAACAGTATGCGACACTGGACAGCCTCTTGACACCCTTGGGTTTGCGGGTGGGTTTGCTTCTGGGGAGCATGACACCCAAGCAAAAACGTCAGGTGCAAACGTCGCTCCAGACGGGGGAGATAGATGTGGTGGTGGGGACACATGCACTCTTGAGCGACAGCGTACAATTTGCCCGTTTGGGTCTGGTGATTACAGACGAGCAACACCGCTTTGGGGTGCATCAGCGGGCGAAGCTCTCGAGCAAAACGGGACAAGCCCACAAAGCCCATGTGTTGGTCATGTCCGCCACACCCATCCCCCGCACGCTTGCCCTCATGGTCTATGGAGATTTGGATTTGTCGATTTTAGATGCCTCGCCCGCTGGCAGAAAACCCGTGGAGACAATCATCATCGGGGAGGACAAGCGTCGCAGGCTCTGTGGCTTTGTGGAAGAACAAGTGCACTTAGGGCATCAGGTGTATTGGGTCTGTCCCAGTGTGGAGGAAGACGAGAAAAAAAGCATGAAAGCGGTGGAGCAGTTCGGGGCGGATTTGCAAACGAGGGTTTTTCCACAGTTGAAGGTGGGGATTTTACATGGGAAGATGAAAGCCAACGAAAAAGCCCCCATCATGGAGGCATTTTCGGCGGGCAAGCTCGATATTTTGGTGGCGACGACGGTCATTGAGGTTGGGGTGAATGTCCCCAATGCCACCGTGATGGTGATTGAAAATGCGGAGCGGTTTGGCTTATCGCAGTTGCACCAGTTGCGGGGACGGGTTGGGCGTGACCATGCACAAGCGTATTGTGTTTTGGTCAGTGAGCACTGGGGGAAGACCAGTCGGGAACGGCTGGAGCTGTTGTGCGACTGCACGGACGGCTTTCGACTGGCGGAAGAAGATTTGCGTCTGCGTGGTCCTGGGGAATTTTTCGGGGAAAAACAACACGGTTTGCCCGAACTCAAGCTCGCCAATTTGACCGAGGACATACAGGTACTGGAGCAGGCAAATCAGGCAGCACA
>CAZSWQ010000118.1:0-5393 GCA_964611025.1 uncultured Ruminiclostridium sp.
GATTTTTGCCGTATATCTTCCATTGTATCACAAATTTGATTTTTTTCCAGAAAGCATTTGACAATTTGCAAATATTTCATTATAATATTCAAGTACCATTGTGAGGGAGTATGCTAATGCGATTAAAACTTCAATCTATCATTCATAACCCAGGTGCGACGCTCCCCTTTGACTTTTCTATGGATTTGTCCGAGGTGGATTTCTACGGCGAGCACCCTGTTACACAACCCGTCCATGTCTCTGGTGTGGTCAGAAATACGGCGGATGTGTTGTCCTTGACTGGCGAGGCAAGTGCCGAGTTGTCGCTCGTTTGCGACCGCTGTATGAAGCACTTCCAAAGAGTGAAGTCCGTCCCCCTTCAGTTTGTGCTTGCACAAGAACTCGTGGACGAAGAGGAAGGCGAAATTGTCTTGCTCGACGGCGACGAACTGGACGTGGAGGAACTGGCATATACGGCATATGTCCTTGATTTGGACACGAAGAATCTTTGCTCAGACGACTGTAAAGGCTTATGCTCAGGTTGCGGTGCGGATTTGAACACCGAAGCCTGTCGCTGTCAGAAAGAAATTGACCCCCGTTGGGCGGCACTTTCACAGTTGCTTGAACAACCCAAGTAAGGAGATAGAGCATAGATTCCTCTGTCTCGCAGTCATTTTTTGCCCCCCTTCGTCGGGGCATATCACCAAGGAGGTGTCTAAACATGGCGGTTCCTAAGAGTAAAGTCTCCAAGGCTAGACGTGACAAGCGCCGCAGCTCCCACTGGAAGCTGTCGAGCCCTGCTGTCACCACCTGCCCCAAGTGCGGTGCGTTTCGTCTGCCCCATCGTATCTGCAAATCCTGCATGACTTATGATGGTAAGGCATACGGCAAGGTTGCGGAGTAATAAAACGGGAAAAAAGGAGAGGGGGATTTTTGCCCTCTCTTTCTTTTTTTATCTTTTTCCCCTGTGCAACTTCCACTCCATCAAAAAAGGGAGGTTTTTCCCACCATGGCAATGAGCCAAATTCAGTGCGTTACCCCCCACAGTGTCGCAGACCGTGTGGGCATTGTCCCTGGGGAGCGTCTGCTCCAAGTGGACGATAAACGCATTTTAGACGTATTGGACTATAAATATTACACCTATGAGCCGATGTTCACGCTCCTGCTCGAAACAGCCGAGGGCACAGAGCGTGAAGTGCGGATTCACAAAGAAATCGGCGAGGATTTGGGCTTGGAATTTGAGAGCTATCTCATGGACAAGCCCCGCCCCTGTGCCAACAACTGCGTATTTTGCTTTGTTGACCAGCTCCCCCCCAACATGCGCGAAACGCTCTATTTCAAGGACGACGATGCCCGCCTGTCCTTCCTCATGGGCAACTATATCACCTTAACCAACCTCTCCAAGCGAGAAATCCAGCGCATCATGGACTTGCACATTTCCCCCATCAATATTTCCGTCCATGCCACGGAACCTGCCTTGCGTCAGACGCTTTTGGGTTCTCGGCGGGCGGGAGAGGGCTTTGCCATCATGCAACGCTTCGCAAATGCCCACATCACCATGAACTGTCAAATTGTCGCCTGTCCTGCACTGAATGACGGGCAGGCACTCGCCCAGAGCATGTGCGACCTCGCCAGCCTCTACCCCTATGTCAAGAGTGTCTCCATTGTTCCCGTGGGTGTGACCAAGTGGCGGGAGGGCTGTTACCCCCTGCGCCCCTATCGGGTGGAGGAGGCAAAGGCACTCGTTGCCCAAGTCGAAGCCTTTGCCGAGACCTGCCTTGCCGAAAAAGGCTCACGCATTTTCTGGTGCTCCGATGAATGTTATATTCGTGCCGAGCAAACACTACCCCTTGAAGAAAGCTACGAGGACTTCACCCAGCTGGAAAATGGTGTGGGTATGCTCCGCTTGCTGGAGACCGAATGCCACGGGGCGGCCTTGGGTGTGGGGGAGATTCCCCCCGTTGCACCCTTTTCCATCGCCACAGGTGTGGCTGCTGCGCCCTTCCTGCGTCAGATGATAGACGACGTTGCCCAGAAATGCAAGACCGACCTAAACTATACCATTTACCCCATACGGAACGTGTTTTTTGGCGAGACCATTGATGTGGCAGGGCTGGTCACAGGGGGCGATTTGATGGCACAACTTGAGGGAAAACATTTGGGAACACGGCTCTTGCTGCCCCAGAACATGCTCCGCCACGGCGAAACCGTTTTTCTGGATGATGTGACCGTCGCACAGGTGGAAGACCGCTTGGGTGTGCCTGTGGTCGTGGTCGAGCAAGACGGCTTCGACTTGTTCGAGGCAATTTTTGGTGTCTGACACCCAAGAACTTCATACCATATACTACTACAATTCCAAATAGAAAGAATCAGGAGGAAATCACCATGGCAAGACCTCTGGTAGCCATCGTCGGACGCCCCAATGTGGGGAAGTCCATGCTGTTCAACCGACTGGTGGGACAGCGCCTGTCCATTGTCGAAGACACCCCCGGTGTCACCCGTGACCGCCTGTACGCCGAGTGCGAATGGGGCGGACATACCTTTGATATGGTCGACACGGGGGGCATAGAGCCCAGCAGCGACACCCAAATTTTGAGCTTCATGCGCCGTCAAGCAGAAATCGCCATTGAAAACGCAACCGTCATTGTCTTTGTTTGCGACATCAAAACGGGCATGACCGCCTCTGACCAAGATGTGGGCAATATGCTTTTGCGTTCTGGCAAGCCCGTTGTCCTCGCCATCAATAAGATGGATCAGGTGGGACGAGAAAACCCCGATATTTACGAATTTTATAATCTGGGTCTGGGCGACCCCATCGCTGTTTCCGCCGTCCACGGACACGGCACGGGCGACCTGCTCGATGCCTGTATTGAACACTTCCCAGAAGACATGAGCGAAGAAGAAATCGACGAGGACATCATCAAAGTTGCCGTCATTGGCAAGCCCAACGTGGGCAAATCCTCCCTCATCAACCGCATTTTGGGCGAAGAACGTGTCATTGTCAGCAACGTGGCGGGCACGACCCGTGATGCGGTCGACAGCTATTTTGAAAACGAAACGGGAAAATATTTGTTCATTGATACCGCTGGCATGCGTCGTAAGTCCAAGGTGGACGAACGCATCGAGAAATTTTCTGTCTTGCGGGCGGTCATGGCGATTGAACGCTCGGACGTCTGCCTGATTATGATTGATGCCACCGAGGGTGTCACCGACCAAGACACCAAGGTGGCGGGCATTGCCCACGATGCGGGCAAAGCCTGTATCATCGTGGTGAATAAATGGGACTTGGTGGAAAAAGATGGCAAGACCATGGACAGAATGCGAGAAGAAATCCGCACCGATTTGGCATATATGACCTATGCACCCATTTTGTTCATCTCCGCCATGACGGGTCAGCGTGTGCCCCGCCTGTTTGAACTGATTTCTTATGTCTCTGAGCAGGCATCGTTGCGTATCACCACGGGTATGCTGAACAGTCTTTTGGCAGATGCGACCGCCCGTGTGCAGCCCCCTTCGGATAAGGGTCGCCGTCTGAAGGTCTATTATATGACCCAAATTGGCATCCGTCCTCCGCACTTTGTCTGCTTCTGTAATGAGGCGAAATTGTTCCACTTCTCCTACCAACGCTACTTGGAAAACCAAATCCGTAGTACCTTTGGTCTGGAGGGTACACCTTTGCGTATGACCATCCGTCAAAAGGGCGACAAGGAGGGCTAAGTCGTGGAACAGGGCTTTTCTGTGTTGTTTGCGGGCTTTGCGTCGTCTATGACTGCCTGCCTGTTTTTGGCAGGCATGGCAGTTATGGGCTACCTGCTGGGCTGTTCCAATGGGGCGGTCATTGTCTCGAAATATATCCTGCACGATGATATCCGCCAGCACGGCAGCGGCAATGCGGGCTTGACGAATTTTCACCGCACCTTTGGCGGGAAACTGACGCTTTTGGTTTTGGCGGTGGACGTGGTGAAAATGTTGGTGGCGGTGTTTCTCGCCCGTTTTCTGCTGGGCTTGTTTCTCTCGCCCGTGCCCGTGGTCATCTCGTTTTGGACAGGCTTTTTTTGTGCCTTGGGGCACATGTTCCCCGTGATGTTTCAGTTTCGGGGGGGCAAGGGCATTTTGTCGGGCGGGGCACTCGCCCTGACCTTGGATTGGCGGATTGGTGTGGCGGTCTTTGCTGTATTTTTTCTTTTTTCCGTTTTGACCCGATTTGTGTCCTTGGGTTCTTGTCTGGCGGCAGCGACCTTTCCCGTCGCCAGCATCTGGGTCTATCAGACCCTGTCTGTGGGCATTTTGGCTGTTTTGTTTGCCCTTTTGATTCTCTGGCAACACAGGGCGAATATCGTCCGTCTGTGTCAGGGGAAGGAATCGAAATTTAGTCTTCATCGAAAGAAGGTAGAGTCATGAAAATTGCTGTTTTGGGCAGTGGTGGCTGGGGGACAGCCCTCGCCCTGCTTCTGGTGGAAAATGGACATAGCGTGACGCTCTGGTCGTATACGGCAGAGGAGTCGGCACACTTAGAAGCGGAGCGAGAAAATCCGCTTTTGCCTGAGGTGCAGTTGCCCCCCGCCTTGGTGTTTACATCGGACTATGCTTGTGTCAAAGATTGTGATTTGGTGGTTTTTGCCACACCCTCGTTTGCGGTACGCAATACCGCAAAGATGGTCTATCCGCTCCTGCGGGCGGGGACAATTTTGCTTTCGGTCTCCAAGGGCATTGAGAAAGTGCGTTCCTTGCGTCTGTCGGAAGTGATTGCCGAGGAGACACAGGGGGCATTTCCCGTGGCGGTTTTGTCTGGCCCATCGCATGCGGAGGAAGTGGCACGGCATATGCCCACCGCCTGCGTGGTCGCCTGCCCTGAACGGGCGATTGCCGAGCAGGTGCAAACGGCTTTCTTGAGTGAACGCTTTCGGGTGTACAGCAGTTCCGATGTCATTGGTGTGGAGCTCGGTGCAGCACTGAAGAATATCATGGCACTGTGTGCGGGTTGTTGTCAGGGCATGGGCTTTGGGGACAATACCAAAGCAATGCTGATGACCCGTGGCTTGGTGGAAATGACCCGTTTGGGGGTTGCACTGGGGGGCAAGCCCGAGACCTTTGCGGGTCTGACGGGCATGGGGGACTTGATTGTCACCTGTACCTCCATGAACTCCCGCAACAATCGTGCGGGGATATTGATTGGGCAGGGTGTGCCCGTGCAGGAAGCCATTGCCCAGATTGGGGCGGTGGTTGAGGGCTATTTTGCGGTGGATTCCGCCCGTGTTTTGGCGGAAAAGGTTGGGGTGGAAATGCCCATTGCCGCCGCCGCTTACCGTGTATTTTACTTGGGCGAAGACATCCGTGCCCTGTTTCAAGAACTGATGCAGCGCAAAGAGCGTTACGAACAAGATTTTTGACCCTGCGTGAAGATAGAACCCGCC
>CAZSWQ010000119.1:0-5385 GCA_964611025.1 uncultured Ruminiclostridium sp.
GTTCATTTGTGGGGCTGTTGCAAGCCGACAGTCAGGAGAGCCTTGCCCCCAGCACAGGGGTTTCGCCCAAGGGCATTAAGACCGAAGAAGACCGCCTCTTTTATCTCTCGCAATTTGGCTATGTGGTGGAGGCGGAAACTGCCATGGTCGAGGAAATGCAACTGCCCAAGGAGCTGGATGCGACCTTAGAGGAATATGCCCTCATGCAGGCGGCACAGGGCTTTGATTTGCAAAAATATCTGGGCAAAAAAGCAAAACGATACACCTATGTGATTCAAAATTACCCTGACGAGAGCAAAACCGCTTGCGTCTCCCTGCTCATCTACAAAAACCGTGTCATTGCAGGGGAGGTCTTTGACGGTGCAACGGGGGAGCTTCTGCACGGGTTGACACAGCCTTCCTAAAAAAAGCCTGTGGCAAATGCCACAGGCTTTTTCACAGGTCTTTTTGCATATGGACATTGAGGTGGGGATAGGGGATTTCTATGCCCGCTTGGTCGAGCGTAGGCTTGATGTTGTCCAGAATGGAAAAATACAGTGTCCAATAATCGTCTTTGCTACACCAGACCCTGAGTGTGTACTCAATGGCACTGTCGGCATAATTTTTGACATAAGCCGTGGGGGCTGGCTCAAAATATGCCAATGGCTCTTTGGCTATCATATCCAACATGACACGCTGTACCTCCTGCACGGGGGTATCATAGCTGGTGGAAAAGACAATATCCACACGGCGGTCTTTTTCTGCGGTGTAATTGATGACCTTGCCCCCCATGACGACACTATTGGGCAACATAATCCGCCGATTGTCCATGGTGGAAAGCGTGGTGTGTACCATGCCAATTTCCTTGACTGTGCCCTCCTCGTCGCCAATGTTGACATAATCGCCCACGACAAAGGGACTGCTCATGAGGATGTTGATGCCCCCTGAGAGGTTGGAGAGGCTGTCCTTGACCGCCAGTGTCAGGGCAAGCCCCATGACGCTGAAGGTCGCCAGAAGGGGTGTGGCACTGATGCCCAGAGCATCGGCAACCACGAAGACAGTCACCAACCAGAGCAGGACATTGCCGATATTACGGATGAAAATTTGCAAGCCTTTTTCCATCTTTGTTTTTGCCAAGATACGGGAAAGGCTCGCCAAAATCAGCCGTTTTCCAATCAAACATGCCATGAAAATTAAGAGGATTTTCAGCCAAAACCAAGAGATGTGCTGAAAAGAACCGTCGCCTATCATGGTCTGAAAAATACTATCCACGTTTTCCTGCAAGACTTCCACGTCACCCAAATCGCCTGTGATGGCTTCGGTGGGCAGTGCCATAAGAACAAGCTCCTTTCAAGAGAAAAAACCATAAACATATAAAACAAGCGGGCAAAGCCGCAGCTTTGCCCGCTTGAGAAAGTCGCAATCAGAAATGCACAGAAAAATTATTCGGTGATTTCGATGACAACGCCCGAGCCTACGGTACGGCCACCTTCACGGATAGCGAAACGCAGACCCTTTTCGATAGCGATGGGGGTAATCAGTTCAACGTCCATTTCGACGTTGTCGCCAGGCATACACATTTCAGTGCCTTCGGGCAGGTTGATGATGCCGGTAACGTCGGTGGTACGGAAGTAGAACTGGGGACGGTAGTTGTTGAAGAAAGGAGTGTGACGGCCGCCTTCTTCCTTGGACAGAACGTAGACCTGACCCATGAACTTGGTCAGAGGCTTGATGGAGTTGGGCTTCGCCAAAACCTGACCACGCTGGATGTCCTTCTTGTCAACGCCACGCAGCAGAGCACCGATGTTGTCGCCAGCTTCTGCATAGTCGAGCAGCTTGCGGAACATTTCAATGCCGGTGATGGTGGTGTCACGAGCTTCTTCAGCCAGACCAACAATCTGGATTTTGTCGCCCATGTTAATCTGACCACGTTCAACACGGCCAGTTGCAACGGTGCCACGACCGGTGATGGTGAAGACGTCCTCAACAGGCATCAGGAAGGGCAGGTCAGCCTTACGGTCGGGGGTGGGGATATAGGAGTCGACAGCGTCCATCAGTTCCTTGATAGCAGCGTAGTCTGCATTTTCAGGATCCTTGTCTTCACAGGTCAGGGCAATCAGACCGGAACCCTTGATGACGGGCAGGTCGTCGCCGGGGAAGTCATACTTGGACAGCAGTTCACGCACTTCCATTTCGACCAGTTCGAGCAGTTCTTCGTCGTCCAAGAGGTCAACCTTGTTCAGGAAGACAACGATTGCGGGAACGCCAACCTGACGAGCCAGCAGGATGTGTTCACGGGTCTGAGCCATCGGGCCGTCAGTTGCAGCGATAACCAGAATAGCACCGTCCATCTGAGCAGCACCGGTAATCATGTTCTTGATATAGTCGGCGTGGCCAGGGCAGTCAACGTGCGCATAGTGACGCAGGTCGGTTTCGTATTCAACGTGAGCGGTGTTGATGGTGATACCACGTTCTCTTTCTTCGGGAGCCTTATCGATGCTGGAGTAATCTTCAAATTCAGCCTTGCCCTGAAGAGCCAGATACTTGGTGATTGCTGCGGTCAGGGTGGTCTTACCATGGTCAACGTGACCGATGGTACCAATGTTTACGTGGGGCTTATTTCTTTCAAACTTTTGCTTAGCCATGATTGGTAATCCTCCTTGTTTGTGTCAAGTCAATGATGAAATGGTACGTTTCCGCGCTGGGTTACGACCATTTTACAATATTTTTCGGGAAAATTCAACGGATACGAGAAAAGTTTTTGGACTTTAGTCGTTATTGCCGTTGCGCTGTGCCACGATTTTTTCGGTGATGCTCTTGGGCATTTCCATATAGTGGCTGGGTTCCATGGAATACTGACCACGACCCTGAGTACGGCTGCGCAGGTCGGTTGCATAACCGAACATTTCAGACAGGGGAACGGCAGCATCAATCTGCTGTGCGCCGCTGCGTGCTTCCATGCCCTGAATCTGACCACGGCGGGAGTTGAGGTCGCCGATGACGTCGCCCATGTAGTCTTCGGGCACGTTGACACTGACCTTCATGATGGGTTCTTGCAGGATAGCGCCAGCCTTACGGCAAGCTTCCTTGAACGCCATAGAGCCAGCAATCTTAAACGCCATTTCAGAGGAGTCAACTTCATGGTAAGAACCATCATAGAGGCTGACCTTGACGTCAACAACGGGATAGCCTGCCAGAATACCAGCCTGCATTGCGCCCTTGATGCCTGCGTCGACTGCGGGGATGTATTCCTTGGGGATGGCACCACCGACGATTGCGTTGACGAACTCGTAACCCTTACCGGATTCATTGGGTTCGACACGAATCTTACAGTGACCATACTGACCCTTACCACCAGACTGACGAGCGTACTTGGTGTCCTGCTCAACGGTCTTGGTGATGGTTTCTTTGTAAGCAACCTGAGGCTTGCCGACGTTTGCTTCGACCTTAAATTCACGGAGCAGACGGTCAACAATGATTTCCAAGTGCAGTTCGCCCATGCCAGCGATGATGGTCTGACCCGTTTCTTCGTCCGTGTAGGTCTTGAAAGTGGGGTCTTCTTCTGCCAGCTTCATCAGTGCCAGACCCATCTTTTCCTGACCAGCTTTGGTCTTGGGTTCGATGGCGACACGGATAACGGGGTCGGGGAATTCCATGGATTCGAGCACGATGGCGTGCTTTTCGTCACAGAGGGTATCACCCGTGGTGGTGTTCTTCAGACCGACCGCTGCAGCGATGTCACCACTGTAAACGACTTCGATGTCTTCACGGTGGTTTGCGTGCATCTGCAGGATACGACCGATGCGTTCACGGTTGCCCTTGGTGCTGTTGAACACGGAAGAACCCGTGGTCAGGCTACCAGAGTAGACACGGAAGAAGGACAGACGACCAACATAGGGGTCAGTCATAATCTTAAATGCCAGAGCGGAGAAAGGACCGTTGTCGTCTGCGGGACGGCTGTCTTCTTCACCGGTTTCGGAGTCGATACCAGTGATGGCAGGGATATCGTTGGGGGAGGGCATGTATGCCACAATTGCATCCAACAATTCCTGCACGCCACGGTTACGGTAGGAAGTACCGCAGACCACGGGCACCATCTGAACATTGATGGTTGCCTGACGGATGGCATTCTTGATTTCTTCCACGCTGACTTCTTCGCCTTCCAGATACTTTTCGGCGATGTCATCGTCGAAATCGGAAAGGGCTTCAATCAGCTGGAGGCGATACATTTCTGCATCGTCCTTCATATCTTCGGGAATTTCTTCCAAACGCATATCCTGACCCGTCTTGTCGTAGAAGACGTGCGCCTTCATTTCAATCAGGTCAACCATGCCCTTAAAAGTATCTTCCTTGCCGATGGGCAACTGGATGGGCACAGCATTTGCCTTCAAACGGTCATGAATCATGTCAATGACGTGGTAGAAGTCTGCGCCCATGATGTCCATCTTATTGACGTAAATCATACGGGGAACATGATAGTGGTCAGCCTGTCTCCAAACGGTTTCAGACTGGGGTTCGACGCCGCCCTTTGCACACATAACGGTGACAGAGCCGTCGAGGACACGCAGGGAGCGTTCGACTTCAACGGTGAAGTCAACGTGACCAGGGGTGTCGATGATGTTAACACGGTGGTCTTTCCAGAAGCAAGTGGTTGCTGCGGAAGTGATGGTGATACCACGTTCCTGCTCCTGAGCCATCCAGTCCATGGTAGCAGTACCTTCGTGGGTTTCGCCGATTTTGTAGTTAACACCCGTGTAGAACAAAATACGTTCGGTGGTGGTGGTTTTACCAGCATCAATGTGAGCCATGATGCCGATGTTGCGTGTGTTGTCAATGGACACTTTTCTTGACATAGTTTAACTCCAAATACTCTGTATTACCAGCGGAAATGTGCAAAAGCCTTGTTGGATTCTGCCATTCTGTGGGTTTCTTCACGCTTCTTGACGGCACCGCCGAGATTGTTGAGTGCGTCCATCAATTCGCCAGCCAGTCTTTCTCTCATGGTTCTCTCGCTGCGGTTGCGGGAGTAGTTGGTCAACCAACGCAGACCGAGGGTCTGACGTCTTTCGGGACGAACTTCCATGGGAACCTGATAGGTAGCACCGCCAACACGGCGAGCCTTGACTTCCAAAGAAGGCATAATGTTCTCCAGAGCTGTGGTGAACACCTCCAGGGGGTCTTGGTCGAGCTTTTCACGGATGATATCAAATGCACCGTAGACGACCTTCTGGGCGACACCCTTCTTGCCGTCGAGCATGATGCTGTTAACCAGCTTGGTTACCAAGACGGAGTGGTATACGGGATCGGGCAATACTTCACGCTTGGGTACGTTTCCTCTTCTGGGCACTTTAGCTTCCCTCCTTCATAAAAAAATGACTTCATAGGTACTCGAAAAGTTTTAAAAAC
>CAZSWQ010000120.1:0-5362 GCA_964611025.1 uncultured Ruminiclostridium sp.
GCATCAGATGCCTCGTCCATCATGGTTTGGATGCTCTGTGCATTGCGCAATGCCATTTCCCGACATTCGCCCTCAATCCCCATATACATGCCCCCACGGGCAATGGCGGAAGAAACAACAGTTAAGAGGGTGAGCATGATGAGCAAGACCGCTGCAATGCGGAGAGAGAGCTTACCCGAGAGGGTATTTTGTCCTAAGATGCGAATTTGTGGGCGGGCAACACGGGATTTTGCGGTTGATTTCATGCGTTTTGACATGTAGTAACTCCTTTAATATCGAATACGAAATCGGCGGGACTGCGTTTGCTGAAATCCAGAATGTAGTATATATGACATTGGGCACTTATGCAAGAAAAATCGTGCTTACTTCTCAAAAAATTCCACAAGCAATAAGAACAGAGGACAAAACATGGCTGTTTTGTCCTCTGTTACAATTTATAACAATAACATTATAACAAGTTTCACTTATGGGCATTGTCCATCAGGGAAATGGCATTGCGGATGCTTTCCATCAAGTCGATGATTTCCCCGTAAATTTTGGCAGAATTGTTGGACAGTTCGCCAATTTCACGGGCAACCACGGCAAAGCCCACACCTGCTTGTCCCGCACGGGCGGCTTCGACGGCGGCATTCAGCGAGAGAATTTTTTCCATCGAGGCAACACGGGTCAAATCTTTGGTCTTGTTGTTGACCGCACGGATGTCGTCCATGATGTGTTGCATCTCTTGGTCAAAGACATTGACCTGATTGGCATTGCTGCGGTTCATATAGGAGAGATTCACCCACTGGTTGAGGAGCATGCCCAAGGTATCCGCACTGGCTCGGATGCTTTTTTCCGCCTGCAGGGGCAGATTTTGCACAGCCCGAAGATAGCTGTCTTCCTCCAACCCAAATTCGTAAGCGAGGGAACGGACGCTCTCTTCTCTGGGTGTTTTCGATAGGACTTGTCCTGCAAAAATCGTGCCGACTTGTTCCTCTCCCACGAGTAGGGGAAGGGAAATATCCATCCACTGTGCACGATAAAATGCGTCTTGCTGGCACAGGTCACTTGGATTTGTCGGGGTATATGTTTGACATACATTGGTGAAATTGCTGGGTTTACTGAGTGTATTGCCCTCTGTATCCAGCAGAACAATCGCCATGCCTGTGGCAATGGCACACTGGTCTTGCACCCGTTGCAATTGGTTCAAATCTAAGAATTTGCGTATCTCAATCATAAGACCTTACCTCTCCTTCTCTGTCCGTATCGCTACGGGATTAAACAGAAGTATACTAAATATCCCTGCCGTTGTCAATCATCTCTGTCTGGGGAAATGCCCCTTTGCAAATCAGCATGGCATCCCCAAAGGAGAAGAAGCGATAGCCCGTCTCGACGGCGGTTTTGTAGGCATCCAGCACGAAGTCTCGTCCCGCCAAAGCGGAAACCAGCATAATCAGCGTAGATTCGGGCAAATGGAAATTTGTGACCAGACAATCCAAAATTTTAAAGCGATACTCTGGGTAGATGAAAATGTTTGTCCACTTGCTCCCCGCTTCTAAAACACCGTCTTCTGTGGCGAAGCTCTCCACGGTACGGCAGGAGGTCGTGCCAACGCAGAAGACCCGCCCGCCTTGGGCATGGGTCTCATTCACCAAGCGAGCGGTCTCCTCGGGGACGGTGCAATATTCGCTGTGCATTTCGTGGGACAAGACATCGTCCACCTTGACGGGGCGGAACGTGCCCAAGCCCACATGCAGGGTCACATAGGCGATGCGAACACCCTGTGCCTCAATCTCTGCCAAAAGTGCTGGTGTAAAATGCAAGCCCGCTGTGGGGGCGGCCGCTGAGCCGAGTTCTTTGGAATAGACCGTCTGATAGCGTTCGGCATCTTCCAGCGTCTCCTTAATATAGGGGGGCAGGGGCATTTTGCCGAGGCGTTCGAGGCATTCGAGAAAAATACCCTCGTAGGAAAACTGCACCAGACGGTTGCCGTTGTCCAGCACTTCCACAATTTCGGCGTGCAGTTCGCCCGCACCAAAAGAAATGCTTGCCCCCACACGCAACTTGCGCCCAGGACGCACCAGACATTCCCAGATGTTTTTCCCACGGTCGACCAGCAAAACCAGTTCCGCACCGCCTCCAGCGGGCAGACGCTGTCCCAAAAGACGTGCGGGTAGGACACGGGAATCATTCAAAACCAAGCAGTCGCCTTTTTGGAGAAACTGTGGCAAATCGTGAAACTGTTTGTGTGCCAAACGTTGGCTTTCGGGGTCGAGGCAGAGCAGACGAGACGCATCTCGCTGGTCGAGGGGGGTCTGTGCGATGCGGTCTTCGGGCAGGTCAAAATAAAAATCAGCTGTTTTAATACAAATCAATCCCTACAAAGTAAAATTTTAAGATGCTTTCAAAGTTTAAGCCCTGTTGTGCCATGGCATATGCCCCCCACTGGCTCATGCCGACGTGGTGACCATTGCCCTTGCCCTGAACGGTAAACAGCCCGCTCGAAGGCACAGGCTGTACGGGGGCGGGGGTGCTGGTGCTGGCTTGCAGGGTGTTTGTGCCCCTGCTGGAAATGGCATAGAGGGCATTGCCAAGGGGTTCTTGGTCTTCGTTGCTGCCGATGCTCCAAAGCCCTTCCAGTTGACGGACACCCTCGCTGTCGTCGTCGATGTAATAGCGGGCAGTGCTGGTATCTGTGGGCAAACTACTTGTGCCACTGCCCCCCAGCACGTCAAATCGCAGAGAATTGACCCCCAAAATGGTGCGGGCTTTTTCCTTGGAGAAGGTCAAAATGCGTCCTGTGCTGTCCTGAAAGGTCAGCGTTTTGACATTGCCAAGGGCGGTACGTTCACTGACCCAGCAATCGACAATGGTGTCTGTGGTATAGCCACGGCTGGTCAGTCGTTCTTGCAGAGCCTGTCCCGTGAAGCTGGTCGACCAGTTGTAGTTGGGGATGCTGTCCTGTATGCTGGTCTCGTAGTGGTCTCTCACACCAGAGAGGTAGGGCAGGTTGCTGTCGCTCGACCAGACATTGCGTACATCTTCCGATGCACCCCCGTTGGCGGCATAGTAAAAGGTCTGTGCCAATTTGCCTTGGTAGTAGGCATGGATGTTACGGGTTTCGTCCACGGCGGCGTCGCTGTTGGCACTCGCCTTGTTCATGCCCTTGTAGACCTGACAGCAGGTACTGTTGCAGATGTCGAAGCCGTCTTTGTTGTGGCGTGTGCCCTTGGTGATGTAGGTATAGGTGCGGGCACAGACTGCCTGTGCTTTGAGGGCTTCTCTTGGCCAAGAGGCACTCATTTCATAGGGCAGAACACCTTTGAGGTAATCCTGAATGGGCAGGCGGTTGGAGACGGTCAAATTGTTTCCCCCAACCCGTTCGTAGAGGAAATCGCCGTAGTAGCGGTAGCCCTTGAACCAAGTGATGCTTTTGCTTGTGCCCATTTCCTTGGGATTGACCGCCAAGACCTGCTTGCCCGCACCGTCGAACTGGAACAAAATATCTGTGGTTTTGGTCTGGGTGATGTTGATGCCCTGATTGCTCGTGCCAACTACGGTGACACTGCTGGGTCGGTTGAATTGGTCTTGTGCGGTGTTGGCAAGGCTCTCTGTGGCATAAGCCCCGATGCGGACAACATAGCTCCCGTCAATCCAAGCGGGGAAAGCGTTGTTGTATTCGTTTGCTCTCTGGTTTGCGGTCTGGAAATTGGAGAAGTTCTCACGCAGTTGCAGGTGATATGCCCCGATGGTCTCGCTGGTACTGCCCGTGCCCTGATAGTATATGTCGTTACGCAGGTACATATTTTGGGTTTTCATCATGGTGATTTGGGTCACGTTGGTTTCAGCCAGAGAGACGAAGCTCCCACCATCACGGTAGTAGCCAAAATCGTAGCCCTGCCCTTCGCTGTTTTCGAGGTTGGCACTGGAGAGGGCATCGCCCCCGTAAAACAGACCGACACGGATGCTGTCGTCATCGGAATAGGCGAGCGTGGTCTCGCTGGTCAGCAGCCCCAAAAGGGGCAGGGTCAAAAGCAGTGCAAGTAAGCGTTTTTTCATAACAATCCTCCCTAGAAATCGGCACATTGACAGGCACTCATGAGCGTGGTATGATGAGAAACAAGGCATTTTTTGGGTATGCACCTTGCGTCTTACCCAAGCTGTCATATTATAGTATAAAAGCCTAGCTCTTTTCAACTGATATTTCACATTTTCCCAGAGAATCAGCCGAAAAGGACAAAAAGAGGAGGAATTTTGATGAAAAAATATTCTGTAGGTGTCATTGGTGGTACAGGTATGGTCGGTCAGCGCTTTGTGACCTTGCTGGTGGGACACCCTTGGTTTGAGGTCAAGGCGATTGCCGCCAGTGCCCGCTCGGCGGGGCAACGCTATGCAGATGCGGTCGGGGCACGTTGGGCAATGGCTGTGCCCATGCCCGAAAGCGTCAAAGACATGATTGTCTTCAACGCTGTGGACGACATGGAAACGGTTGCTTCTCAGGTCGATTTTGTCTTCTCTGCGGTGGATATGAAAAAGGACGAAATCAAGGCACTGGAAGAAGCCTATGCAAAATTGGAGTGCCCCGTGGTCTCCAACAACAGTGCCCACCGCTGGACACCCGACGTGCCCATGGTTGTGCCTGAAATCAACCCCGAGCATCTGGACGTCATTGCAGACCAGAGAAAACGCTTGGGCACAGAAAAAGGCTTCATCGCCGTCAAGTCCAACTGCTCCATCCAAGGCTATGCCCCCGCCCTGCATCCCCTGCGTAAGTTCGGCATTTCTGATGTGTTGGTCTGTACTTATCAGGCAATTTCCGGTGCAGGCAAGACCTTTGAACGCTGGCCTGAAATGATTGATAACGTGATTCCCTATATCGGGGGCGAAGAAGAAAAATCCGAAAAAGAACCCTTGAAGCTCTGGGGCAAGGTGGCAAACGGTGTCATTGAAACGGCTGTTGCACCCTCCATCACGGCACAGTGCCTGCGTGTACCCGTGACCGATGGGCACACTGCAGCGGTCTTTGTCCGCTTTGAGAACAAGCCCTCTTCGGAAGAAATCAAAGACATCTGGGCAAACTTCCAAGGCAGAGCACAGGAATTGGATTTGCCCTCTGCCCCCCGTCAATTCCTGCACTATTTCGAGGAAAACGACCGTCCTCAGGCGCGTCTTGACCGTGACCTCGAAGGTGGTATGGCGGTTTCTTTGGGACGTCTGCGTCCCGATACCCAATTCGATTATAAATTTGTCGGACTTGCCCACAACACCCTGCGTGGTGCTGCGGGCGGTGCGGTGCTTCTGGCAGAATTGCTCTGTGCGGAGGGCTACATCCAAGCAAAATAAACCCAAAGGCAAAGCCCCCGACGCCTTCGGCGTCGGGGGC
>CAZSWQ010000121.1:0-5316 GCA_964611025.1 uncultured Ruminiclostridium sp.
GTGAAGCAGTCACCGTGCCCCTCCAGACGGGCATTTTGGCAATTGATACCATGGTGCCCATTGGTCGTGGACAACGTGAACTCATCATCGGCGACAAGCAGACAGGTAAAACCGCCATTGCCGTGGATGCGATTTTGAACCAAAAGGGACAGGACGTCATTTGTATTTATGTCTCCATCGGGCAAAAAGCCTCCACCGTTGCCCGCTTGCAGAGCACCTTGGAAGAACATGGGGCAATGGATTATACGATTATTGTGGCAGCAGGGGCATCTGACCCCGCTTCTTTGCAGTATATCGCCCCCTACGCAGGTGCGGCCATCGGGGAACATTTCATGTTTCAGGGCAAAGATGTACTCATCATCTATGACGATTTGTCCAAGCATGCCGTTGCCTACCGTGCCCTCTCCCTGCTCTTGAAGCGTTCTCCAGGGCGTGAAGCCTACCCTGGTGACATTTTCTATCTGCACTCCCGTCTGTTGGAGCGTGCTTGCCGTCTGTCCGAAGACTACGGCGGTGGCTCTATGACCGCCTTGCCCATCATTGAAACGCTGGAGGGCGACGTTTCCGCCTATATTCCCACCAATGTCATCTCCATCACAGATGGGCAGATTTATCTGGAAAGTGACCTGTTCCATGCGGGGCAGCGTCCCGCTGTCAACGTCGGTCTGTCGGTCTCCCGTGTCGGCGGTGCGGCACAGACCCGTGCCATCAAGAAAACCACGGGGACACTCCGTATTGATTTGGCACGTTTCCGTGAATTGGAAATTTTTACGCAGTTCTCCTCTGACCTCGACCCCCACACCCAGCAGAGCCTTGACCAAGGCAAACGTCTTTTGGAAATGCTGAAGCAGCCCCGTTACCAGACCATGAGCGTCGCCCGTATGGCGGTCTATCTCTACGTCTCGGCAAATGCTCTGCTCAATGACATTCCCCTGCACAAGCTGAATGAATTTTTACAGGGTTTTGCCGATGAAATGGATGCCCTGCATGCCGATGTTATGGACGGTGTGAATCAGTCGGGCGAACTGCCCGCCCCCGCTCTGGAGACCATCCGTGCCACGCTGGAGACCTATAAAAAGCAGGTGGGCATATGTCAGGAATAAAGGAAATTCGCTCGCATATCAAAAGTGTTGAGGCGACCCTTAAAATCACCAATGCGATGTATTTGATTTCCTCCTCGAGCTTGCGTAAGGCGAGAAAAGCGCTCTTTGATGTGAAGCCCTATTATGAAAAGCTGTCTGAAACGATATCGGATATTTTGTACCATACGGGCGAAGTTGAGCACCCCTATTTTGACCAGCGGTCAGACATTCCAGAGGGACAGCGTAAGGTCGGCTATATTGTCGTCACGGGCGATAAGGGCTTGGCTGGGGCATATAACCACAACGTGATTAAGCTTCTGGAGAGCGAATGCAAAAAAAATCAAGTCTCCCGCCTGTTCATGGTGGGGAAAATGGGTGTGACTTGGTGCAATAGCAAGGGAATTCCCATGGAAGAAGACTTTTATTACACCGCCCAGAACCCCACCATTGGTCGTGCCAGAGAGATGAGCAATCCGCTCTTACATGCTTTTTTGGATGGGGCATTGGACGAAATCCATGTGATTTATACGCACATGGTACACCCTTTGCTCTTAGAGCCAAAATGCAGAAAACTCTTGCCCCTTGACCGTGATATGCTCCCTTGGACACCCTCCAAGGCGGAAGTCTATGACCGCACCATCTCGTATTATCCCTCGGCAAATATGGTGCTTGACCACATCGTGCCCGACTATTTCACGGGTATTTTGTTGGGGACACTGGTGGAATCCTACTCGAGCGAACAAAGCTCCCGTATGACCGCCATGGATGCCTCCACGAAGAACGCAAAAGAGATGTTGCGTTCCTTGAACCTCAGCTATAACCGAGCCAGACAGAGTGCCATCACCCAAGAATTGACGGAAATTGTGGGCGGGGCACAGGCAAAGCAACGCTAACACGGCATGGGGTGCGCGGGACAGCGTATCAAGAACCCCAGCAAAACAGAAAGGCGTGAATCACATTGACACAAATTCAAGGACAAATCGTCCAAGTTATGGGACCCGTCGTTGACGTTGAGTTCCCCAACCGCAATATCCCCGCCATCAAAGATGCCTTGCATGTGGAAGTGAACGGCAAAACACTGGTCATGGAAGTGGCACAGTTTGTCGGCAATAATACCGTGCGTTGCATCATGCTCTCCCCCAGTGAGGGCTTGGCACGAGGCATGACCGTTGTCTCGACGGGTGCGCCCATTTCCGTCCCCGTCGGGGAAGCCACCTTGGGTCGTTTGTTCAACGTTCTGGGCGAACCCATTGATAAAATTGGGGAAGTATCGGCAGAAGAACGCTGGTCGATTCACCGTGACCCCCCTCCGTTTCAGGAACAACGTCCCGTGGTGGAAATGCTGGAAACGGGCATCAAAGTCATTGACCTGCTCGCCCCCTATGCCTTGGGCGGTAAGATTGGTCTGTTTGGCGGTGCAGGCGTTGGCAAAACCGTTTTGATTCAGGAATTGATTCACAACGTCGCTACGGAACACGGCGGTTACTCCATTTTTACGGGTGTTGGCGAACGCATCCGTGAGGGCAGTGACCTCTGGCATGAAATGCAGGAATCGGGTGTTTTGCAAAAAACCGCCTTGGTCTTTGGGCAGATGAATGAACCCCCTGGGGCAAGAATGCGTGTGGCACTGACGGGTCTGACCATGGCAGAATACTTCCGCAATAAGAAGCATCAGGACGTCTTGCTGTTCATTGACAATATTTTCCGTTATGTGCAGGCGGGCAGTGAAGTATCGGCACTCATGGGTCGTATGCCCTCTGCGGTTGGCTATCAGCCCACCTTGGCAACCGAAATTGGTACCTTGCAAGAACGCATCACCTCCACGAAAAACGGTTCGATTACCTCGGTACAGGCGGTATATGTGCCTGCCGATGACTTGACCGACCCTGCCCCCGCCACGACGTTCTCGCACTTGGATGCCCAAACGGTGCTCTCTCGTAAGATTGTGGAACAGGGCATTTACCCCGCCGTTGACCCCTTGGAATCGACGTCTCGTATCCTCGAGCCAGAAGTCGTGGGCATGCGTCATTATAAGGTCGCCCGTGGTGTGCAGGCACTCTTGCAGAGATACCAAGAATTGCAGGATATCATTGCGATTTTGGGCATGGAAGAACTGTCTGGCGAGGACAAGAAGACAGTCGAACGTGCCCGCCGTGTGCAACAATTCTTCTCCCAACCCTTCTCGGCTGCGGAAGTCTTCACGGGTCTGGAAGGGCGTTACGTCCGCATTGAGGACACGCTCAACAGCTTTGAAGCTCTGCTCGGTGGCGAACTCGACCAGTATCCCGAAGCCGCCTTTAACATGGTGGGTACGGCGGACGAAGTACGCAAGAAGGCGCGTAAATTGGAGGGCTTGTTATAATGATGCCCTTTTCTTTGGAAATCCTGACCCCTGACCGCCAATTTTTCTCGGGGCAGGTGGAATCGGTGATTTTGCCCATCGTGGATGGACAATACGGCATCAACGCAGGGCACGAAGCCACGGTCACTGTGGTAGAGCCTGGGACGTTGCGCTATTGTGTCGGGGGGGCTTGGAAACAGGTTGCCGTCACGACGGGGATTGCCGAAATCATGCCAGAGTATACGGTTTTGTTGCTCTCGGCGGCGGAATATCCCGAAGAAATTGATTTGAAGCGCGCAGAGGCGGCAAAAAAGCGTGCCGAAGACCGCTTGCTTTTGGATAAACAAAATGAACAAGTTCTTCTCTCGGCACAGGCAGCCCTTGCCCGTGCCATGGCGAGACTGAACACAGGTCGCTTCCGTTGAGGCTTGGAAGACCGCCGCCCCCGCAGGGGTCGGCGGTCTTTTTGTCGGGCGATTTCGACCGCCCTGCTCTTGTCTAATTGTCTTTGGCATGGTACACTGGTGCAAAGCTTTGTGTATCGCAGGGGAGGTCAATCATGAATCAAGCACGCATCGACACACTCATAGACAAACAAAGACACGCTTTCCGTACGGGGGAAACCCTGCCCTTGGTGGTCAGACTGCGTATATTGCGCCGTCTGAAAGAGGGGCTTTTGCAACGAGAATCGGCATTTTTAGATGCCATCCAAGCCGACCTCGGTAAGTCTCATTTGGAGAGTCTCATCAGTGAACTTGCCGTTTTGGAGGGCGAACTGCGCTACTATCTCCATCACCTCAACCGCCTCACCAAAACCCGCCTTGTGCCCCTGTCCAAAAGCCAGTTGCCCGCCACGGCGGAAATTGTCCCCAGCCCCAAGGGTTGCGTTTTGGTCATGACACCTTGGCGCGCCCCGCTGTTTTTTGCCCTCCTGCCCGCCATTTCTGCCCTAGCAGCGGGCAATACCGTTTTGCTGTACAGCCACCCAGACAGTCCCCGCACCGCCCAAGTCCTGCACCGTTTTTTATCGGACTGCATCCCCAGCAAATTCCTCGCCCTCGTCCACGGCAAAGAAGATGTGAGAGCCTATTTGCTCCGTCAAAAATTCGACCACATTTGCTACACGGGCAATGCCCACACCGCCCGTTTTGTCATGCGTCAGGCGGCAGAACAGCTTACACCCTTGACCCTCGTGCTGGCGGGAAAAAACCCCTGCATTGTGGACGAAACGGCAAATTTGCCCCTGACTGCCCGCCGTATTGTCTTCGGCAAATGCCTCCACGCAGGGCAACACTACCTCGCCCCAGATTTTCTCTGGGTGCAGGAGCGTGTCCGTGCGGAACTGCTCCAGCACATCCGCCGAGAAATTCGTGTGCAGTATGGTGTCCATCCGCTCAAGTCGCCCGACTACGGGCGCATGGCAAACCAAAGCCGTTTTGACAAAGCCCTTGCCCTCTTGGAAAAAAGTCACATTCTCCACGGCGGGGCATACAAGGCTGAGACCTTACAAATTGCCCCTACGCTGGTGGCGGTCGAATCCTTTGCTGCACCCTTCATGCAGGAAGAAATCGCCGCCCCGATTTTGCCCGTCTTGTCCTTTTCGGATATACAGGCGGTCAAAGCCCAGCTTCTGGAGCATCCTACACCCCTCGCCCTGTATCTGTTCAGCGAACATGCCCAGACCCAACACGAAATTCTCAAGCAAGTACACTTTGGCGGGGCTTGTCTCAATGATACCATGCTCCACAGCACTTCGCCCTATTTGCCCTTTGGGGGTGTGGGGGAAAGTGGCATGGGCGCATACCACGGCAAGGCGGGCTTTGATAATTTCACCCACTATAAAAGCATTTTGGAACAACCCACCCATGTGGACATTCCCCTGCGCTATGCCCC
>CAZSWQ010000122.1:0-5172 GCA_964611025.1 uncultured Ruminiclostridium sp.
ATACAGAAAAATCTTACTTTTTGTAGTCGAAGAAGCCCTTGCCAGTTTTCTGACCGAGCATGCCAGCACGCACCATCTTGCGGAGCAGGGGAGCGGGACGATACTTCTGGTCGCCCGTTTCAAACATGATGGTTTCCATGATAGCGAGGATGACGTCCAGACCGATGAGGTCACACAGAGCCAAGGGACCCATGGGATGGTTTGCACCCAGCTTCATGGCGGTGTCGATGTCAGCAGCGGAAGCAGTGCCAGCTTCCAGAACGCCGATGGCTTCGTTGATCATGGGAACGAGGATACGGTTTGCAACGAAAGCAGGTGCTTCGCCGACTTCGATGGGGGTCTTGCCGATTTCAGCAGCCAAATCGTACACAGCTTGGAAGCTTTCGTCGGAGGTAGCAATGCCACGGATGACTTCGACCAGCTTCATGACAGTAGCGGGGTTGAAGAAGTGCATGCCCAGCACACGGTCAGCACGCTTGGTCGCAGCAGCGATGGCAGTGATGGAAACGGAAGAAGTGTTGGAAGCCAGAATGGTGGATTCCTTACAAACAGCGTCCAAATCAGCAAAGAGCTTCTTCTTGATATCCAAGACTTCGATGGCAGCTTCGATGACCAAATCACAGTCAGCAGCATCTTCCAGCGCGGTGGTGAAAGCGATGTTTGCAACCACAGCGTCCATTTCTTCCTGCGTCTTCTTGCCACGGGAAACCATCTTTTCCAAACCAGCAACCAGACGGTTCTTTGCGCCTTCCAAAATGGTATCGTTCAGGTCACGAACAACAACCTTCTTGCCACACTGTGCCATAACCTGTGCAATGCCCATACCCATCGTACCAGCACCGAGAACCATAACTTTCGTAATCATAGTAAACATCCTCCTAAAAATGATTGAATAAAACAAGAGATATCATTGCTTTCCGCAAAGGGGAAAGACAATCAACGATTCTTAAAGCCTTCCAGCTTACGCTTTTCAACGAATGCCCACATGGCGTCCTTCTGGTCTTCGGTGTCGAAGCAGATGGCGAAGGAGAGTGCTTCGTAAGTAGCAGCGGTGTCCATGTCACACTGGATGCCACGGCGGACTGCCTGCTTGGAAGAACGGACAGCCAACTGTGCCTGACGTGCGATGGCTTCTGCAATGGCGAGGGCTTCTTCCATGAGGCTGTCGTGGGGGACAACACGGTTGATGAGACCGATGTTGGCAGCGTAATGTGCGTCAATGATTTTGCCGGTCAAAATCAGTTCCAGAGCGTGCCCTGTGCCGACAATACGAGCCATACGCTGTGTGCCACCGAAACCAGGGATGATGCCCAGACCAACTTCCGGCTGACCGAATTTTGCCTTTTCGCTGGCAATACGGATGTCACAGGACAGTGCCATTTCACAGCCACCGCCCAATGCGAAGCCGTTGATGGCGGCAACGAAGGGCTTTTCCATGTTTTCAATACGCAGATAGACGGAGTTGCCGAGGTCAGCGAGCATCTTGCCCTGAGCGACGTTCATGGTGGTCATTTCGCTGATGTCAGCACCAGCAACGAATGCACGACCAGCACCTGTGATGATGCAGACGTAAATGTCGTCGTTGCGTTCCACTTCATCCAGTGCATGGATCAAATCTTTAAATACAGCATTGGACAGGGCGTTGAGTGCCTCGGGACGGTTCATCGTCAAGATGCCAACATGTCCCACTTGGGTCAATTCTACAAATGCCATTAAGAGTTCCTCCTATGATATGGTACTTGAACGGGTTACACCCGCCCATGAATCTTCATGATATAGTATACTGCAAAAAATAACATTAAACAAGAAAAAGGTTTTGATGTTTTGCACAAAATATATCGCATTGCTTTTGACAAAATTGCTGGAAAACCCAGAGCTTTTGGGGATAAAACGGGCAAACTTGACCGACATAGACTGGATTTTTCTCTAGTGAAGCCCGAAAAAATCACAGAGAAGCAGTCGAAAGAAGATTTTTCCCCCTCAAAAGAAGGCTTTGAGATAGTCGACCAAGGGCAAATAGAGAAAGGGCAAAAAAATGGCGGGCAACATGTTGCCAACTTTCACTTTGACCGCACTGAGCCCCAGAAGATTGAAGCCAATGCCCAGAATGAGCAAGCCCCCCACGGCACTCATTTCGACCAGTGCTTCGGGTGAAAGATGCGTGGCAATGAGACTGGCGAGCAGGGTCAAGCCCCCCTGATAGAGAAAGACAGGCAGGGCGGAAAACAGCACTCCAATGCCCCAGACGCTGGCAAAACTGATGGCGGTCACACCGTCAATTACGCCCTTTGAAATTAAAATGCTGTAATCTTGGTGTATGCCCGCATCAATCGCACCCATGACCGCCATTGCCCCAACACAGTAGAGCACAGAGGCACTGACAAAACCCTCGACAAATCCGCTGGCCTTCGTGTCTCCTTGGGGTAATTTGCGGTTCAAACATGCCCCCAAAGCTTCGAGGCGTTCTTCGATGCGTAAGCCCTCGCCGATGAGACAACCCACGACCATACAGACAATGACACAGAGGGTGTTTTGGGTTTTGATGGCAGAAGAAATGCCAATGCCCAAGACACAGAGGGCAAGTCCTTGCCCGATGCGTTTCAAAAAGCGTTCTGGAATGGCTCGGCAACAAAAGACACCGAGCAAACTGCCACACAAAATGAGCAGGCAGTTGACGATAGTACCCAACATGACAATACATCCTTTCTGATTCTCTTTCTTTTTTGTGTGCTCACTGGGGGTATGGGGCATGTTTTGTGTGCCCGTGCCATAGGATAGCCCAAAAGGGGGGAGGGGGAGCATGAGGGGACGCACATCTGCCCTGCAAGGGGTTTTGCTCTTGACCACAACAGGTATGCTATCGCAAATCATCGGCTTTGTCTATCGCATTTTTCTCTCCCAACGCATTGGGGCAGAAACCTTGGGCTTGTATCAGCTCCTGATGCCGACCTATTCCGTCTTGCTTTCGCTCTGTGCCGTGGGGCTTTGTGCTGCCATGGCATATCTTTCCGCCCGCTACCAAGCTCTGGGCAATCCCAAGGCAATTTGGCAGTTGCGGGGACGCTGTCTGCGTCTGTTTTTTCTTTTGGCACTGTTGCCCGTGGGCTTACTCCTGCGCTATTCCGATGGCATTTCTGTTTCTATTTTGGGCGATGCCCGTACGCAACTGGGTTTGTTGTTGCTCATTCCCTGTTTGCTTCTGACAGGTATCGAGAATTTGCACAAGCACTATTTTTACGGTGTGGGCAATGTCCGCCCCCCTGCCCTGACCGAATTGCTGGAACAGGTCTTGCGTTCGGTGGCGGTTTTGGGGCTTTTGGCGGTGTTTTTGCCCTGCACAGCAGAACAAACCGTGGGCTGGATTGTGGTGGGCATGATACTCTGTGAGATTTTCTCGGCAGTGGTGCAAAGCTATTTGTTTCGGCGTGCCTTGGGTTCGCCCTTGCGTTTGCAGGGGGCGGGGAGTGAGACGCTGTACAAAGAAATGCGTCAAATGGCAATTCCCGTGAGCTTCACCGCCATTTTGGGCAATGTTTTAGGCTCGGCAAATGCCATTTTATTGCCCCGTCTTTTGGTACAAGGGGGCATGGATTTGTCGGAAGCCATGTCTCGATTTGGGGTGTTGTTTGGCATGACCCTGCCCATGCTGTCTCTGCCGACGGCATTTTTGGGTGCGCTGAGTTTGGTTTTGACCCCGAAGCTCTCCGAAGCGTTGGCACTGGGACGGGAAGACGACATCAGCCGCAGCATCGCCAAGGCACTGAGTGCAAGCAATTTGATTTTGTTTCCCGCCCTTGCACTGCTGGCATCTGTGGGCGGGCACTTGGGCGAAATTCTGTACAAAGACCCCCGTGTGGGGGATTACATGCCGTGGCTTGCCTTGGGGCTATTGTGCCACTGTTGGGAGAGTCTGCTTTTGCAGAGCTTGAACGGCTTGAACCATGCCAAAACCGCCGCAAAAATCAGTCTTCTGGCGGATGCCGTGCAACTGGTCTTGTGTATCTTTCTGATGGGACAGACGCACTTGGGCTTAGCTGGGTTTGTCTGGAGCTATGGTGTAGGCGGTGCGTTGGGTGCGTTGTGTGCTTGGTATGCCATTGGGCGGGAAGTGCCCTTGCGTTTGCCTTGGATTTCCGCTTGGCTTGCCCCAGCTCTGGCAGCCTGTCTCTGTGCCTCCTGTGCGGGGCTGTTGGAAACGCTCTTGTTGCGAGAGGGCTTGTCGCTTTTGGGGGCGAGCGTCTGTGCTTTGGGTTTTGGGGTGATTTTGTATTTGGCAGGGCTACAAGCACAGGGCATTTTCCCCTTGCAAAATCAGAACTAAAGCCGTACACTTGTATGGATATATTACGCTAGGGTGTAGGGAAGGGTCTTGACCATTCCGTGCATTGATGTAGATAGTAGGGAACGGTCTTGACCATTCCGTGAGACCATTCCCGTATACCTAAAAAGGAGAAGATAGATGGAAAAGAGCCATGAGGACTATATGCGTCAGGCACTTGCCTTGGCAGAAGAAGCAGGAAAGGCGGGCGATGTGCCTGTCGGTTGCGTGATTGTAAAAGAGGGTCAGATTGTGGGCAGGGGCTATAACCGCCGAGAAGCGGACAGCGACGCGCTGGCACATGCAGAGCTTTTGGCAATACGAGAGGCGTGCCAGACGCTGGGCGATTGGCGGCTTGCGGGCTGTCGGCTCTATGTGACGCTAGAGCCCTGTCCCATGTGTGCAGGGGGTATCATCAGTGCCCGCATCCCAGAAGTCTTCTGGGGGGCAAAAGATTCTGGCATTGGGGCATGCGGTTCTGTTTTGAATTTGTTCGAGGAAAATTTTCGCCACAAACCAAAATTACGAGGGGGCATTTTGCAAGCGGAGTGTACGAAATTGCTCACGGATTTTTTCCTGCGTCTGCGGGAATCAATATAACGCACCCTTCCTCTTGCTGGATGATGGATATTTTTTGTATCGCTATGGTATCGTAACGTAGGGAATGGTCTTGACCATTCCGCAGACGCAAGTCCACCTGTATTTTTTCAGAAAAAAGATGATTTAAGACTTTTGTAACAACTCTAGCCTTTTTTCTTAATAAGTCTTTGGTACGATGTCCTTGCGAGAGATTGATAAGCTTCTTTTTCATTTTTAACCTTCCAGCAAGAGGTCGGCATATGCCGACCTTTTGC
>CAZSWQ010000123.1:0-5170 GCA_964611025.1 uncultured Ruminiclostridium sp.
GTTTTTGGTGAACTCTTTCTTGGTAAGGTTAAGCAACATACTAGAAATTAAATCCTGATCGCTGTCGTCTATCATGCCGTCAAATTCAGGTCTGGGTATGAGGGGGAAGGGGCGGACACGCAACATATTATTTTCTGTTGCAATGCGCTGAAGGCATTTCTTGATGGTCTTATGATGGAAGCCTATGGAAATATCGTCTTCGTTGATGCTGCCATCTTCTTTTTGCGTAATATAAAATTCACACTCCACCGCTTCCATCATGGCATAAAAGCACTTCATGAAATCGCCCACGGTCTCCAGCTTTATGATGTGCTCCTCTGTCTCTAAAATAGAATCTCGTCCCAGAGGCATAGCGTTTGCAATTTTACGCAATTGCTCAATTTTAGGGTTGCGTTCCCCAGATTCATATTTGGAAATGGAAATTTCACTGACGCCTGACAGCTCGGCTAGCTTTTTTTGCGTGAGTTTATTGAGCTTCCGAAAAAATTTAATTTTTTCACCAATGGTCATTTCTTCTCCACCTTTTGCTGTATTGATTTTACTGTTACCCCCCAGGACAGGGGAATGAATTTTTAGAGAATCATCGTCCTTTACTATACCACACAGGCGAAAAAATGTAAAGAAAGCGCTTGACCAATACAAATGTATGTGATAATATGGACGCAGCACATACAAAAGTATATAAGCCACAAAGGAGGATTTTCCATGGAAAAAACCAATTTCATCACCAGCGCAGAAGTTGCCCAGGCATTGGGCATTTCCAAATCCCACGCCTACAAGTTGGTGCGGAAGCTCAATCAAGAGCTTTCTGCCAAAGGCTACATCACCATTGCGGGCAGGGTCAGCCGTGTCTTCTTTGAAGAAAAGTGCTATGGCTTAAAGGAGGGGGCTTGATGCCAGCCTATAAGGACGAGAAGCAGGGCACATGGTACACCGCTTTTTACTGCACCGACTGGCAAGGCAAGCGCAAAAAGAAGATGAAGCGTGGTTTTCCCAGCAAGCGTGAGGCATTGGCATGGGAACGGTGCTTTCTGCAACAGGAAGCAGGGGATTTGGCGATGCCCTTTTCCAGTTTTGTCTCATGCTATACCAAGGACAAAAAAGCCCATTTGAAGCAAAACACCTGGCTGACCAAGGAGAGCATCCTGCAAAAGAAAATCTTGCCCTATTTCAAGGACAAGAAAATGTGCAATATTAAGCCCACCGATGTCATGGCATGGCAGGCGGAGATGATGCAACAGACTGACCAAGAGGGCAAAACATTATCTCCTGGCTATCTCAAAACCATGCACAATCAGCTCTCTGCCCTGTTCAACCATGCCGTGAAATACTATGGTCTGAACAGCAACCCAGCCGCGAAAGCGGGGAACATGGGCAGTGGGGAACGCAAGGAGATTCCTTTTTGGACACAAGCGGAGTACTTAGCCTTTTCCGATGCCATGATGGACAAACCCCTGTCTTACTACGCTTTTGAGATGCTCTATTGGTGCGGGTGTCGTCTGGGCGAACTGCTGGCACTCACAGCGGAAGACTTCGATTTCCAGAAAGGCACGGTGCGGATTTCCAAGTCGTATCAGCGTATCCATGGCGAAGATGTCATTACCAAACCCAAAACGCCTAAGAGCAATCGCACCATTCAAATGCCCCCGACGCTCTGTGCCAAAATGCAAGATTACCTCAGCCAAATTTACCAGTGCCAGCCCAAAGAACGCATTTTCCCCATCACAAAAAGCTACTTGCATCATGAGATGCGGCGGGGCTGTCAGCACACAGGCGTCCAGAAAATTACCATCCATGCCCTGCGTCATTCGCATATCAGCTTGCTGATTGATATGGGCTTTTCAGCGGTGGCAATCGCTGACCGTGTTGGGCATGAGAGCATTGATATGACCTATCGCTATGCCCATCTCTTTCCCTCGAAACAAACAGAAATGGCAGAACGATTGGAGGCACTGCAACATGTCGGTGAAAAATAAGGACGCACAAGGACGCTGGCGCAACAAGACGGTGGCGTTTCGGGTCAGTCCTGCGGAGTGGACACAGTTCGAGACGGCGGTACGCCTCTCTGGACTGAGCAAGCAAGACTACCTCAGCCATCGCATCCAGGAGCGTGAGATTGTGGTGCAGGGCAATCCCAGGGTCTACAAGGCACTCAGAGACGAATTGCGCCAGGTATTGGAACGTCTGCAAGAGATGGACGCTGTAGACAGGGATATGCTGGACACCATCCAGCTCCTTTGTCAAACGATGGAAGGACTGAAACAAGGACAAAAAGAAAGCCCCTATCCCAAGGGATAAGGACTTTCCAGACACCAACAGGGTCACTGTGGTATCGGCTCGCAACCATAGTATAGCACAGTGACCCCCGAAAACGCAAGGAGGATTCCATTGCAGGAATTGAAATTGATTCACATGGAGGATATTGCCGTGACAGAGGTCGAATGGCTGTGGTATCCCTATATCCCCTATGGCAAGATTACCATTGTCCAGGGCGACCCTGGAGAGGGGAAAACCACGGTCATGTTGCACTTGGCAGCCTTGCTCTCCAAGGGCGAGACACTGCCCTGTGACGAGACCCAGAGAGCACCCATATCCATCCTCTACCAGACCGCTGAAGACGGTCTGAGCGACACCATCAAGCCCAGGTTGCTCGATGGTGGGGCAGACTGTTCGCACATCAGGGTGATTGATGAAACAGACCGTGCCCTGACCATGATGGACGAGCGATTGGAGCAAGCCATTGTGGAGACGGGCGCACGGCTCATCATCCTAGACCCCCTGCAAGCCTACCTGGGTGCAGAGGTCAATATGAACGTCGCCAATGAGACACGGGCTGTCCTGGCGAGACTGGGGGCGATGGCAGAAAAGCACCGTTGTGCCGTGGTGCTCATTGGGCACATGAATAAGGGCAATGCCAAGGCGGCGTATCGTGGGCTGGGTTCGATTGACTTCCAGGCGGTTGCTCGTTCTGTGCTGGTTGTCGGACGCTTGAAGCAAACGCCACAGATGCGTATTTTAGCCCAGGCAAAATCCAGTTTAGCCCCAGAGGGGGCTTCCATTGCCTTTGCCTTGCACAAAGAAACAGGATTTCGTTTTGTGGGGAAAAGTGACGTCAGCGTGGAAGAACTCTTGAACGGAACGCAGAGAGAGCACAAATCCCAACGGGCAGAAGCACTCTTACTCGACCTCCTCGCCACGGGAGAACAGTCACAAGTGGACATCATGGCACAAGCCACCCAAGAGAATATTTCCAAACGAGTGGTGGATGAGGCGAAGAAAACACTGGGGATACAATCCTTCAAGCGAAAGAATCAATGGTATTGGCGCTTTCCCCCCAAGGAAGTTTGCAAGGATGCAGCAAGGCAAGCCCCTGCAAACTTGCAACCTTCCCCCAAAACAGACAAGGAGGTCTGATACATGGCACAGATTCAAATCCCAGAGGAGCTGTTTTTGGACTTGGTGGCGTACCACCTTTTGGACGAAACCGAGCGAGCAGAGGCGATAGCAAAAGCCCTTGCCCGCAAGGTGGATGCCGTCCTGGAACGGAAATATTACACCGCATACAAGACTGCACCCACGCCCGAACAGCGGGAAGAAGCCCGCCAAAAATACCTCGACTGCAAAGCATACCACAAAGACTTTCGCTGGTGAGCTATCCTCAAAACAATTCACAGGGGCGTGTCACGCCTCCGTGGATTGTCACAAAGAAAACCCTATGCCCTGCGTTCCCCGTCGGAGACCGCAAGAGCACTTTTGATGCCCCGTGTCAAAAGTGCTTTTGCGTCACTCTCTCCCAGCCCGCCAGAAGCTGGCGACCTGTTCGGGGACAGCAAAGAGGAGGTCATCCAGGATGAAACGTACCATCAGTATGAGCATGGGCAAAGGTCATGTACGGCACAATCGCAGAGACTTCCATGCCGAAAATACCGACCCAAGCAGAAGCCACCTCAACCGCAGTTATGTCGATGAGGACATCAAAGCCGTCTATCATCAGCTCTTTGATGCGGCATTGCAACAATACAACCGCAAGCAAACAAGAGCAGATAGACACATCCAGGACTACTATCAAAAAATCTGTTCCAGCAAGCAAGAAAAGCCCTTTTATGAGTTGATTGTCCAAGTTGGCAATCTGAGCGATTGCGGGGCATCCACGCCAGAGGGACAAATCGCAGCACAAATTTTAGAAGATTACATGACACACTTTTCAGAGAGAAACCCCAATCTGAGGGTCTTTTCTGCCCACCTGCACATGGACGAAGCCACCCCGCACTTGCACATCGACTTCATTCCCTTCACCACCCAGAGCAAACGAGGCTTAGAGACGAGGGTATCACTGAAACAGGCTTTGGCAAGGCAGGGCTTCCAGGGAGGCACACGAGGCGATACAGAATGGAATCAGTGGGTGGAAGCAGAGAAGCAACACCTTGCCCAGGAGATGCAAGCCCAGGGCATCGCCTGGGCGCAGAAGGGCACACACCATAAGCACCTCTCTGTCCTGGACTTCAAGAAGCAGGAACGCAGCCGTGAAGTCGAGTGTCTGAGCCGACAAGTCCAAGAGGAACAGACCAAGTTGGCAGAAATCGAGCAGAAAACCGTGCAAGTGCAGAACATCGCAGCCATTTCCGCAAAGCCCGCTCTCTTGCAAAAAAACAAGGTCATTGTCTCAGAAAGCGACTTTGAGGACATCAAACAACTCGCCCAAAAACACATTGCCCAAACCAGCAACACAAGCCAATTACAAGAGGAAAACCACCGCCTCAAAACCGATAACCAGGCACTGCGACAACACATTCAGGAACAACAAAACGCCTTGCTTGACCTGCAAGGCGCACGTAAAATGGAACAGTGGGAACTCGCCCAGCTCAAGCAGTCCCATCAGAAGCTCAAACACCGCCATCAGCAAATCCTGGACTTCCTGGACACGCAGAAACTCCAGGAAAAAGCCAAGGCTTTCCTTGGCTTGCCAAAGCATGATACACACAGGGAGCGATAAAAGCCCGCCCTCCTAACATAAATAGGGGGGCAGGCTTTTTACTGCAAAATTATGCTTCCAGTCGGGTATTTTTCAGATGATTGTTCTCTATATATCATCTTCAGATAGAACAATATATGAAATATATTGTTCTTCATTTTTATTAAAAAAATCATCACATTGTTTTTTAATTATATC
>CAZSWQ010000124.1:0-5157 GCA_964611025.1 uncultured Ruminiclostridium sp.
CGCCGTGCTTCGCACGGCGGGCGGGGTTTTGTCCTCGATGGGCAAAAGTTCGCTCTCGTTTTGACAAAAACAGGCAACTGTGCTAGGCTTGTGTCACAATATCAAAAAAAGGATGTGCCAGCATGAAAAATGAAGTCTATGCCAGCATCATGGGTCTGGTCGTCGGGGATGCCCTCGGTGTCCCCGTTGAATTTCACGCACGAGACAGCTACCAGCTCACCGACATGGTCGGCATGGGTACACACAATCAGCCCTTGGGCACATGGTCAGATGATAGCTCCATGACCCTTGCCACCCTCGAAAGCCTCTGCCGTTGTGCTGGTATCCAGCCACAGGACATCATGCAGAATTTTGTCGCTTGGCTCTATGAGGCAAACTTCACCGCCCACGGCGAAGTATTCGATGTGGGCATCACCACACAAACCGCCATACAAGCCTATCAGCAGGGCAAGCCATGGCAAGACTGCGGGGAAAAAGACCGGTTCAGCAACGGAAACGGTTCCCTCATGCGGATACTCCCCCTGCTCTTTTTCCCCCACAGCGAGCAGGACATCGACGCTGTCTCCAGCCTGACCCATGCCCACCCCATTTCCAAAGAAGCCTGTCGCCTCTATCTCCAAGTCGCAAATGCCCTCCGCAAACAACAAGCCCTCCCAGATATTTTATCCAAACTCCAGATAGACAACCCCGTTTTTGCCCGTTTGCCCCAACTTGCCCAGCTCTCCCGTGCGGACATTCACTCCACGGGTTACGTCGTCCATACCCTCGAGGCAGCCCTCTGGTGTCTCCTCCACAGCGAGAGCTACCGTGATTGCGTCCTGCTTGCCGTCAACCTCGGCGATGACACAGACACGGTCGCTGCGGTGGCAGGGGGTTTGGCAGGGCTGTGCTATGGCACAGAAAGCCCCCGTGGTATTCCCGCCACTTGGGTCAAACACCTCCCAAAACAAGCCGAAATTGCCCGCCTCTGTGCCCAAGTCCAAGCCCTACAAGCCTGAGTTCACAAAAAGCCAAAGCCAAGCGCTAAGATGCTGGTCAAAATCCCGCACATACCCGTGGCAAGCCCGCTCATTGCACCCTCCGTGTCGCCCAGCTCAATCGCCTTAGCAGTACCCAGCCCGTGCGAACACGCCCCAATTGCCAAGCCCGCCGCCATGCGTTCCCGTATCCGCAAAAGCTTAATGAGCATCGGGGCGGTGAAGTTCCCCTGTACCCCTGCGGCAATGACCGCCGCCACCGTAATGGGAACAAGTCCCCCGTTGCTCTCCGAAATCGCCACCGCAATGGGTGTCGTTGCCGATTTTGGCAAGAGAGACATCATCATATCCCGTTCCAGTCCAAAGAGCTGACACAGAAGATAGATGCTCCCCACTGCCACGCCCGCGCCCACCACACAGCCCACCAACACGGGCAACCAATAGCGATGCAACAAAGCCCGCTTGTGGTAAATCGACACGCCCAGACAGGCAGTACCAGGTAGGAGCATCAGATTGATGAAGTTCGCCCCCGCATAATAGCTCTCATAGGGGATGTTCGTCAGCGACAAAAAGGCGATAATCAACACAATCGCCACCACCATCGGGTTACACAAGACAGATTTTGTCTTCTGTTGCAAAATGACCCCCAGCCAATAGGCGAGCAGGGTCAGTGCTAGCCCAAAGAAAGGCAGTTCCAGCCAAGCACTCATGCGTCCACCTCCTCAATCTCCCCGTGCTTCATTTTCATGCGTCGGATGCACCACTGCACCGCCCAAGCCGTACAAGCAAAGGTCAAAAAAGAGGAAATCAGGCAGACTGCCAAAAAAGGCAGGAACGTCGCCAGAAGCAAGTCCTTATACTGGATGATGCCCACTGAAACGGGGATGAAAAAAATGGGCAAGTTGCCCAGAAAAAAATCCGCACTGTCTTTGATGTGGCGGGTTTTCAGGGCACGGCTGAGCAACAAACCCAAGACCAGCAAAATACTCAGCACACTGGCGGGCATGGGAAAGGGCAATATCCGCTCCAAGCCCTGACAGAGAAAACACAGTGCCAGCAAAATGCCCATTTGTTTGATGATATGCAAAATCCTATCTTCCGTTCTCGGTCCAATCTTATGTCAAAAAAGAGGCGGTCAGCGACCGCCTCTTTTTTTGTCTATGCTTCCCAGCTGTTCAGCGGGGGCAGGGCATCGAGCACCTCTTGCCCCTGCACGGTCAGGGCAATACTCCCGCAGAGCGTCCCTGCGGGTACGTCCCCGTAGTCCAAGCCCGTCAAGGGCAAGCATGGGTCAATGTGCAAGAGCTTCTTGCGGGCAAGGCTCTCCAAGACCAAGGAAAAATCCGCCCCAAACAAAAGCGTGTCCTCTCCCACAGGGAAAAAGACGGGTTCGCCCCCCTGACTTTTCTGGTACAGGGGCAAAAATGCCCGCTCGCCCAAAGCAGTTAAGACGGTCGCTTCTGCCAGACAGAGCAAGACCTCTCCGCCCCCGCAAGCGGCACAGCCCCCGCAAGTCCCCCCACAGCCCGCACAGCCTACGCAGGGCTCAATAGAATTTTGCTTCAAAGGGTGCTTCCTCAACAATGGCTCTCTCGTGTGTGCCCTCACCAATCAGCCCCTGTTCGTCTTCCGCCCAGACCTTGAAGACCAGTTTCTTGCCACGGATTTCCATCAGCTCAGAAAATGCAGTGACCTTCATGCCCAAGGGCGTGGGCTTCACATGCTTCACATTGACCAGCAGACCCACCGTGCCCATGCCGTCTTCCAAATGTTCCTGAACGCTTGTCCAAGTTGCCTGTTCCATGAGTGCAATCATGATGGGCGAGGACAAGAGTGCGACTTTCCCGCTCCCGACGTTTTTTGCCAAACGGCTTTCATCGACCACAATGCTTGCACTGCCCTTGATTCCAAGTTCTAACATGAGAAATACCTCCGTCTTATAGGGTTTGATTTTGTACAGCACCATAATACACCAAGCCCAACCCGAGGGCAAGCAAAACATTTGCATCTATCTCCCCTTCCGACAGAAAAGCATAGCCACAAAAACACAAAACTGTGCATCATTCACGCTTTATTTTTCGTCTTTCTCCTTTCATTTTTTTCTCCACTCGATTCTCCCCCCAATTTCGTCAAATTTTTGTCTGTCCACTTGACTTTTTCCGTGATTTAGTATAGCATGAATTATATAAAATTCGAGTTGTGTGCCTAGCGCACACAGCATACCATAGGAGGACATTCAAGATGAGCAAGAAACTCGACGAATACTTATCCAGAAAATATCAGGGCATTGCTCCCGCCGATGTTTACAAGTCCAAGCTGGGAACACTTCAGGACGCACTCGACATGATTCAGGGCGGTGACTGCATCTGTTTTGCGACCCACGGCAACGAACCCAAGACCTTCTTTGAAAACCTGCACACCATCGCTCCTCGCATCGACGCTCCTGTCGAAATGTGGGGCACTGTGCATCGCTACAAATATGAAGTCATCACTTCCAAAGACCCCGAAATCTGCGCCAAGTTCCACATGAACTCCTTCTTCTGCGACGGCTGGATGCGTGAATCCCACCCCCGTGGCATGAATACCTTCTTCCCCGTCAACCTGCACAACTACGGCACCGAACTGCGCAAGACCCTGCGCCCCAACGTCTTTGTTGCTCAGGTTTCCTCCATGGACGAATATGGCTACTGCCACATGTCCTGTGACTTGCAGCACACCTTGGAAAACCTCTATCAGGCTGACAAAATCATCTTTGAAATCAACCCCCATGTCCCCATGGTCGGTGGCGAAACTGCGATTCCCATCTTCTATGCTGATGCCATCTACGAAGTTGACCATCAGCTGTTCCAGCTGGGCGACCCCGCTATGGGCGAAGCTGAAAAGGCTGTTGCTGGCTACTGCTCCGAAATGGTTAAGGACGGCGACTGTATCCAGCTGGGCTTCGGCGGTATCCCCAACGCAATCGGTGCTTCTCTGGTTGACCGCCTCGACCTCGGCATCCACACCGAACAAATCGGTTCTTCCATGGCTCGCCTGATGCAGTGTGGCGCAGTTTCCAACCGCAACAAGAAGCTGGACACTGGCATCACTGTCGGTACTTTCATCGTCGGTGATGATGCACTGTACGAATTTGTCAACCAGCACCCCCGCATCCAGCTGAAGCGTGGTTCTTACACCAACGACCCCTTCATCATTGCCCAGCAGGACAACATGGTTTCCATCAACGCTGCACTCCAGATTGACTTGACTGGTCAGGTCTGTGCAGAATCCATCGGTTCTAAGCAGTTCTCTGGTACTGGCGGGGCTACCGACTTTGCTTACGGTGCTTACCACTCCAAGGGTGGCCGTGCAATGCTGGCTCAGATTTCCACCGCTGTTAAGGGCACGATGTCCCGTATCCAGCCCGTCCTCCAGCCTGGCTCCATCGTCAGCGTTTCCCGTAACCTGACCGACATGGTTGTCACCGAATACGGCATCGCAAAGTTGCGTCAGCGTACTGTTCGCCAGAGAGTGGAAGAATTGATTTCCGTTGCACACCCCGACTTCCGTGCAGAACTGCGTGCAGAAGCCAACAAGCACATGTACTACTAAGCACCACTGGGCGCAAGCCTAGGCTGTGTGTTTCCATTGTGTTTTTCTCCAAAAGCGGTCGTGCTAGGCACGACCGCTTTTTTCATCCGCTTTTGAACTGAGGTGTCTTTTTTTGCAAAAATAACGGTTATTGAAAATATTTATACTCGTGTTTGCCATCTTTTTTCTTGCCATACACAACACCAATACCTCCATTTTGACCTTTTTGTTGCTCAACACTGTCTTGGCTGTTCTGGTCTTAATCATGGCAAAAACCGTTGTAGAAATTGTCGTTACTGTGACCAGCTACGGGGTACTATTCCTGATACAATGTATGTATTGTATTTTTATGGGTGATGTGAGGTCTTTGCCTCTTGGTTTATCTGTCCTCTTATCTGTGGTGCTCTATCTCTTTCTCCTATTTTCGTTTTCCTTGGAGTATTTCTTGGAGTTGAAAAATTACCAAAATTATTATTTCTTTTCCGCAAAACAAGAGCTGAGCCTGTCTTTTTTTGACCTAAAAGCCTTTCGGGAAAAAGTACAGGAGCAACAAGCCCGTTTGCAAAAAACCTCCAGCATCTTAACCAGAGACAATATCTTAGAAATCATG
>CAZSWQ010000125.1:0-1162 GCA_964611025.1 uncultured Ruminiclostridium sp.
AGCAAAAATACGGACGAGCACTGGCTTGAGCACATTGCCTTGAAAGAAGCCATGCACAACTTGGGCGAACGGGAAAACCGCATTTTGCACCTGCGTTTTTTTGAGGGAAAAACCCAAATGGAAGTCTCAACCGAAGTGGGCATCTCACAGGCGCAAATCTCCCGTCTGGAAAAGCATGCCCTGCAACAAATCAAGCAGAGCCTCAGTTCGTAGTAGGGGCGGCTAGCATCTGCCCCCAGCCGAAAGCAGGGCTGGACGCAAAAAAACAGCGTCGTTACTATAGTAACGACGCTGTTTGGCAAAACTTGGATTATGGATTTTCTTGGGCGATGTAGGCAATCCCCACACAGCCTCGCCCTGCATAAGTGCCAATGGTTGCACCGACTTCACAGCACAGGTGCTCTGTCAGCTGGAGGGCGGGCTTGATTTTCGCAATCGCCGTTTCCATCAGCTGGGGCGCACTGGCATGGGCGAACATCACCCCGTGTGCCAAATCGGGCAGGGTCTTTTTCATCTCCTTGCAGATGAAATCAATCGCCGCTGCCATTCCACGGGCTTTGCCTGCCGATTGCACCAGCCCGTCCACAATGGAAACCACGGGCTTGATGCCCAGCATACCCCCGACAAATGCCCCCGTTGCAGAAATGCGTCCGCCCTTACGCAGATACTTGAGCGTATCCACGGCGGCGAAAAATTTCGATTTTGCAATGGGTGCTGCCATTGCCTCGGCAATCTCACGGGCAGATAGCCCTTGGGCTTGCAGTTTCACCGCTTCAGTCACCAGAAGCCCCAGACCAAGAGAAGCCGATTTGGAGTCCACAACGGTCACTTTGTCGCCAAAGGCTGCTTGGGCGAGACAGGCGGCTTGATACGTCCCGCTCAGTCCAGAGGAGATGAGCAGACAAAAGACTTCCTTCCCCTCGGCAATGGCTTCCGAAAAGGCTTCCTCAAAAACCGCAGGGGAGACCATGGACGTTTTTGGCAATTCATCTGCCACATCCAATTTATCGTAAAACTGGCTGGGGGACAGGTCGACCCCATCTTGGAAGCACTCCTCTTGGAAGTGTACGGTCAGGGGCAGGACACGAATCCCCAAGCGAAGTCTATCTTCGGGCAAAAGGTCGCAGGTGCTGTCAGTGATGATTTGAACAGAGATAATTTC
>CAZSWQ010000125.1:1172-5098 GCA_964611025.1 uncultured Ruminiclostridium sp.
TTTTTTTGTATAGTTTCCGTATTATCTCACAGAGGATGATAGATTACAAGCAATACCTTAGTTTTTTTGTGCATTTGGTGGGGAAAAGTTTTGTAAAAAATCCTTGCATGCGCTGGGGAATTATGCTATACTGGCTAAAGTAAGATGAACAGTATTTGTAGGAGAGTGGGGCATGCCCCGCTCTTTCTTTTATGTTTGACCCTATTGAGACAGATTAACATTGCACAGATTGTGCAAACGTGTTACCATAGAAAGGAAGGAGTTTTTCATGTCCAAAGTCACCGAACTCACTGCCCAGCTGGCAGAGCCTATCGTGAAGGCACAAAATTGTACCCTTTGGGATGTTGAATACATCAAAGAAGCAGGCAGTTATTACCTGCGTGTCTATATTGATAAGGAGGAAGGCGTTTCCATCGACGACTGCGAAGCCGTCAGCCGTGCCCTCTCTGACCTGCTCGACGAAGCAGACCCCATTCAAGACCCCTATACCTTTGAAGTTTCCTCCGCAGGTGCTGACCGTGTTTTGAAAAAAGCAGAACACTTTCAGGCATTTCTGGGCGAGATGGTTGATGTGCGCCTTTACCAAGCACACAAGGGCACAAAACAGCACAGCGGTATCCTCACAGCCTATCAGGACGGCAATCTTGTCCTGACCATCGGGCAAGAATCGGTGGAATTTCTCAAGCAAGACGTGGCACAAGTTCGCTTGCACGTCAGCTTTTCTTGATTGAAAGGAGTCATTGGTCATGGCAAAAAGAGCTTCTAAAGCAAAAGGAAATAAGAGCAACGAACTGGACGGCAAAGAATTTTTCGCCGCCATTTCGTTGATTGAACAGGAAAAAGGCATTCCCAAAAGCTATATGATTGACAAAATCGGGCAGGCACTCGTCTCTGCGTATAAGCGCGACCACGAGGGCACGGAAAATGTCTATGTGGAAACCGACGAGGACAAGGGCGAAGTTCGCATGTTCATCAACAAAGATGTCGTGCTGGAAGTGGAAAACTCTGGCACGGAAATCTCCATGGAAGATGCCCGTGAGACCCTGCCCAACGCACACCTCGGTGACATTGTCCGCATCGAAATCAAGCCCCGCAATTTCGGTCGCATCGCCGCCCAGACTGCCCGTCAGGTCATCATTCAGGGCATGCGTGAGGCAGAGCACGGCATGGTCTATGAGGAGTTCACTTCCAGAGAGCACGAAATGCTCATGGGCACGGTCACTCGTGTTGACCCCCGCAACGGCACGGTTTCTGTCCGCATCAACAGTGGCTCGGAAATGGTCGATTCCTACTTAGCCGTGACCGAACAGGTCAAGGGCGAAGAAATCCACGAGGGCGACCGCCTGAAGGTCTATGTCGTGGAAGTCCGCCGTACCAACCGTGGCCCTCAGATTCTCATTTCCCGTACCCACCCTGGTCTGGTCAAGCGTCTGTTCGAGCTGGAAGTGCCCGAAATTTACGACGGCACGGTGGAAATTCGCTCCATTGCCCGTGAAGCGGGCAGCCGTGCGAAAATCGCCGTCTGGTCTTCCGACGAAAACGTCGACCCCATTGGTGCTTGCGTTGGCCCTAAGGGTGCAAGAGTCAACAACGTGGTGGGCGAACTGCAAAACGAAAAAATTGACATCATCAAATACAGCGAAGACCCCGCCGCCTACATCGCCGCCGCCCTGTCCCCTGCGGAAGTCATTTCCGTCAAAACCGTGGCAGGGGAAAAGAGCTGTCATGTGCTCGTGCCCGACCATCAACTCTCCCTCGCCATTGGCAAGGAAGGACAAAATGCCCGTCTGGCCGCCAAATTGACGGGCTACAAAATCGACATCAAGCCCGAATCCGCCCGTGCAGAATTTGACGAGGCAGTCGCTGAGAGTGAACAGCAGGCAGAGCCTGACACCCAGCTGGAAGAAATGGTAGACACTGTGGAAGCAGCATCCGCAGAAGAAAGCCAAGTGGAAGCCGTGGAAGCTTCTGCCGAAGCCCCCACTGAAACGACGGAATAAGCCCCGCCCAGACCGCCTAGGAGGTAGAATACGATGCAGAAAAAAATACCACAACGCCAATGCTTGGGCTGTCGGGTCATGCAGTCCAAACGGGACTTGATTCGTGTCGTGCGTTCGCCTGAGGGTGAAATTTCACTGGATTTTCACGGCAAAAAATCTGGGCGGGGGGCATACCTCTGTCCCAATGTCCAATGCTTCCAACGTGTGCGCAAGTCCAAAGCCCTCGAGCGGGCCTTCTCCCTCCCGATTCCTGCGGACATTTACGATACCTTAGAAGCCCAACTCGAGGGAAAGGATAAAAATGGATAAAATCTCCTCTCTCTTGGGGCTTTCCCAAAAAGCAGGCAAGCTTTGCGTAGGGGAAGAACCCGTGGGCACAGCCTGTCGGGCGAAAAAAGCCGCCTTGGTGCTGACCGCCAGCGACGGGGCAGAAAATTCCATCCGCCGTGCCCAACACTTTGCCGAGGCGGGCAAGTGCCTTTGCCTTTCCCTTCCACTGGATAAAACCGCCTTGGGTGAGGCAATCGGTCGCCTCCCCTGTACCATGCTCGCCCTGCTCGATATCGGCTTTGCGACGAGTCTTGCCCGCACGCTCTTTGCCCTGCATCCCGATTGGGACGAAAGCCTCTTAGCGTCGCTGGAGCAAAAGGCAAAACGCACCTTGGCACGACGCAAAGAAAAACGTGCCCACGAGAAAACCCTCGCCCGCAAAGCCCAATTTCCCCATGCAAAACCCAAACACAAGAAATAAGGGACAATTCGCAATGCCCTTTCTTCTACCAATCTTTATACGGAGGTGGCTTATTTGAGCTTAGTGAAATACCGTGTTCATGAAATCGCCAAGGATTTCGGTTTGCAGTCCAAAGACATCGCAAACATTTTGACGAAGTACAGCACGACCCCAAAAACACACATGCAGGTGCTGGAAAACAAAGAATTGTCTGCCATTTTTGAATACCTGACCCAGAACAATCAGGTCTCCGACATGGAAGCCGTTCTGGAAGCCAGCAAGCACAGCAAGCCCAAGACAGCAGAGCCGAAGGCACAGAGCGAAAAGCCTCAAAACGCAGGCAGCCGTGAACGGGACAACCGAGAGAATCGAGACAATCGGGACAGCCGTGACAACCGCAACAATGCCCGCCCTGCTCAGAACAACAACCGCAACCAGAACAACCGAGACAACAACAATAAGCCCCCCATGCAGCGCAACAACAGCAACAACGCAAATCAAGAGAGAAAGCCTGTGCCTGCCGTTGCCCCCGCACCCGTGCAAAATCCCAGTGGTGCTGGCATGTCCCGTGTACCTGAAAAGAAGATTGTCGATACCCGTAAGGCGGGCAACGTCAACCTCGACCGCTATGACGAACGTCTGGAAAACCTCGCCCCCGAACGTGCCGACAAAATGCAGGTCGGTAAGCAGAAAATCCAGAGCCGTAACAGCCAGCGCAAAAATGCCTCCTTTGGCAACAAGCGCAAGCAGGAAGAACAGGACAAACTGCGTAAGTTGCAGCTGGAAATCGCCAAGAAGACCCCCCTCACCGTCAAGATTCCCGACGAAATTGCCGTCGGTGAATTGGCTTCCCGCATGAAGAAGACGGGTGCAGAAGTCGTGAAACAGCTCATGAAAATGGGCATTATGGCATCGCTGCCCGAAATCATCGACCATGACACCGCTGCACTGGTCGCCATGGAACTGGGCTGCAAGGTCGAGCGTGAAGTGGTCGTCACCATCGAAGAACGTCTCATTGACACCGCCGAGGACAAGGCAGAAGATTTGGTCTCCCGTGCGCCTGTCGTGGTCGTCATGGGTCACGTTGACCACGGCAAGACCTCCCTGCTGGATAGAATCCGTAGTGCCAACGTCACCGCAGGCGAAGCAGGTGGTATCACCCAGCACATCGGTGCATATCAGGTCGAAATCAACAA
>CAZSWQ010000126.1:0-5062 GCA_964611025.1 uncultured Ruminiclostridium sp.
CCCAATCCCCCTTGCCAAAGGGGGATGTCATCCGCAGATGACAGGGGGATTCTCCTTTTTCACTTTTCATTACGTTCTTCTTTCGACAAAGCAAGCGGAGAACCCACCTTTGCTCGGGCTGTGTAGGACAGTGGCAACAAAGTAGCGGATTTCGTCCATAGCGTGGTCAAATTCCTTGCGGACAGCATCGCCGTCTTGGTCTTTGATGTTCCAGCAATAGGCGGAGAACTCCAAAATGGCGGCGGCGCAGGGGGCACAAATCACAATCTGCCCTTTCTGTAGGGCGTCTGCCGTGAGGCGTATCCCCGAGAGCACCTCGTTTTTCGCCTTACGCACGGGCAAGCCCTCTCGACAGAGTGCCTCAATGAAACTGGCAGCGGAGGGGTCACATACCACCGCCTCGAGCGGTCGCTCTCCCGCCAAATGCAAGAGTGCCTTTACATATTCGCCATCGGTCTTCTGCCTGCCTTCGGCTCTGGCATCGTAGTAGTATTCCGCCACCCGATACCAAGTGTCTTTTTGCCTGCCCCACAGCCCCATGGAAGTGGGATTGCGTGTCCCATAGTCGCAGGAAATGACCCAGCTTGTAAACTGCCCCGTGGGCACTTCTTGGATGTAAGTCTCATCAAAGAAATCGTATACCAGCCCTTCTGCCACCGTCCACTCACCCAGCACAAAACGCCGATAGAATGCCCCATGAAAGGCACGTTCGTAGCGTTCGATGGTCTTGGGGGAGAGGCTGGGGTTGTCTTGCATGAGGAAACGGAGATGGAGGGCATTTCTGCTGTGTGCAGCACAAATCCACTCTTTGTAGAACCAGTGGGCAGGGCTTTCTGGATTGCAGGAGAACCAGAATTTCGAGCCTGTCACGGAACAGCGGGCGAGGGCTTGCTCGACAAACGAGCGGGGCATCAGGGCGACTTCGTCGAGGAGTACACCCGCCAAAGTAATGCCCTGAATCAGTGCAGCACTGCCTTCGTCCTTGCCCCCGAATAAGTAAAATTGGTTTTCTCTTTGTCCCGAAGACAGACGCAAGATATGACGGCTTCGGACTTCTTCGACCTGAAAGCCCAGCTCTCTGAGTATGGGCAAGACGGAGTGGAGCAAATTACGGCGGACGGCTTCGACGGTTTTTCCGCAGAGGGCGAAATTTTGACCTTGGAAGCGGGTCATGCCCCAGAGGAAAAACGAAAGCCCAATCGCCATGGTTTTGCCACTACGCACCGCCCCGTCACAGATGAGTGCGTCGTAATCTTTGGTCTGGGCATCGAGCCACCAGCGCAGCACAGCTTTTTGTTTGGGGGAAAATGCCTGTGGTATCATGGTGTTTTGCCCGTGGCATCGGACTGGAGTGCTTCGAGGAAGGCAAGGGTGCTGGTGTTTTGTTCTTCCTGCAAACAGCTGAGTAGCACTTGAAAGACAGGCAAACGGTCTTGGAATTTGAGTTCCATCGTCCCGTTGGCATTGCGTTTGAATTCTGCCAAACCCATCAAGCGAAGTTTTTGCAGACTGAGGGGGTCGAGGTCTGGGGAAAAGGCAAGGCTGACCGCATCGTTGATGGGTGCGGTCGCCAGCTCGAATAGTGCGTCTAGGAGTGCCTCACGGGAGAGGACTTTTTTCTTTTTCAAAGCGACAGCTCCTTTCACAAGGGCTTGCAAGAGGGGGCTTTGGTGCACACAAACGTACAACAATGGGGAAACTTTTTTCATTTGTCCCAGTATGCACCCTCTCCGAAACAAAAAAAGTAGGGGACGATGCCCACATCGTCCCCCACCTACTGCCTGATATCGTCCCAACTGTCCACATGCCCTTACCCCCCCTTGCCCGTAGGGGACGGCGTCCCGACGTCCCGCCCACACATGGTCTTGACCTTTCATTTTTCATTCTTCTCTTTTCATTCTTCGCTGTCCTCTCCCACCCACCCCAGCAGTCTCTTACCAGGCGGTGGTCAAAGTGGCGTCGTTGACGTCATGAAAGCCTTCGCTGCTGACCCTGCCTTTTTGCAGGGGATTTTTGTTGTAGCGGTCTTTGGGCAATACCGTCGCCGCACGGGGGAGTGTCACCTTGCTGGAAACAGGTGTTGCTTCTTCTGGTCTCGTCATGCTGAACCTCTCCTTTCGTCTGTCCGCATATCCGCTGCGAACAGAGCCTAGTATGCAACGGGTCAAAACAAACTATACAGTTGACGATACAAACAGAATCTGCGATAATACCCCCGTAGGGGCGGATATCATCCGCCCGTGTCCCTACCCATCCCCCCAATCACGGACAAATATGGAATTTCTCCCTACCCCCCACATGCCCTTGACCTTTCATTTTTCACTTTTCATTCTTCCCTGTGTACCCCACATGCCTTAACCTCCCTTGCCCGTAGGGGACGGCGTCCTCGACGTCCCCATCACCAACCCCCCCGTAGGGGACGATGCCCACATCTCCCACCCCATCAACCCACATGCCTTAACCTCCCTTGCCAAAGGGGGAAACCGTCGCAGACGGAGGGGGATTGCCCTTCCATTCTTCTCTTTTCACCATTCATTTTTCATTTCTCACCGAAAGGCGGACGTCACCATGCCGAAAAAAGTATTGATTGCCGAAGACGACCATAATATTGCAGAACTGTTGCACCTGTACCTGATGAAAGCGGGCTACGAGGTGATGATTGCCTCCGACGGGGGCAAAGCTTGGGATTACTTCCGCACATTTCACCCTGACTTGGTCTTGTTGGATATCATGTTGCCCGTCATGGATGGCTGGGCAGTGTGTAGTAAAATCCGTGAGACTGCCCAAACCCCGATTATCATGTTGACCGCCAAGGGCGAAGTGGGCGATAAGGTCACAGGTCTGGAAATGGGCGCAGACGATTATATGGTCAAGCCCTTTGAAATGACGGAATTGCTGGCACGTGTGCATGCCGTCCTGCGTCGCACCGGCGAGGAGGAAAGCAAAGTACGCAAATTATATTTTGAAGACTTGGTCATTAACTTGGATTCTTACGAATTGGAAGTAAAGGGTGTGCGTATGGATGCGCCCCCGAAAGAATTGGAACTGTTGTATCACTTGGCAGCGTCTCCAAACCGTGTCTTCACCCGCAACCAACTTCTCGATGAAGTCTGGGGCTTTGACTATTTTGGCGATTCTCGTACCGTGGATGTGCATATCAAACGCCTGCGCGAAAAATTAGAGGGTGTGAGTGAGCATTGGTCGCTGAAAACGGTCTGGGGTGTGGGCTACAAGTTTGAATTACGCAGCTGAGGCAAAACACATGTACCGTAGACAACTTTTATCCACCATGAGCCTCTTGGCCATCTGTCTGGCACTGCTGGGCACGGGCTTTTTCACGCTTTACTATCAATATCACCTGCAAGAACTGAAAGAGTCCATCTCGAAGAACGTCTCGTATATTTCGGATTATATGGTCTTCAATTTGCAAAACGAATCGGCAATCATGTCAGAAGATTTTGCGCAGTATCTCAATTCCGTCGCCCTCATTTCCAATACGAGTATCTTGTTGTGTAATACGGATGGGCAAGTCATACACGCTTCTTGGTCAGATTGGGCACACGGACGTATGCGCGGGGCATATGCCCCCTTGTGGGCGGTGAAAAATGCCATGAACCGTGCCGAATTTAAGGGGCTTACCACCTTAAACGGACTTCTGCCCAATAGCAGTTATGTGACAGGCTTGCCCTTGGTCAGTCATCACCTGACCTTAACCCCCGAGGGCATAGTCCGCTCGGATGTGCCCATTGGTCTGGTTTTCGTGGCAGCAGATGCCACCTATGTCAAAGATTTTCTGGTGTCCGCCCTGCATATTTTTCTGGTAACGGCAGTTGTGGTCTTGTTGCTGGCGATGTTGCTCTCTGCAGTCACCGTCCAGCATATCGTCCAGCCCCTGCATGCCATGTCCGCCACTGTCTATCGCTTTGCCCGTGGGGATTTGGATGCCCGCATCACGGATTATCACAAACGGAACGATGAGGTCGGCTCCTTGGCAAAAGCCTTCAATGCCATGGCGGAAGCACTGGCAGAAGCGGAGGCAAAGCGGAGTGATTTTGTAGCGAATGTCTCACACGAATTGAAAACACCCATGACGACCATAGCGGGCTTTGCGGAGGGCATATTGGACGGCACCATACCGCCATCACGCCAGCGGGAATCCTTGGAAATCATCTCGTCAGAAACCCGACGTCTGTCTCGCCTGACCCGTCGCATGCTGGAGCTGTCCCGCTTGCAATCACAGGAGCGTGTCTCGGCACAGGTGCAGTTTGACGTGGCGGAATTGCTTTTGCGTGTTCTGGTCAGTCTGGAAGCCAAAGGCATGGCAAAGGAGCTGGAAGTCATATTGGACTTGCCGGAACAGGGGGCAATGGTCTGGGGCGAGCCAGATGCCATCACACAGGTCTGCTATAACCTGATGGATAATGCCATCAAATTTTCCAAAGAGGGCGGGACACTGCATCTGTCTTTGCGTTCTCAGGCGGGCAAAGTCTATGTCTCCATCGGGAACGAGGGCGAAACGATTCCGCCGGAACAGCTGAACCGCATCTTTGAACGCTTCCATAAAGCCGACCGTTCTCGTACCGAAAAGGACGGGGTGGGTCTGGGCTTGTATATCGTGAAAACCATCTTGAATACCTACAATGAAGACATCAGCGTCACCAGCGAAGACGGCAAAACCACCTTCACCTTCACCCTCTCGGAAGTCTAATGCACAATGCATAATCATTCCTTTTTTATTTTGAATGGTATTCCCACACACACACACACACCGTAGGGGCGGATATTATCCGCCCGTGTGCCCCATCCCACCCCACAACCAAACGGCATGGTTTTAACCTATCCCCCTTGCCAAAAGGGGATGTCATCCGCAGATGACAGGGGGATTCTATTTTTCATTCTTCTCTTTTCATTTTTTGATTTTTCATTGTTTCACGTGAAACAATGAAAAACCCGCCCCGTCTGACGACGGGGCGGGTTTTCTTTTTTGCTTACAATTGATTTTGCATGACCTTGCGCCAGAGGGCACATTCCATGCGTTTTTTGAATAGCTCGCAACCATAGC
>CAZSWQ010000127.1:0-4796 GCA_964611025.1 uncultured Ruminiclostridium sp.
CATTCGCTTGCTTTTTTGAGTTCTTCCAATTGTAAATCACGCAAACGGTTCGCTTCGGTCATTTCTTTTTCGTATAAATCCATTTCACCATTCATCTCATGCGTTTTTGCCCAAGCCTCATGGGTATCGGCATCAATGCCATGTTGTGTTGCCCAAGCCTCATGTGGATTTCCCTGAAAAGAAAGCATATTGTCCGTAGTACCAGAGGACATGGCATCGCTCATATTGCTCCCTAGAGCATCTGTCATTGTAGCATCCGACAGGCTATTGCCGAAATCCAAATCGAAATCCAAATCCGCACCTAAAATACAAGTTGCTGCAATACGAAGCAGTAAACGCAACATATTCTTATCCCCTTTCCATATCCAAGATATCAACCACAATCTACTACATTCTACATGGTATCATACACATTTCACAAAGTCAATGTGGAAAGGAGGCGAAAAATCGTGTCATTTTTTGTGCTGTAGGGGGCAATGCCCACATCGTCCCAGAGCATCAGGGACAAGGCAAGCCATGTCCCTACGGGGTGGAAATTTTTTCTTGCAGGCTATCCCAATCGAGGATGGGCACAGCCAAATCCTTTGCTTTTTGGAGCTTGCTGCCTGCTTCTTCCCCCGCCAGAACATAATCGGTTTTCTTGGAGACCGTGCTTTTTACCTTGCCCCCGTGGGCTTCGATGAGGGCGACTGCCGTTTCACGGCTGACCCCAGAGAGCGTCCCCGTGAGGACAAAGGTTTTTCCTGAAAAAATACCCGTTTGTGTTTGAGTGATTTCCTGTGCGAGGGTCAAACCGACCGACTGGAATTTGGCAAAGAGATGTTGCCAAGCGTCCGTTTGGAAGTAGTTCAGCAAGCACTGGGCGGAAATCAGCCCGATGTCCCGCACAGCTTGGAGGTCTTCTAGGGAAGCGTGGGAGAGGGCATCGAGCGAGCCGAACTGTGCCATGAGTTGCTTGGCGGTGGTTTTGCCGATGTTGGGAATGCCAAGCCCTGTGAGCAGACGGAAAACGGGTTGGGTTTTGGCCTGTTCAATGACAGCGAGGAGCTTGTCGGTGTTGAGTTCTTTGCCGATGAGTCCCGACTCGATGAGGTCGTCACGGTGTTGCCAGAGCAGGAACAAATCCGCCACATCGTGCAGGTAGCCATGTGCAATCAAATCACGGATATAGACCTCTCCGAAGCCCTTCATGTCCATGGCATCTCGCCCCACAAAATAGCGTATCCAGCGTTCGATTTGGGCGGGACAGGTGGGGTTTTGGCAACGCATATCCGCACCATCTTCTTCCCGCTTCGCCTCACTGCCACAGACGGGACAGACGGCGGGAATTTGAAATACTTCCAAATTGGCAGGGCGAAGGCATTCCACTTCCCCGATGCATTTTGGGATAATTTCGCCTGATTTTTCGATGAGGAGGGTAGAGCCTATGCCGATGTGGTGCTTGTCGAGAAAATCTTGGTTGTGCAAAATGGCACGGGAAACGGTCGTGCCTGAGAGATAGATGGGTTCGAGGACGGCAGTTGGGGTGATTTTGCCCGTGCGTCCTACGCTCAGGGCAATGTCTAAGACCCGACTTTCCTTGCGTTCTGGGGGGTATTTGTAGGCGATTTGATAGCCTGCGTGTTTGCTGGTGTCTTTGAGTAATTTGCGTTTTTCCAGATGGTTGACCTTGACCACTGCCCCGTCAATTTCGTAGCCGAATTCTCCCCGCAGAGCGTCAATTTCACAAATGGCCTCCCATACCTCATCTGGTGTTTGGCAAATGCGGTGCTGGGCAATGACGGTACAACCCAGCTTTTGCAAATAATCATAGACCTCGGCATGTGTTGCGGGGGCGGGTGTGCCCTGTATGTCTTGGAGATTGAAGCAGAAAAAGGAGAGTTGTCTCTCCTTGGTGATTTTGCTGTTTTTTTGGCGGAGTGTTCCTGCGGCACAGTTTCTGGGATTGGCGAAGGGCTTTTTCTCCAAAAGTTCCTGCTGGGCATTGACGGCAAAAAATGCCTCATGACGCATATAGACCTCGCCCCGCAGTTCCAAATAGGCGGGGGCTTTTCCCTTGAGCTTGTGGGGAATGTCGGAAATTGCCTTGGCATTGAGGGTGACATCCTCGCCAAAATGGACACCGTCCCCACGGGTCAGGGCGGTGGTGAGCCGTCCATTTTCGTAACGCAGGCTGAGGGAAAGACCGTCAATTTTGCTTTCCACGAGAAAATCGGTGTCTGCACCCAATGTTTCTTGGGAGGAACGCACGAAGTCTAAGACGGCTTCACGGTCAAAGACATCCTGCATGGAGAGCATGGGAATCTTATGGGCAACGAGGACACCAACGCTGCGCAGGGCTTCGCCCCCGACCCGTTTTGTGGGGGAGTTTTCGCTCGCAAGCTCTGGGTATTCAGCTTCCAGCTGACGCAGTTCACGGGTGAGTGCGTCGTACTGGCTGTCGGAAATTTCGTTGCGGTCTTCCTCGTAATAGAGGCGGTTGTGGTGTTCGATTTGGGCTTCCAGTGTACGCATACGGGCTTCACTTGGCATGATGCTTCCCCCTTTTGTGTGGTGCTGGGCGGAGGCTTGCCCCCCAAAGGGGGGCAAGGGGGTCAGCTTCGCTGACCCCCTGCGGGGCACACGCAGTGTGCCCCGCAGACCTCCGCCTCTACGTTTGGCTTTGCTGTGACGTTTTGACGGGACAATGCCCTTATTTGCGCAGCAGTTCTTCCACCGCCAGCAAAATCCCCAGCTTGCCCGATTCATAGGTCAAGCCACCCTGCATGTAAACCGTGTAGGGCGGGCGGATGGGTGCGTCGGCGGTCAGCTCAATGGATGCCCCTTGGATGAATGCCCCCGCCGCCATCACAACGGGCGAATCGTACCCAGGCATTTCCCAGGGAATGGGTGTGACAAACGAATCCACGGGCGCACCCTTCTGAATCCCACGGCAGAATTGCTCCACCCGCTCAGGCGACTGCAAATGTATCATCTGCACAATGTCGTGACGCTGTGCATCCGAGCGGGGGTCGGTCTCATAGCCCAAAAGCTCCACCATTTTTGCCGCAAAGGTCGCTGTTTTCAGGGCTTGTGCGGTCGTGTGCGGTGCCATGAACAGCCCCTGATACAATTCCCGATTGTGCCCCAAAGTTGCCCCGCACTTACGCCCAATGCCAGGAATGGTCAGACGCATGGCACACTGTTCAATGAGCTTATGTTGCCCCGCCAGATAGCCCCCAGCAGGTGCAAGCCCGCCCCCTGGGTTCTTAATCAGCGAACCCATGACCATATCCGCCCCAACTTCCGTCGGCTCAATCACATCCACAAATTCCCCATAACAGTTGTCCACCAAAATATAAACCGTGTCATTCACTGCACGGATGCGGGCGATGATATCCGCAATTTCCGCCACGGACAAGGACGCACGGGTGGCATAGCCTCTGGAACGCTGAATCAAAACCGCACGGATACGGCTATCCTGCACCGCTTTCACAATCCCATCCACATCGGGCTTGTCCTCAGGGGTCAAATCCACTTGGCGGTACTCCACCCCGTATTCCATCAGCGAGCCGTAGCCCTGTTTGCCCGTCATGCCAATGACCCCCAAGAGCGTATCATAGGGTGCACCAATGGCAGAGAGCATCACATCCCCAGGACGCAAGACCCCAAACAATGCCGTCCCAATGGCATGTGTACCATTGACAAAACCCAGACGCACCAGCGCATCTTGTGTCTTGAAAATCTCAGCATAAATATCATCGAGCTTGTCTCTGCCCTCATCGTTATAGCCATAACCCGTTGTGCCTGCGAAATACTGCTCGGCGACACGGTGCTTCTGAAATGCCTCCAAAACCTTCCATGTATTCTGCTGTGCCACGGTGTCAATGTGTGCAAACTGTCTTGCCAAAGCTGCCTGTGCTTCTTCGCCTAGGGTCAATACCCGCTGGCTGAGTGATAATGCCATCTGTTCTCGTTCCTCTCTATATCCGTGATGTCTCAAGTCGGGCAAGCAAACCTTGCCCCATTTTGCCCTCATATCATACCTTGTTTTTGCCAGAACTGCAAGCAAAACCTGCCGAAGCCAGCCCAGCGTTTTCAGCAAAGCACGGGCGGTCTCTCTGCTCAAATATACAGGGTCTCTTGGCTCTCCAGACACAAGACCGCCAAAGAGCCACCCATGCTACACCCGCAATCTATGGCGAGATGATTGTACTTTTCATAAATGCCCGTGCCACTGTGCTCTGGGATGGATTGCACGGGACGGTGTCCTGTCACTAAAATTTTATCTGGAAAATATACCTTGCCATAATCCGTATTTGCCCATATCAGCTCATGAAGTCCATAGTCCCCGAGGGCTTTATCCACCTGAAAATTGTCCAGCCCCGCATGTACCAAGACATATGCTTGCCCTTGAACGCACAATGCCTCATACAAACGAAATTCTTCCAAATACAGCAAGATGTCCTCTCTGTCCTCCAAAGAACATGCCTTAAATTCCTCTAAGGTATGATTGCCCCCGTTTGCGAACCAGTGCAACATGCCCGTCATAAAATCTTGGTCAAAGCCCTCCAGCGTGTCTTTCCTGATTTCTTCCATCAGCTTGGGCAGGATGCGCATTGCCATATATTCATGGTTGCCCAGCAGAGGGATGACATTCGCACGATACATCATATCCAACAGGATTTTACAAGAGCCTGTGCCTCTGTCCACCACATCACCGAGTATATAGAGGGTATCGTGCTCCTGCAAGTTTATCGCTTGCAGGGCTTTGCAGTATGCTTCGTAGTTGCCGTGGATATCGCTCATCACATAAG
>CAZSWQ010000128.1:0-4748 GCA_964611025.1 uncultured Ruminiclostridium sp.
GACCGCTATTTCATTGAGCGTTTTGCCAACCGCATCTGGAAGCTGGAAGACGGCAAAGTGCAGGATTTCAAGGGGGACTATGAGGCATACCTCGCCATGCTGGAACGCATGAAGACCATCCCCACCGCCCCCCAGCGGGAAAAAGAAGCCCCCAAAGCCAAAGCCCCCAAAGTCGCAGGGGGCACAAAGCAACTGCAAAAAGACCTGAACAGCGTGGAGAAGAAAATCGCCAAACTGGAAACCCAATTGGAAGAACTCTCTGCGGAAAAAGAGGAAAACGGCACAGACTATACCGCCCTAGAGGACATCATGCGTCGGGAAACCGCCCTCAATGAGGAATACGAAACCCTGCTTCTGCAATGGGAAGACCTGAGCATGCGTCTGGGAGAGTGAGAAAAGGAGGTGAGCCACCGTGAAACAACCCAATTTTGACTTTGATTTTGACCAGCTGGCGGATGCTGACATGCTCGACATGGAGCTGTTGCGTCACTTCGCCCCCGATGACCTGCCCGACCAGCCCAACGCACCAGAACGTCTGTCGGCACTGGGGGAACAGTTCGTCGCAGACGATGAACTCCTGCAAGCCCTCGCCTTTGATTTGTTCTGAGGCAAACAATCAGCCAACACAAGCAACAATCAATATACAACAAGGAGGACATAACCATGGCTATGATGCCCACAGGTATGTATGATGAAAAAGTGAAGGAAGCACTGGAGCTTTTGGAAACCCTGCCCGAAGAAGAAGGTGCAGAACCCTTTGACCCCACCGACCCCGAAGCAAAAAAGAAGCTCATGGCGGAACTGCAAGGCTTCCGTGAAGGCAAGATGGACGAAGACGACAAGGACATTCCCGATGCCAATGCCAATATGATGTTTGAATTTTCCCAGATGATGACCCAGTGGGATGCCTTGGTGGCGGACTATGAACGGCGAGACGCTGAGGAAAAGGCAGAGGCAGAAAAGGCTGCCGAAGGCAAGTAAGATGCGAGAGAGCTTGCAAGACCTCCTCTTTCGCTTTGAGGAAATTGAGAGCCGACTCTCTGCCCCTGAGACCTATGCCGACGCTTCGCTTGTGACCAAGCTCAACCGTGAGCAAAAGGAATTACAGCCCTTGGTCGATGCCTATCGCCTCTACCAAAAAGCGGAAGCCGATGTGAAAAGTGCCGAGGCTTTGCTCTCTGACCCCGAACTGCGGGAGATGGCAAAGGAGGAATATGCCTTTGCCAAAGCAGAACAAGCCCGCCTGCACGAGCACTTGAAATGCCTGCTCTTGCCCAAAGACCCCAACGATGGCAAGAACATCATTTTGGAAATTCGTGCGGGGGTCGGGGGCGAGGAAGCCGCCCTCTTTGCCCAGAAGCTCTACCGCATGTACAGCATGTACGGGGAAAAACAGGGCTGGAAAAGCGAGATTGCCAACATCAACGAGACGGAACTCGGCGGGGTGAAAGAAATTTCGGTGGTGCTGGAGGGCGACGGTGTCTACGGTACGCTGAAATATGAAAGCGGTGTCCACCGTGTCCAGCGTGTGCCAGAGACGGAATCTGGTGGACGCATCCACACCTCCACCGTCACGGTGGCGGTCTTGCCCGAAGTGGACGAAGTGGACTTTGCACTGGAGATGAACGACTTAAAAATTGATACCTTTCGTGCCTCTGGTGCGGGCGGTCAGCACATCAACAAAACAGAATCCGCCATTCGCATCACGCACCTGCCCACGGGTACGGTCGTGGAATGTCAAGACCAACGCTCCCAGCACAAAAACCGTGACCGTGCCCTGCAAATCCTGCGCTCTCGTCTGTATGAGCAGAAGGTGGAGGAACAGCAGAACGCTGTGGCGGGCGAACGTCGCAGTCAAGTGGGTACGGGCATGCGCAATGAACGCATCCGCACCTACAATTTCCCCCAAGGTCGCCTGACCGACCATAGAATCGGCTTGACGCTGTACAAATTGGATGGGGTGATGAATGGCGATTTGCAGGAGGTCTTGGAGGCACTGAAGGTCGCTGAACAAGCGGAACGACTGCGCAACGGGGAGGCAGAGGCATGAGAACACAGCTTCTTAGTCCCGAGAACTTGTCTCAGGCAACCGCACTCTTGGCACAAGGCTGCTGTGTGGGTGTACCCACAGAGACCGTGTACGGTCTGGCAGGGGACAGCTACAACGACCGTGCAGTCGAGCGGATTTATGAGGCAAAGGGCAGACCCGAGCAAAAACCCCTCAGCGTTCTGGTCTCTGATATGCAGATGGTGGAGCAAGTTTGCTGTGAGATTCCGCCCCTAGCGTATCGCTTGGCAGAGCGGTTTTTCCCTGGGGCATTGACCTTGGTGCTCCCCAGCCGTGGCACAGTTGCCCAGAACGTCAACGCAGGGGGCAAGACGCTGGGGGTGCGTTGTCCCGACCACCCCTTGACACTGGCACTGATTCGGTCTCTGGGCAGACCGCTCGCCGCCCCCTCTGCGAATGTCTCAGGGGCAGCCAGCCCCAAAGATGCCCAAAGCGTCTTAAAGGGCTTGGGCGGGCGTATCCCCGCCGTTTTGGATGGGGGTGTTTGTCGCCTGTCCATAGAATCCACCATCGTGGACTTGACGGGACAGACCCCTCGTATTTTGCGACAGGGGGGCATTTCTGAAAAGGCACTCCGTGCCGTTTGGGAGGAATTTGTATGAAAATTTTGGGTATCACAGGGGGCACGGGGGCAGGAAAAACCACTGCCCTCACTGCCCTCTTGCAATTGGATGCCTGTATTTTAGATGCCGATGCCATTTATCACGATTTGACCGTACATAATTTGGATTTGCGCCGAGACTTGGAAGCCCGTTTTGGGCAGGTCTACGGTGTGGACGGATTGGAACGCAAGAAGCTGGGCAAACTGGTCTTCGGCAATCCAGAAGCCTTGGCGGATTTGGATGCCATCACGCATCGCTATATCCATGAAGCGATGCACAAAGCAATAGACGAAGCCCGCCAGCAGGGCAAGCCCATCTGTGCCATTGATGCCATTGGGCTTTTGGAAAGTGGTCTGGGGGACTTGTGCGATGCCACGGTCGCCATTGTCGCCCCGCCAGAGGTGCGTATCGGTCGCATCATGCAACGGGAGGGCATTTCGGAGGAATATGCCCGCTTGCGTGTCTCTGCCCAAAAGGACAATACCTATTTTGCCCAGCACTGCACCTATCTCTTGGAAAACGGTGCAGAGGACAGTGCAGAGAGTTTTGCACAAAAAGCCCTTGCCCTGTTCCAACGCATCACAAAATAAAACACCCACGTGTAGGGACAAATTCCATATTTGTCCCAGATAAATACCCACAGGGAATTGAGCAATTTTGAAACGGAGGTCATGTCATGGAAGAACAGAATACAGTTGCCAGAGAGCAATTATTTTTGCAGAAAAAGAACGGCTATGAGGGCTTGGACGTCAGCGTAGAAAGTGCCATGCAAGCCTATTGTGAGGGCTATAAGCAGTTTTTGGATGCGGGCAAAACCGAGCGGGCTTGCGTCAAGACCGCCGTGGCACTGGCAGAAACCAAGGGTTTCCGTCCCTTGCAGCGGGGCGAAGCCCTGCATGCAGGCGATAAAGTCTATCGGGTGAACCGTGGCAAGGGCATTATGCTCGCCATCATCGGGGAGAAGCCTCTTTCCGAGGGGGCGCATATTTGTGCCGCCCACATCGACTCCCCCCGCTTGGATTTGAAGCAAGTGCCCCTCTATGAAGACAAAGAGCTGGCATATTTGAAAACGCATTACTACGGGGGCATACGCAAGTACCAGTGGACGACCATCCCCTTGGAACTGCATGGCTTGGTGGTCTTGCAGGACGGCAGTCAGGTGGAAATCGCCTTGGGCGATAAAGAGAGCGACCCCGTTTTCACCGTGACGGATTTGCTTCCGCACCTCGCCGCCGACCAGAGCAAAAAGCCCTTGGGGGAAGCCATCACCGCCGAACAGCTCAACGCTCTGGTGGGCAGTCGTCCCCTCTGCTTGGACGATAAGAGCGATAAGGTGAAGTATGCCGTGCTGTGGGATTTGTTCCAGCGTTACGGCATCACGGAAGCGGATTTTCTCTCTGCGGAATTGATGTTTGTGCCTGCGGGCAAGGCGAGAGACATTGGGCTTGACCGCTCGATGTTGGGGGCATATGGGCAAGATGACCGTGTCTGTGCCTATGCGTCCTTGCAAGCCTTGTTGGATACGGAAACCTGCCAGCATACGGCGGTTTGCATGTTGGCGGATAAGGAAGAAATCGGCTCAACGGGCGTGACAGGCATGCAGTCCGCCGCTTTTGATGTCTTCATGAGCGATTTGTGCGACAGCCAGAATACCCGCTTGAAAGCCTGCTATGAAAAGGCATTTTGTCTTTCCGCAGACGTCACCGCCGCCTATGACCCCAATTTCCCTGAAGTGTACGAAAAGAACAACAGCGCCTTTTTGAATTACGGGGTTTGTATTGCGAAGTATACGGGTGCACGGGGCAAATCTGGGGCTTCGGATGCTTCGGCAGAAGTCGTGGGCTTTTTACGGAAGCTTTTGGGGGAGAAAAACATCCTCTGGCAGACCGCCGAGCTGGGCAAGACCGACCAAGGCGGGGGCGGTACAGTCGCCGCCTACATGGCGAACCGCAACATTGACACGCTGGATGCGGGTGTGCCGACTTTGGCGATGCACTCACCCTTTGAAGTGGTGGCAAAATTGGATTGCTATATGAGTTATTTGGCATCGAAGGCAGTGTACGAAGCCTAAAACGAAC
>CAZSWQ010000129.1:0-4637 GCA_964611025.1 uncultured Ruminiclostridium sp.
GTCGCCCCTCTTTGTCTTTTGTCTCAGGAATCCAAAAGAGAAAACCCCAATTTTTCTACAAGGCACTTGTCTTGGCTGCTTCGATTGCCTGCCGTGGTCAGGAAATCGCCTGAAATTGCCCCGTTTGCTCCAGAACAAAATGCCCGCTCGCCTTGGTCTGGGAGGAGATTGCGCCCACCCGCCAGCCGAATGACGGCTTTTGGGAGCAGAAAGCGAAAGAGGGCAACCGTGCGACAGAGGTCTTCATTGCAGAGTAGTGTACGGTTTGCATAGGGTGTGCCAGAGATGGGATTGAGGAGATTCAGTGGCACAGAGCGAATGTCCAAGTCTTGCAGGGCAAGTGCCAAATCAATGCGGTCTTCCCAAGTTTCGCCCAGACCCAAAAGCCCCCCACTGCACACAGAAAGACCTGCACTTTGGGCATTTCGTATGGTCTGGATTTTGTCCGCTGTGCTGTGCGTTGTGCAGACTGATGAGAAAAAACGGGGAGAGCTTTCCAGATTGTTGTGGATGCGGTCAAGCCCCGCTTCTTTCAGTTGACGGCATTGGGCTTCAGAGAGCAATCCAAATGAGCCACAGAGGGTCAAGCTACTCTCGGCACTCAGGCGGGGCAGAATGGCACAAATTTTGTCCAAATCCGCTTGGGGCAGACTTCTGCCCGAAGTGACCAGAGAGAAGCGTAATATGCCTTGGTCTCTGTGACTGAGACAGGCTTCCAAAATGTCATCTTCCGACAAAAGCGGATGCGTCACACAGGGTGTTTCATAAAAAGACGACTGGGCACAAAATTTACAATCCTCACTGCACCGCCCGCTTTTGGCATTGCAGATGCTACAGAGGGAAAAGCCCTCGCCACAGAAATGACGACGCAAGGCATTTGCCCGTTCGCTGAGGGCATCGAGCGGAGCGTTGCACAGGGAGCGTGCCTCAGCTTTGCCCAGACGCTCCCCCGCCATAACCCGCTCATATAAGAGGGCACATGTTGTCTTATTCATCCAGCTTGAGCACCGCCATAAAGGCCTCGGTGGGCAGTTGTACCGTACCCAGAGAACGCATTTTCTTTTTGCCTTCCTTTTGCTTTTCCAAGAGCTTCTTTTTACGGGTGATATCACCGCCGTAGCACTTCGCCAGAACGTCTTTACGCATGGCACGGACGGTCTCACGGGCGATGACTTTCCCACCAATCGCCGCCTGAATGGGCACTTCAAAGAGCTGGCGGGGAATATTGTCCTTGAGCTTTTCACAGATGCGACGGGCACGGGCATAGGACTTGGTGCGGTGGGCGATGAAGGACAGGGCATCGACTTTGTCGCCATTTAAGAGCATATCGACTTTGACCAAGTCGCTGGGGCGGTAGTCGGATAGCTCATAGTCCAGAGAGGCATAGCCCTTGGTGTTGGCTTTGAGGGCATCGAAGAAATCGTAAATGATTTCATTCAGGGGCATTTCATAGTGCATTTCCACCAGATTTGCATCCAAATATTGCATATCACGAAATTCTGCACGGCGGTCTTGGCACATGGGCATGATGTTGCCGACAAATTCGGGGGGTGCAATGATGGAGACTTTTACAAAGGGTTCATAGCTCTCTGCAATGATGCCAGGGTCGGGGTAATTGTGTGGGTTGTCCACCACAACTTCCGAACCATCTTCTTTGAGCACACGGTAAATAACAGAGGGCAGGGTGGTAATCAAATCGAGGTCAAATTCACGCTCCAAGCGTTCTTGGATGATTTCCATGTGGAGCATGCCCAAGAAGCCACAGCGAAAGCCAAAACCCAAAGCGGCAGAAGATTCAGGCTCAAAGGACAGAGAAGCGTCGTTGAGTTGCAATTTTTCCAGTGCGTCTCGCAGGTCGGGGTATTTCGAGCCGTCCTCGGTGTAGATGCCACAATAGACCATGGAGCGGGCGGGGCGGTAGCCAGGCAGGGCTTCGGTGGCGGGTGTCTGCTTGCTGGTGATGGTGTCGCCCACCTGTGTATCTGCGACGTTCTTGATGGAGGCGGTCAAATAACCGACTTCACCAGCGGAGAGACGCTCACAGGGGCGGCAGCCCTTGGGGAGCAAATGACCAATCTCGACCACTTTGTATTCTGCCCCGCTTGCCATCATGCGGATTTCCATGTCCTTGGTAATCGAGCCTTCCATAACACGGAAGTAGACGACAACACCCTGATAAGCATCGTACTGGCTGTCAAAAATCAGTGCCTTAAAGGGGGCATTGGGGTCGCCCTTGGGGGCGGGAATGTGCTGGACGACATCTTCCAAAACGTCACGGATGTTGATGCCATTTTTTGCGGAAATTTCGGGGGCATCTTGGGCTTCCAGCCCAATGATATTTTCGACCTCGTTCTTGACCCGTTTGGGGTCAGCGGCGGGCAGGTCGATTTTGTTCACAACGGGGCGGATTTCTAAGTTGTGTTCCAGTGCCAAATAGGTGTTGGCAAGGGTCTGGGCTTCCACACCTTGGGAGGCATCGACGACTAGGATTGCACCTTCACAGGCGGCGAGGCTACGGGAGACTTCATAGTTGAAATCGACGTGACCTGGGGTGTCAATCAGGTTGAGGATGTAGGTTTCGCCGTCGAGGGCTTTGTATTCGATGTTGACGGCACGGGCTTTGATGGTGATGCCACGTTCTCTCTCCAAGTCCATGTTGTCAAGCAGTTGGTTTTCCATCTCACGGGCGGTGACAGCATTGCAGGTTTCCAAGAGGCGGTCAGCGAGGGTGCTTTTGCCGTGGTCGATGTGGGCAATGATGGAGAAGTTGCGTAATTTAGATTGTTCGTACATGCAGTATATTCCTCCGAAGCGTAACAGGAACGGGCAAGGATGCCGATTTTGTTACGGGTATAGTTGAAATGGCGGGTGGGGTGAATACTATATTCTATCATACAGACCCATGGACAGACAAGGGGAAAGGGCACAAAGCCACGAAAAAATACGGCATTTTACCCCCTTATCGGTTCTTTTTGTCCCAATATGGAAAGGAAAAAACAGCCAGTGTTGTAAAAAAACTCTTGACGGATGGACTTGTATCGGTTATGATACTAATGTTACTAATTTGTAATTACTATGCGTGATTCTGTTACAGCTGTGAAAAAGACTGGATAAGACGGCACTCGTCTTGCAAGAAAGACCGCACAATAGACGTATTTGAGTTTGATATTTTGAAGGGAGATTGTCGCATGCTAGAGACTGTTCGCCTGAAAACGGCATACAAAAACCGCCCACTTCGCTTTTCCCTGCATCGTACCGCCGTACAGGAAAAACGCCGTGTGGAACAGCAATTCCGCTCGGCAGTGCCATTTTTGGGGGCAAGTTTGCTTTTGGGTACGCTTGCCGTTGGGAGTTTGTTTTATACCCCTGCGTATCAGGTGACCATTGAGGGGGAAGCCGTTGGACTGGTGCAAGAACGTACTTGGATGCAAGAAAGCGTGCAAGCTGTCGAGAGCAACCTCAGCCAAGTGCTGGGCACAGACTTTACCTACACAGGTGAGATTGACTATGGCTTTACCATTGGTGCAAAGAAAGAACTTTTGACCTATTCGGAATTGGAACAGCAGATTTACGAGACGATTCCCCAAGTGAAGGAAAGTTTTCTCTTGGCAGTCGATGGCCAGCAGATTGGGGCATTTGCAGATAAGCAGAGCCTAGACAGCGTTTTGGATACCCTGAAAACACCCTATCTCCAAGAAGAAAACACAAGCACCACCTTTGTCAATGCAGTCGATATTCAGCGCAACTACATTCCCGCAGAACAAACTTGGACGGATAGTGCCCTTGCCCTTGCGAGCTTGCAGGAAGCCGTGCCCCAAGTCATGGAATACACGACCAAAATGGGCGACAGCTTGGCGGTGGTCTTGGAAAAATTCGGCATGGAAGAAGCCAGATTTTATGCCTTGAACCCTGATTTTGTCGAGGGCATGAGTCTGCACATGGGACAAGCTGTCACCGTGGAGCAGATGTTGCCCCGCCTGTCGGTGGAGAGCGTGCAGGAAACCGCCTATATGCAAGCATTGACCAGCCCCATCCGTACCATCGAAGACCCCGACTTATACGCAGGGGATAGCCAAGTGATTGTGCAGGGACACGACGGCAGAGCTTGGGTGGAGAGCAAGGTTTACGCCCTGAACGGCACAACATACCGTGAGGAGATTCTCTCTCAGAAAGTGATGATTGATGCCACAGAAACCGTGGTCGCAGAGGGCACTATGGAGCGTCCCGCCACCGTGGGTTTGGGGCAGTTCCAGTGGCCAACCGAAGGAAATTTCAGTTCTCCCTTTGGCTACCGTACGCTGTTCAATTCTTTCCACAATGGCATTGATATTTCCAATGCCTACGGTACGCCCATTTTGGCTGCCGATGCGGGCACAGTCACCTGTGCGGAATACAAAGGCAGTTTTGGCAATTTGATTATCATTGACCACGGCAACGGCATGGAGACCTATTATGCCCACAATTCCACGATGGACGTTTCGGTGGGACAGGTCGTCAAGCAGGGCGATTATATTGCTGGCATGGGTGCGACAGGTCGTGCAACAGGCAAGCACTGTCATTTTGAAATTCGCATCAACGGCGAACCCGTTGACCCCATGCTCTATCTCCCCGCACGATGAGCAGTGCAAATTACAAAG
>CAZSWQ010000130.1:0-4561 GCA_964611025.1 uncultured Ruminiclostridium sp.
CTTTGGGCTATGGAATTTGGACTTCTTTTGTGTTTTCGTTGACAGCCTTTGTGAAAAACGCTACACTAAAAGGGACATACCTCCTCTGCGTACCGCCCGACAAAGCCAACACTTTGCCGAGCGGGCTATATGATGCGGTCAGCTGGGCTAGGCGCATTTGCCGTGAGGAGGCACAAGCCCCGTCCCTCAACTTCTTGGAGAGGGGCTAGCTTCCCTCCCCTTCCGCTTGGCTCAGTATATGCCACAAGCGACATGAGCGTGACGCAGGGGCGACCATCAAAGGAGGAACTTCCCTATGAGAGAAATTAAAATTGCCCCATCCATTCTGTCCGCAGATTTTGCCAATCTCGCCCGTGACATTGACCGTGTCGCCACGGCGGATTGGTTGCATGTCGACGTCATGGATGGCATGTTCGTCTCCAATATCAGCATCGGTGTACCTGTGGTCAAATCCCTCAATAAGGCGACCGATATGTTCTTAGATGTACACCTCATGATTGAAAAGCCAGCTCGTTATATCGAAGCCTTTGCCGATGCGGGCGCAGACCTCATCTCCATCCATCTGGAAGCCGATATGCCCCCTGGTATCCGTGATGCCCTGCGTATCATGGACGAAAAAAAGGTCAAAAAGGGCATTGTCCTGCGTCCCATCACCGCAGCTGAAGCCGTCCTTCCTTATCTAAAAGACATTGATTTGGTGCTGGTCATGACGGTAGAGCCTGGTTTCGGTGGGCAGTCCTTCATGGAAGACCAACTGGAAAAAATCGCCACCATCCGTCGCTATATCGAAGCACACAACCCAGACTGCTTCTTGGAAGTCGATGGGGGTGTCGATGCCCGCACCGCCCTGCTGGTCATTGAAGCGGGTGCAGATGTGCTGGTGGCTGGCTCTGCCGTCTATGGCAAGAGCGACCCCGCCACAGCCATTGCCACCCTGCGTCATGCCGCCGACTGAGGAGAGCATCCATGCAATATTTCCCCCCAGCTCTGGAACAAATGACCGAACAGTTCGCCCGCTTGCCTGGCATAGGCAAAAAATCCGCCCAGCGTCTGGCATTTTTCATGCTCTCCCTGCCAGAAAGCGAAGTGGAACTCTTTGCAAATGCCATGCTCCACGCAAAACGCAGCATCCATTTTTGCCCCCAGTGCCAGAATCTCACCGAGGGCGAGGGGCTATGTCCCCTCTGCAAGAGCCCCAAACGAGATGCCCACACCATTTGCGTTGTCGCCAATCCCAAAGACGTCATTGCTTTGGAGCGTTCCCGTGAGTACCAAGGACTCTATCACGTTCTGCACGGTGTCATCTCCCCCATGAACCGCATCGCCCCCGACGACTTGCAAATCACTTCACTGGTGGAACGTGTTGCAAAAACCGAGGTGGCAGAAGTCATCATGGCGACCAACCCCGACACCGAAGGTGAGGCAACCGCCATGTATATTGCCCGCCTGCTCAAGCCCTTTGGTGTGCGAGTCACCCGCCTTGCCTATGGCATTCCCGTCGGCGGTCACTTGGAGTATGCCGACGATGCCACCCTCATGCGTGCGCTCGAAGGTCGCCAAGAACTCTAAGCCCGTTTTCATCGAACCGTGAAAGGAGCGATTGCCCCATGTCACAAGATATCTTACGCATCGTCTCTGCCCAATTCGACCCGCATATTTTTGATATCCCCTATAACCTCGCCAAAATAGAAGCCCTCATCGAACGTGCCCCCGCTGGTACTGACCTCATCGTCTTCCCAGAAGCCGCCCTCACGGGCTACTGCTTCGCCAGCCTCGAGGAGACAGTTCGTGGTGCGATGCAGCGCACCGACCCCGCATTTTTGCACCTGCAAGCCCTCTCCAAAGAAAAACATCTCTCCATCGTCTTTGGGGCGGTGGAAGCATACGAGGGCAAGTGCTACAACAGCGTTTTTTTCCTCGAGCCAGACGGACAGTATTTTGTCTATCACAAGAGCCACCTGCCCTTTCTGGGTGTGGATAAGTTCGTCCGCTCTGGGCAAGTCGGCGCAGGGGTCTTCGAGACCCGTTTCGGGAAAATCGGTCTCATTGTCTGCTATGAATTGCGCTTCCCAGAAACCGCCCGTATCGCCGCCCTCCAAGGTGCAAGGCTGATATTACAGCCCACCAACCTGCCTCTGGGCGGGGAGAGCCACCCCGACTTTTTAACCCGTGCCCGTGCCTGTGAAAATCGGGTACACTTTGTCAGTTCTAACCGCATCGGGCACGAGCGGGGCTTTGATTTCATCGGTCGTTCGCAGATTGTCGACCTCTTCGGCAACGTCCTCGCCGAAGCCGACGGACAAGAAGCCCTCCTCTGTGCCGATTTGGATTTGCGCCCCTGCGAAGACAAGGACATCATTGGCACACCCAACGAGCGGGAGCTGTACTTGTTCCGTGACCGCCGTACCGATTTGTACGCCCCCCTCGCCCAAAGCCCAAAACAAAACGGCTTTTTGTAAATTTCCTGTGCTAAATCGTGTGGGACGATGCTTGCATCGTCCCACACACCAGGAACAGATAACTGAGAATGGAGGAAAATTATGGCGCAACCACCTACCCCACCGTCAGACCCGAATATACTGACTAACAAGCAGAAAAAAATTGCAGATGCGCTGACCAAAATACAAATCGATCAACTGCATAAATCCACACTCAATTTTAGCAACCAAAGCTTTGAAATCAAAAAATTATGGGTTGTCACCTTGACAGCTCTTGGAACCATTGTCTTCGGCTTGGGTAATTTTGACTTTTCTTCTGAAAATATTTCGCTGTATTGTGGCTTATCTTTTAGCATAACCCTGGTCTTTTGGATGTTGGATGGCTATACGTACTATTACCAGAAAAAACTCAGATACCAAATGATTGAGGAAGAACACAAGATATATCAGCGACATGATATGGATTGTAATCTTTGCCCTTTTTCTGGTAAACCAACAATATGGAACGCTGCCTTTAATCCATCCCAACGAATATATCATATTTTGATAGTAATCTGTTTTATCATACTTGTTGTGTAGTGAGGTAGTGACATGGCAACACCGTGTAGGAGCATCAAACTATTTTTCAGTTATACACTGCATGGCACAGATATGAATACGCACGTTCTGGAATGCATCAAAGAACAGTTTTTCAGATTGCCTCAGTACGAAACTTACATCGACTATTTGGACAACCCCTTACCCAGTGATTATGTGAGGAAAAATTGCCGTGTTGAGCTGAACGAATCCACCATCACAAACAAATTTCAAAGACAGGTCAAAGAACGCTTACTCTCTGCCGATGTCGTGTGCCTACTACACTCTGAACAATTTGATACTTCGATTTGGGTTCAAGAAGAACTACAGCTCTTAAAAGTTGAAAAAAAAAAACACACCAAGATTCTGAAAACAGAGTGGGAAACATTTGTTGGCTTACCGCAAGAACAGTTGCTGACTTCTGCACTCATCCAAAAGATTCAGTCTTCTTTATGATACAAAAAAAGCAAGGGACATGGCAAGCCATGTCCCTTACCTGCGGTGAATGGTGTGGGACGATGCTTGCATCGTCCCACCCTACGACTTCTGCCGATAATTGGGAAAATACTCTTGGACAAAATCGACGCTGTCGACGGCGAAGGTTTTGCCGTCGAGGTAGGACAAGATGCCCGCATCGCTGGCAAAGGAGAAGGTCAGTTTGTAGGAGTGCAGGGCTTGGTAAGAGCGTCCATAGGGGCGGTTCTGGGCTTCTCTGCCGTACTTGCCGTCGCCCAAGAGGGGATGCCCTGCGTGGGCGAGTTGGGCACGGATTTGGTGGGTGCGTCCCGTGTGGAGCAGACACTCCAAGAGGGAGAGCTTGCCATTGCTGGCGAGCGTCTGGTAGTCTGTGACGGCGGTTTTGCCGTTGGGGACGGGGTGCTTGTGGACGCTGACCTGCTTTTTCTCCTCATCTTTCAATAGGAAATTTTCCAAACGTCCCTTGGGTGGTTTGGGTGTGCCGTGGACGATGCAGAGGTAATATTTCTCAATTTCACGGTCACGGATTTTCTCGTTGACAATGCGGAGGGTCTCTGCGTTTTTGGCGGCGATGACAATGCCCCCCGTGTTGCGGTCAATGCGGTTGCACAGGGCGGGGGCGAATTGATGCTCGGTGTAGGGACTCCACTCCCGCTTTTGGTACATATATGCCTGAATGTGCGTAATCAAGGTGTGGATGCGTTCCTGCTCGTCGGGGTGTACCACCAGCCCAGTGCGTTTGTTGACCAGAAGCAAATTTTCATCCTCATAGACAATATCAAGCTGGGGCTGAAAGACAGAGAGGAAGGCATTTTCTGGAGTGGGTGCGTCAAAAAACTCGTCATTGATATAGAGTTGTAAGACATCACCCCGTTGCAAACGGGTATCCCGTTTTGCACCCTTGCCGTTCAGCTTCACCCGCTTGATGCGGATGTATTTCTGGGCAAGTCCTGTCGGCAGAACGGGCAAAGTTTTGGCAAGCCAGCGGTCAAGACGCTGTCCTGCATCATTTTTTTCTATGGTAAATTCTCGCATGGAACACACTCATTTCTCTAAATTCTCGAAAAAAG
>CAZSWQ010000131.1:0-4549 GCA_964611025.1 uncultured Ruminiclostridium sp.
CGTTGACTGGTGGGGTGACTTGTCTTCTCACAAGCAACCCACGAAATAATATCTTATCCATTATACTGGTTGCGACGGGCTTTGACAAGCCCTTTTCAAAAATTTCACAGCTTGCCCGCAAGTTTCTCGCTGTATTCTGCCCGAAATTCTGCAAAACGTCCTGCGTCCAAGGCTTCTCGGATGCGTGCCATGAGTTGATTGTAAAAAGCCAAATTGTGCATGACCGCCAGACGCATGCCCAGCATCTCACCAGATGCGAACAGATGACGCAAGTAGGCACGGCTGAAATTGCGACAAACAGGGCAATCACAAGCGGAGTCGATGGGGCTGTCGTCTCGGGCATATTTGGCATTCTTGATGTTCAAGCTCCCCGACCAAGTATAGAGCTTGCCGTGGCGGGCATTGCGGGCAGGCAGAACGCAATCGAAAAAATCAACCCCACGGGCGACCGCCTCAATGATGTTGCTGGGTGTCCCCACACCCATGAGATAACGGGGCTTGTCACGGGGCATATGTGGCTCGACCACATCTATCATTTCATACATGATGTCCGTGGATTCGCCCACCGCCAGCCCGCCAATGGCATAGCCGTCACAATCAATTTTTGCCGTTTCTTTCATGTGCCAAACCCGCAAATCGGCATGTGTGCCGCCTTGGTTGATGGCAAAAAGCATCTGCTTTGGGTTCACCGCATCGGGCAAGTGTTTCAGACGTTCGTGCTCCACTTTACAGCGTTCCATCCAGCGGAGGGTACGCTCACAAGAACGCTTGACGTAATCGTGCGGGGCGGGGTTCTCGACGCATTCATCAAAACCCATGGCAATGTCTGCACCCAAATTGGCTTGGATTTGCATGCTCTCCTCTGGACCCATGAAAATGCGTCTGCCGTCAATGTGAGAGGCAAAAGTGACCCCTGCTTCGGTGATTTTCCGCAGACCAGAGAGGGAAAAGACTTGAAAGCCACCGCTGTCGGTGAGCATGGGGGCATCCCAGCGCATGAATTTGTGCAAGCCCCCCAGCTCTTTGATGAGGGCATCGCTGGGACGCAGGTGCAGGTGATAGGTATTGGACAGCTCGACTTGACAGCCGATGGTCTGCAAATCAAAGGCATCCAGCCCGCCTTTGATTGCACCCTGTGTGCCGACGTTCATAAAGACGGGGGTCTGTACTGTCCCGTGGGCGGTTTCCAGTGTGCCACGGCGGGCACGGTTTTCTTCTTTCAATAGGGTAAACAAAAAACAAACTCCTTTTTTAATCCGTTGTATTTTCTGAGGGCAGGAAGGTATCAATCAGGGTACTGATGAGCTTTTCTTGCTCAATGGGTTTGGACAAATGTCCGTTCATGCCCGCTTCTTGGCTCTGCTGAATGTCTGTGGCAAAGGCATTGGCAGTCATGGCGAAAATGGGAATGGTGCGGGCATCTGGGTGCTTGGATTTGCGGATTTCACGAGTTGCCTCCAAACCGTCCATGACAGGCATACGAATATCCATCAAAATACCGTCATAGTAGCCTGCGTCGCTGGCGACGAAGGTTTCCACACCCACTTTCCCGTTGACGGCGGTCTCGATTAAGAGGTCGTAATGCCCCAGAATTTTGGCGGCGATTTTGGCATTGATGGGGTGGTCTTCGCAGAGCAGCAGGCGTTTTTGGACGAGTACCGCTTTGTGTGCTTCGATGTACGCTAGGTTGTCATGTCCCAGTGGGGTCTCGTTTTCCATCACAGGGAGCGGGTCAGATTCCTGCACGGGAATGGAGATGAAAAACTCTGTGCCCATGCCCTTGACGCTGTGACAGCGGATTGTCCCGCCCATCAATTCGGTCAATTTTTTGGAGATGGTCAAGCCCAAACCTGTGCCACCTTCGCCCTGTTTCTCCTGTTCAAAGGGCAAAAATAGCTTTTCCAAATATGCCTCGCTCATCCCTATGCCAGAATCTTTGACCATAATGTCCAGATACAAGGTCTCATTTTTGTCCTGATGGTGCCCCAATTTCAGGAGGACTTTCCCCTGCGCAGGGGTGAATTTGACGGCATTTGAGAGCAAATTCATGACAATCTGGTGTAGGTGCTGTAAGTCCACTTTCACGCAGAGGGTGGGGTGTTTCGCAATATCCACATGCAGACGTATGCCTTTTTTCTCTGCCAGCTCGCCCGCCATGGGCAAAATCAAATCCAGAAGCTTGACGTAGGGTACGGTCTGATAGAGCAATTCTATTTTGTTGTTTTCGATTTTGGTCATGTCCAGCACTTCATTGATTAAGCCCAGAAGATACGATGCTGATTCATTGATTTTTGCCAAGTAGTCATCTTTGGTTTCGGCATCGGCATCGCCTAGAAGCAGGGGCGAGGAAAAGCTGATGATGGCATTCATGGGGGTACGCATATCGTGGCTCATGCGGGAGAAAAACTCTGTGCGGGCAATTTCACGGTTTGCATTTTTGGTCAGGTGCTCGATGGCATGAATGAGCTGGTCAATTTCCGCAATGCCAATGGGTTCAATCTCTTTTGAGAGGTCGTGGTCGATGCGTTTTGCACGATTTGCCACGGCAACCACGGGACGCACCACCAATTTACTGGCAAATAAAATGCCAAAAATCCCCACAAACAGCGAGACAAGGGCGGTGATAATCAAAGAACGCTGCATCAAATGGCTGTGTCGAAAGAGTTCTGTCTCGTCCTGCATGGCGAGCAAGACCAGTTCTTTGCTTTCAAAGGGGCTGTTGTTGGCATAGAGGGTGATTTCCTGCATGGTGGTGTAGAGGCGATTTCCACTGCGTCCCGTCAGAAAAAAGTCGGCTCTCCCCTGTTCATAGGCACTACAATCCAACTGCTCCCCAACGGAAAAATTGTGTTTGAACAGACCCCCTGTGGTCAAGATGGGGTGTAAGATTTCGGTGTTTCGGTCGTGTACCGCCAAGACAAAGGAACTTTTGCCTGTATTGCCCAAGGTATTGCTGGGCAGAAATTCGCTCAAATATTTGGTGGTCAGCTCAATGCCCAAGACGGCATAGGGATAGCCGTTCTCTGAGATGAGCGGAATGGAATAAGAGACCACTTCTTGCGAGGCATCTGACACGCTGTGTTCCTGCTGGAAATAGCCCAAGTCTTTGGAACTGCTCTCTGGGTTTGCCCAAGCGGCACGCAGGGGCTGGTAATAGAAATCTCCGTTGTTCTGCGGGTGATTGCGGTCGAAGCTGTAATGTGCTTCCCACCAAGAGTCCAGTGCGATGGGGAATTGTGCCAAGAGGGCGACTGGGCTTCTGCCGATGAGCAAATCTTTGTTTTGGCTGTCATTGCTCTTGACGTTTAAGTCACGCAAAGAGACCCCCATTTTTTGCTCTTTTGTCACATCTCCCAAGGGGATATTGTTTCGTTGGTCGTTGAGAATCAAAAAGATACCGTTCACGCTGTTGTTGCGCAGGGTTTGGAGCAAGGTGGGGGTGGCGTCTATTAAAAAATCACTGCTCAGGGTGGGGGAATTGGGGTTTTCCTTGCAAAAGGGCTTTGTGCCGTACTGTTCTTCATAGTTGGCATAGGCTCTTTGCAACAGTTCGGTGGTGTATCCAAAATCAATCCAGCGGTTGTGCAGTTCTGTTTCCATGCGGTCTGTTTGGTAAAAAAGCTGTTGTTCCAGTATGTCCTTTGTGCTCTGGTCGAGAGAAGCTTGTATGCCCCCATAGGTCACGGCAACATAGAACAAGATACTTTGCAATATCATGATACAGCTCAGGGGGATGAGCATGGTTTGAAACAAAGACCGCTGTTTTTTTCCTTTCAAAAATAGGCGATGTATCATAGCATTCCTCCATGACGAAACAACCTTGCCTAGGGGCTGTGCCATCTTATTCTTGCAAAAATGCCGATACCGTCTCCTGCAACTGGCTAAACCAAGCATCGAAATAGGCATCGGTGACAAAGGGGGCAACGGCTTGGGCACGGGTCATACCCGACATGATAGACGAACAAACCTCTTCTCTGTCTCGTGTGCAGACATTGTTGATGGCGTCTTCCAACGCACTGCGGATGTCCTTGCTCCCCGCAAAGGGCTTTGTGGCATAGCTATTGCCCTTGGAAAAGGCTTCGGTGCTGATACAGAGGGCATCGAGTACCATGGTATCCTTTGCACTCTTGTTGTCATAGTGTGCTTTGATGGTTTCGATTTGGTTTGCCTCGATTGTGACGGGGGAATAGCCCGACTGCACCGAGAAATCCAAGTTGCGTTCTGTGTCGGTGAACCACTTCAAAAAGGCAACCGCACCTTCCTGTCGTGCCTCGTCACTTTTTAAGAGGCAGAAGCTCGCCCCTTGTTGCACCATGGTATTGTTTTCAGCGTCGGCAAAGGGCAAGGGTGCAGAGGAGACGACTTCAATGTCATAGGTGCTGTTGTCCTCGGTGGTGACTTGCGTTGGCATGTAGCTCATGCCCGTGGTGGACGAAGTCAGGGCAATGATTTTTCCTGTTTTGGTATCGTCCGAGCGGTAGTTGCCATATGCCCCGAAATAGCCGTTGATGTAGGGGATATAGTAGTTGTCCCAGAGGGTTTTGAAGGT
>CAZSWQ010000132.1:0-4491 GCA_964611025.1 uncultured Ruminiclostridium sp.
TTTGCAGAATGCCACCTTTGAAGGGCAATTTCACATAGACGAGCGGGAGAAAATTACCCCTTGGTGGGTCTATGCCATTTTGCCCCTTGTGGTCTTGTTGCTCCTCGTCGCCGTTGTCTATATCTTCTTTATGAAAGAGTGGCGCGCCAAACGTGCCTTTGTTGCCTTTGCGAAAAAGCAGGAATATTTCAAGGAATTGCCCAACGATGGGCGACGGCATGTCAGCTATGCCCTCGGCAAAATTTTTGGGCTCTGCAATGACTCTGATATCCTCTGTGTGGATATTTTGCGTCTTCTGGACGAGGGGGCACTCAAGGAGGACGTCGAGCAAAAGGGCTTTATGACCGCCCGCATTGATGATTTTAACCTCGCCCTCGCCCGTCCACCCCAGAAAGGCGATAATTTTGACAATGCCCTCTATACCATTGTGCAGATTGCTGCCATCAATGACGGCAAATTGGACAAAGACCAAATCATCTCCTACATGGAAAGCAAGTATGGCAATGTGCGCCAATATTTGGACGAAATCCAGCAAGATGGGCGGGACTACCTAGACGACACCACAGGCGAAGACGACGAAACCCCCAAGGGAAAACAGAAAAAGAAACACGACCCTTGGACAATCCCCGGACGTGTTCAATGGCTCAGCCCCGGCATGAAATTTCAACTGGCGGAGTTGGTGGGCTTTTATGAGTATCTCAATGCCTTTGGGAATCTGAAAGACGATGAACTGACCCAAAACAATTTCTGGAAAAAGATTTTGAGCTATTCCGTCCTCTTTGGCATGTGCGAGGAGGTCTCCGAACACATGAAACGCATCTACCCTGACATTGCCGAAGCCGTGGCCGAGTATCAAAACTATGTCGGCTATGCCCACCTCTATGCCAAGCTCTATTACAACGAACTGCGGGAGCGGGAGCTAGCAGAAGCGACCGAGCAAAAGGGTAAAGGCAAGAAAAAAGAGAAAAAAAGTAAAAAAGTAAAAAAAAGCAAGAAAATGTGAGAAAATCCCCTGTACGCTTTCGTACAGGGGATTTTTTTGCCAACCGTATGATGCAAATTGGGACAAGGGGTGAGGGATTTTTGTACTTGCTGGGGCATAGAAATGCTTCAGGAGAACGCTGGGAGGAGGCGGTTGGACTGCGGTATATCATTGTAAAACGAAAGTGGATTTCCCTGCTCTTGTGTCTGTGTGGGGCGGTGGCGATGGTGCTCTTGGTCAATCATCCGATTTTTGTGGGGGCATCGGCGACCAGCAGACAGTTGCCCATTTATTGTGTGCAGCAAGATTACCCCGTCTGTGCCCTGTCTTTTGATGCCGCTTGGGGCAACGAAGACACGCAGGATTTGATTGATATTCTGGGCAGGTATCAAGTGCGGGCGACGTTTTTTGTGGTGGCAGAGTGGGTGGAAAAATACCCCGAATCGGTGGAGGCACTGCACAAAGCGGGGCACGAGATTATGAACCACTCCACCACGCACCCCCACTGCAACGGACTCAGCCCTGAACAACTGATGGCGGAAATTGAGACCTGCAACCAGAAAATTGAGGCAATTACCAAAGTACACCCCACGCTATTCCGCCCACCCTATGGGGAATACAACGACCAAGTCATCAACACCGTGCGTTCCATGGGCATGGAACCCATTCAATGGGATGTGGACAGCTTGGACTGGAAAGAACTGCCCGCCGATGAAATCACCAAACGGGTCACGGACAAAGTAGCCCCAGGCTCGATTGTGCTCTTTCACAATGCCGCCAAACACACTCCAGAAGCCCTGCCCATGATTTTAGAGCAACTCCTTGCCCAAGGCTATGCTTTTTTGCCCGTGTCCGAGCTGATATTGCACGGGGACTACACCATAGACCATGCGGGCAGACAGTGCCCCGCCGAATGATTTTGTAGGGACATGGCTTGCCATGTCCTTTTTTTGTCCGTTTATGTTTGTCCGCAGGGGGTGCTGGTTTGCTTTTCCTGTGTATAGACCATGCTGGGTCGCCCGCCCGTGTCATAATTCATACGGCTTTGGATTTCCTCTTGCTGTAAGAGAAATTGCAAATAGCGTCGGACGGTCACTACGGACAAGCCCACCTTGCCCGCCAGCGTCTCGCAGGTCTGTTCCTCCTGAGAGAGATGTGCGCGGATATGCTCCAAGGTACGCGCTTGTAAGCCTTTGGGTACGCTGGGACGCACGGGGGGTGTGTAGAGTAGTTTATCCACCTCTGCTTGGTTCACCTGCCCCGTACCCTGCAAGGCTTCCTGTTTTTGGCAAAAGGTGTCCAGTGCCTGTTGAAACCGTGCGGGGGAAAAGGGCTTAATGAGATAATCCACTACGCCCTGTTGCATGCACTCTGCCAAGGTCTCCCGCTCGTGGGCGGCAGTCACCATGATGACCTGTATATGCAAACCCGCCTGACGTAAGGCGGACAAAAGCTCCAAACCCGTCATGCGGGGCATATACACATCCAAAATCAGCAAATCCACGGGATTGTTGCACAGATAGCTGAGGGCTTTTTTGCCCTCGGCAAATTCGCCCACGACCGAAAAACGCTTGTCCCGTTCGGTGAAACTGCGGTTCAGCATGGCAATCATGTATTCATCTTCGACAATCACAACCCGATACATTTCAAGTCCCCTTTCGGTGGATGCGGTGGAAATTGAGGACAAAAGTCGTGCCCACGCTGGGCTTCGATTCCACACGGATGTCACCCTCATAGGCATTCACCACATCATTGACCAGAGAAAGCCCCGTGCCTCTGCCCGTGCTCTTGGTCGTGAAGCCTTTTTGGAAGATGTTCCGCACCACTTCGGCTTCCATGCCTGGCCCTGTGTCCTCTACACAGATGAGCAGGGTCTCGCTTTCCTCTTGGATGCTGACCATAATTTCCTTGTTGCGGGCAACCCCTGCGTTCATGGCTTCCACGGCATTTTCAATTAAGTTACCCAAAATGGTCACGCAGGCATCGGTGGGCAAGATGTGCTCATCGCCCCGCAGGTAACTGCCTTTGCCCAGCGTGAGACGTATGCCCAATTCAGTACAGTGGCTGGTCTTGCCGACCAAGAGGGCGGCAACGGAGGGGTTTTCGATGGCATTCATAATCGCCCCGACTGCTTCCCGTTGGATGTTGGTCACATCCATGATATAGGATTCGGCTTTTTCGATTTGCCCCAGATGCAAGAGCCCCAAAATGACGTGGAGCTTGTTCATGAACTCGTGCGTATAGGCGCGCATGGCATCGACCATGTGCCGTACACCCGTCAAGTCCTTGGCGAGCTGGGTCACTTCGGTGCGGTTGCGCATGATTTCCACCGCACCAATCACCCGCCCATCGCTCCAAATCGGCATGCGGTCGGACAAGACCCGTTCGCTCTCCAAAAAGACCAGAGGCACGTTATACTCCGAGCGTTTGGACTGCAAAATGCGTTGCAGGCTCGCCTTTTCGTAAATGTCCTCCACAGCCTTGCCCTGCAAGTCCTCTTTCTCCTTGCCCATGAGCTTTGCGGCGGCGGCATTCAGGTACATGACCTTGCCTTGGTCGTCGATGGCAATGATGCCTTCTTCCAGTGCTTCCAGTACGTCTTCACGCTGGTGGAACATGCCCAGCAAGTCCTGTGGCTCATAGCCCATGAGGGAATCCTTGATGCGGGCGGAGAGCTTGAAGGACAAGAGCAGTCCAATGGCAATGGAGCAGATGGCAATGACCAAAAAGGAAATGATGTGGTGGGTCATGTCCTCGGTGACGCTTTTCATATAGACCCCCACCATGACAAAGCCCAAAAGCTCTCCTGTGGGGCTTTCGATGGGTGCATAGGCACAACGCTCCGCTCCCGTTCTGCCTGTGTCGTCGGAGGTGAAAGCGTCTTCGCCCGCCAAAATACGTTCCTGTACCTGCCCCTCGTAGGGTTTTCCGACAAAGCTGGGGTCGGGGTCGTAAAACTGGATATTGTTCGTGTCGGCAATGGCGATGATGTCAATGTCATTGATTTGGGTGATTGCCTCATCCAAAAATCTGGTAAATGCTGCGGTGGGCACACCGTTTTCCAGACTCTCCCAAATTATGGGCACATGGGCAATCATCTGTGCCGAGCTCATCAAATTCTTGTCCTGTGCAAGGCGGTTTTCTTTCAGGGTCACATAGAGCGTCCCCAGAAGCGTCAGCAAAATGGTCAGACCGACCACCAGCAAGTTGACGCTGAAAATTTGACTGCGCAAGGAGCTGTGGGTGGCGGAAAGCCCGCCCAGTGTCTTGTGCTTTTGTTTCTCTTGTTCAGTTTGGAAAGCATCCAAAGGACAACACCTCTTTTTCTATACAAAATCTGATACCCATATTATACCCACAACAAAAAGACATTGCAAATCTCTTTTTTTACTTTCAAAAGACTAGCCCTTTTCCTTTTGTGCGATTATGAATAGGTCAAAGATAGAAATCATGTACGGAGCAGAGATTCCCTCCAACAGGACTTCAGCTAGTTCGTCCAAATCGTAACA
>CAZSWQ010000133.1:0-4441 GCA_964611025.1 uncultured Ruminiclostridium sp.
GGAAATATTACATATTTTTTCGTGCTTTTTTGATGAATTATACAGATAGCATCATCTATATTCGTGTTTTTTATACAAAAATACATAAATTCGTAAAAATAATTGCCTTTTTTGCCTTTAACATCTATAATGTATTTAGTCCCTGTTTCCGCAAATGGAACATGTTTTGCTGGCTTTTTATAAAATACCATCCGAAACATGCTTTCTCCTGCGGACAAGTATCCACTGGGAAAGGAGCATTTTCAAATGGATTGGCAAACAAGCAACACAAATCTGATGCTGGAAAAGTCCATGCGTTTCCTCTGGACAAAGCAAAGTGCCATTTTGGACAACATCACCAATGTAGAAACACCTTTCTATAAAACCAAATACGTCACCTTTGAGGAGACCCTGAAAGACCGCCTTGGCAACATCGCCCGCAACAGTACAAACCCTGTTGCTGCATACCGAAACGTGCTCCAAGAAAGTGCGGCAACGGTGCATGTCGCCAGCAACGAAAGCACCCGTCTGGATGAAAACGGTGTCAACCTCACAGAGCAATCTTTGGAACTGAGCCGAAATGCCTTCCAGCTACAATATGCTCTGCGTGCCATCGGAAGCGAGTACGACATCTTGCGTGCCGCCATCCGTGGCTGAGTCAGGCAAATCCCCCAAAAATAGACATAGACTGGAGTGACCGTACATGGCCTTTTTATCCTCTTTTTCCGTCGTCGGCTCTGGGCTGACCGCCCAGCAACTGCGCTTAGACGTGGTGAGCGAAAACATCACCAACATGAATGTCACCCGCACGGAAAATGGCGAACCGTATCGACGCAAAATGACCATTTTTGAATCGCAAGACGACCGCAACAATGCCAGCTTTCGCTCGGTCTTGGCACGGCAGGCAGCTGTCCCCGCCATCGTGCGTAACCGTGAAGGGCTGGACATTCCCCTGCAAACAGGCGGTGTCCGTGTCACGGAAATTGTGGAAGACCCCTCTGATTTGAAGTTGGTCTATGACCCCACCCACCCCGATGCCAATGTCGAGGGTTATCTCGAAATGCCCAATGTTGATTTGGTCAAAGAAATGACCGATGCCATGGCTGCCACCCGTGCCTATGCCGCCAACGTGACCGCCCTCAATACGCTCAAGAGCGTCCTCGCCAAAGGGCTGGAAATCGGTCGTTGAGCTTAGACACCCTATTTTGTATATTTGTATATAAGGAGGCAATATTTATGCCTTTTTCCCTCGTTTCGTCCATTTCTCCGCTGGACTTGCGCCCCATTGACGCACCAAAAGCCAAGGAAAACACCCCCGCCCCGTCCATGTTTGCCGATATTTTTCAATCGGCCATCGAGAATGTACGCCAGACAGATGCCGAAAAAAATCAGCAGGAATATCTCTTGTCCGTGGGCGAACTGGATAACCCAGCCGAATTGACCATCTCTGCCACCAAAGCCCAAACCGCTGTGGAGCTTTTGGTGCAGCTGCGTTCCAAAAGTCTGGAAGCCTACAATGAAATCATGCGTATCAGCGTCTAAGTGACCTGCTATACCATAAACTACAAGTGAGGAGGGTCACGCTTGAAAGACAATCTGCTGGGCTTCTGGACAAAGTGTAAGGCGTGGTTTCTCGCTTTGAGCATGCGTGGGAAAATCATTTTTGGCAGCGTTGTAACGCTTGTGCTCATCGGCGCAGTCGTGCTGATTTTCCTGCTGAATCAAAAAGAATACACCGTCTTATTTACGGGGCTTTCCAACGATGAAGCCCAATCCATTGTCAATGTGCTTGCAGAAAGTGGCGTCACCGATTATAAAATAGAGGGCAATGACACGGTTTTAGTTTTGACGAAAGATGAAGCCAACTTGAAAGCCAGTTTGCTCATGCAAGGCTATCCAAAATCGGGCTTTGCCTATGAAACCTATCGAGGTGCAGTCGGGGCACTGTCCACCGAATCCGACCGCAACATCGCCTATTTGCAAGATTTACAAGACCGTCTCTCTGCCGTCATCCGCTGTTTTGAGGGTGTCAAGGAAGCTGTCGTCAACATCGTGCCCGAAGAAGACCGCCGTTACATCCTCGATACGGACTCCATGACCTCTGCCAGTGCTGCCGTCATGCTGACCATGGATGCCAATGCCACCTTGAGCAACCAACAGGCACAGGCAATTTCCCATCTGCTCGCCCGCTCGGTCAAGGGACTGGACATCAGCAACGTCGCCATCAGCGACACCAAGGGCAACAGCTACAACGGCAACCTCTCCGACGTCGTGGACAATGCCGACGCTTCTAAGCTGAAACTACAACTGGAAGAAGAAACCAACCTCAACGTCCGCAATCAGGTCATGCAAGTGCTCGTCCCCCTCTTTGGTGCAAATAACGTCACCGTGGCGGTCAATAGTACCGTGGATATTCGCCATACGGTCGGCGAAACCACCAACTACACCGAGCCAGAATGGGCGATTGAAGGTGGCGCTGGGGGCAGGGGCATCATCGGTTCTCAAATTTATGACCGTGAGGTCGTCCGTGACCCAGATAACCCCAATGCGGGTGTGGTCGGCACAGAAACCAATTCCGACATCAACACCTATGTACAGGACAATATGCAGGTGAACGGCACAGAGCCTTATATCCGTGACAGTGGTACGATTGATTATGTCATCGACAGCGAAACGCAACAAGTGGAACGCTGGGCAGGTGTGGTCGAGGATATTATGGTCTCCGTCACCATCAACAGCGACGTGGCGGCGGGTGTGAACCAAGCCACGCTCCGTGGTCATATTGGGCGTGCCGCTGGCATTTTGCCCGACATGGAAATGGACAAAATCTCCATTTACTTAGGGCCTTTCTTCGACGATACGCCCCCCAGCATCCTGCCCTCCCCCGAAGATTTGCCCTTCCCCTTGTGGTGGCTCTATGCTGCTGCTGCTGTGCTTGCACTCATCGTCGCTTTGGTCATCATCATTGTCATTGCACGCAAGCGTAAAAAGAAGCAACTGGAAGCAGAAATTGCCGCCCTTATGGAAGAAAGCGAACAGCCCATTTTGCCCGAAGTGGAAGAAGTACCCAGCTTGGATATCATGGACATCAATTCCGAAAAAAGTATGAAATTGCGCAAAATTCTGCGTCAATTCACCGAGGAAAATCCCGAAATTGCCGCCTTTATGTTGCGCCAGTGGTTGAGGGAGGAAGAATTACTCAATCAAAAACAGCAGGAGGACCCTTGGAATGGCTAAAAAAGACAAGAGCAAGGCAGAAGCAGAAACCACTACGCCAGAACTTCAGGAAGCACCACCTGTTGAGGAGAGGCTTCCGCCCAAAACACCCAACCGTGTGCTCACCCCTGCCCAAAAGGCGGCAGCGGTCATTGTCTCGCTCGGCGCAGAAAAAGCCTCTTTGGTCTATCAATTCATGGAATCGGCGGAGGTCGAGAAAATTACCCTCGAAGTCGCCCAGCTCGGCTTCCTCGATTCCCTGCAAACCGAAGATGTGCTCTCGGAATATTACCAGATGTGCTTGACCAACAAGGCAGTCACGGAAGGTGGCATTGAGTATGCCCGTGCCGTTCTGGAAAAAGCCTTTGGCGAATCCACCGCCGACACCTTGCTGAACAAAATCACCAAAACCCTCAAAAATCGCTCCTTCCAGTTCTTGGATAAGGCAGACCCCAAAACCCTCTTTGCCATCTTGCAACACGAACGCCCTCAGACCATCGCCCTCATTTTGTCCTATGTGGAATCCAATAAGGCGGCTCGATTGGTGGCACAACTTGACCCCCGCACCCAAATCAAAGTGGTCGAAAATATGGCACGCATGGAGGGCACTTCCCCCGATGCCATCAAAGCCGTGGAAGAAGAAATGGCCAAGAAATTCTCCAACATGACACTCAATGCCGACATCAAGGTCGGTGGCATCGACTATGTCGCCCAGATGATGAACAGCCTCGACCGTGCCGACGAAATCAACATCTTCGATGGTCTGAGTGTCTACGACGCCGAGCTGGTCGAAGAAATCCGCAAGCGTATGTTCATCTTTGAAGACATTGCCTTCATGGACGACCGCTCTATTCAAAAATTTGTGCGTGATTGCGACCCCAGAGACATTGTGCTCTCCCTCAAAAATGCACCCAACGATGTCGCTTCTAAAATCCTCAGCAACATGTCCAGCCGTATGGCACAAAACATCCGTGATGACTTGGAAATCACCACCAACGTTCGTAAAAAAGACATCGACGAAGCACAACAGCGTATTGTTGGCATCATCCGTGATTTGGAAGACAAGGGCGAATTGATTATCCTCAAGAGCGGAAAGGACGATATCATTGCCTAATATTCTCAAACGCTTTTTATTGCCCAAGGTCACGCCCTTTGAGTATCCAGAGACCCAAGCAGACAAAAAGCCCAAAGCCAGCCCCCCACCCAAACCCAAACCCGTCCTCGAAGAAGACCCACCCCTCATCAT
>CAZSWQ010000134.1:0-4440 GCA_964611025.1 uncultured Ruminiclostridium sp.
TGCGACTGTTTCCACCTTTGGCACGTGGGATGAAGACAATGCGGATATTATGTAGGGAGGCGGGACGATGTGGGGGGACACGGGCGGATGATATCCGCCCCTACGGGCAAGGGGGATTAAGGGCTTTGTTCGGTATCGTAGAGGATGGTGACGGGGCCGTCGTTGATGGAGGCGACTTGCATATCTGCACCAAACGCACCCTGTGCCACGGGAAAACCCAAGGCACGACACTCTGCCATGAAGACTTCATACAGGGCATTGGCGGCAGCGGGTACACCGGCAGCTGTGAAGCCGGGACGACGGCTTTTCGTATTGGCATACAGGGTAAACTGCGAGATGACCAGCAAAGCACCACCCACCTGTGCCAAATCCCGATTCATTTTCCCTTGCTCATCGGAAAAAATACGCAGATGACAGATTTTTTCCGCCAGACGGCGGGCGGTTTCTTCGGTGTCGTTTTGACCAACACCCAAGAGAACCAGAAAGCCTCGGGCGATGCGCCCCGCTTCTTTGCCTGCTATACTGACGCTCGCTTCGCACACTCGTGTGACGACTGCTTTCATAGTGGAACTCCTTTGGATATAATTTGTTATATAATGAAAAAAGAAAAGTGAAAAATGAAAAATAAAAGGGTAAGACCAGACGGGGGATGCGGGCGGATGATATCCGCCCCTACGGGCAAGGGGGATTAAGACCATGCGGTTGTCTGTAAACATGTAGAGAGGGACGTCGAGGACGCCGTCCCCTACGGAAAGTATAGCATTTTATCTTCCCTTGCGTCAAGGTTAGCGTATATCTTCCCCAAAAGGGGGGAGACTATTTCACAGGAAGATGATACATGGAGGCGATGATATGCACACAGACATTCCTTTTCACCCCAGACAGACACCCCTCATTGCTGGAAAGCTCTCCCTCTTGCATCTGAGAGAGGTCTTTGCCGGCTGTGTGGATTTTTTGGAAAGCCCCCTTTTTTTGGGCGGGCAAGAAGACTGCCCCCTCACGATGCTCTATCTCAACGGCATGGTACGCACCGAACGCGCCAACGATTACATTTTAAAACCCCTCGCCCAAAATCCTGCACTGGCTTCTCTGCCCCCTAGCAAAATTATGGAGCTGCTCGCAAAAGGCACGCTCTACACCATGAGTGTGAAGCCAATTTCCAGCATGGACGAGGCGGTAGATGCACTGGTGGTCGGTTCGGTCTTACTCGTTTTCCCCGAGGAAGCCCAGATGCTCTCCTGCATTGTACCCACCGAAGAAAAACGCTCCATTTCACCCCCAGAAAATGAACCCGTTTTGAAAGGCGCACGGGATTGTTTTGTGGAATCCCTTCGCACCAACACCAGCCTTGTCCGCCGTCGTCTGCGTACCCCGTATTTACGGATTCACGAGGAAATTGTGGGCAGGCAGAGCCGTTTGCCGCTCGACATTCTCTCCATTGAGGGGCTGACACAGCCAGAATTTATTCTCGAAGCAAAAAAACGCATCCAAAGCATGGACGTCGACACGCTGATACAGGCATCCATGCTGGAAGAATCTTTACAGGACACGGTGAAAACACCCTTTCCCCTCTTGATGTACACCGAACGTCCAGACCGCTTTTGCGAAGCCCTCGCCGACGGGCAGGTCGGGATTTTGGTCGAGGGCTTGCCCTTTGGCTATCTGCTCCCCAGCACCTTGGGCTTTTTTTTCCGTGCTAATGAAGACCACAGCAAAAATTGGCTGGAAGTATCTTGTTTACGCATTTTGCGGTATCTGTCCCTCGTGCTCGCCCTCTTTTTGCCCGCTTTTTATTTGGCGGTGGTCAATTTCCACCCAGAGATGCTCCCGCTCTCTCTGGCATTCGGCATTGCCAAGGCAAAGGCACTGGTGCCCTTTTCGTCCCTATTTGAGGTGCTCTTGCTCCTGCTCGCCTTTGAGTTGCTCCAAGAGGCGGGTTTGCGTTTGCCCCCTGCGATTGGGACAACGCTTTCTATTTTGGGCGGGCTGGTGGTCGGCACGGCGGCGGTACAGGCAAATTTCATTTCTCCCGCCGTTCTGATTGTGGTGGCGACCTCGGGCATTGCCAGCTACACCGCTTCCAGCCCCGATTTTTTGGGTGCGGTGCGGATTTGGCGTTTTGTCTTTGTCTTGGGGGCGGGTGTTTGGGGGCTGTATGGTGTGGCGGGGCTTGCCCTCTGCCTCCTGCATCACTTGTCGAGCCTCACGAGTTTCGGCGTGCCCTATCTTTCCAATTTGACCCAAGCCGAACCCCACGGCGATGAGACCTTGCTCAGAAAACCCCTCATCTGGGTCAAATTCCGTGATTTTTCGCTCAAACCCTGCAATCGGAGAAAAGTAAAATGAAGTGGAAATCCTACTTGTATCTATTTGTGGCACTCCTCTTGCTCGTGTCGGGTGGGGCACTCTTGCCCCGTGCCGAAGAACCCAGAGGGCTGGCACTGGTGAATGTCATCGCACTGGCACAAACAGAGGAACAGGGTATTTTTGTTGCCACGCTCGCCAAAACCGAAGAAGACGGGGTGGCACTGCGTCAAGATGGCTGGGGGGACACCCTGCCCGATGCCCTGCAAAATGCAAAAAATCAGGCGAAGCAGAGCCTCAATCTCGCCCATGTGGAGCACATTGTGCTGGAAGCCAGCTTTGCCCAAGACCATCTCCAAGACTTTTTTTCCTTCTGTCTCCAGAACAAGGCACAGAGTTTGGACGCTACGCTTTGGGTACTGCAAGACGCACCCTTGGGCGATGCCCTCACGGAGGAGGTCGCTCTGCTTTCGCATTTGAATCTCTTGCACAGCCAAGGAAAGAGGGGGGACAGCCCAAAACCGCTGACGCTTCTGGAGGGGGCAAGGTGTTTTGCCAAGGCGGGGGCAGTTTGTATCCCAAGTTTGACCCTGCAAGCCGACAGCATAGATTTTGTGGGCTATGTGCGGGTGGAAGATGGCAGTTTGACCCGCCTTGCCGAAAACAAAATCGACTTTGCCCTGCTCCAAGGGAGACCGCTTAAGTTTTGCGAAAGACTCGATACACCCAAGGGGGCGGTGGTGGTGGCACTCACCGCAAACAAAGTCCTGCCCCGTTTGCAAGATGGGCAAGTATTTTTGGAAACTGAGTGGACGGCAGAGGTGGTGCAGGGAGATGCACAGATGCCCAGAAATATCCAAGTCTGTTTGGAACAGCGTTTACAGGCACGGCTGGGGGGGGTGTTGGAACGCTATCTCTTGGACGAAACAGACCCCTTGGGGCTTTGGGAACGGGCGCGCTATCGGGGCATGTTCCCCAGACTGTTCAAGCAAACAGAGCGGGTCAGCGTAGAAATTGAGCTACAGGCGGGAGGAAAACTGGCATGAAACAACGTCCCCTTTTGGCACTCTTGGGCGTACTGCTCTTTGTCCTTGCCACCGAATCCTTGGGCGATTTGCTGGGTGCAGGGCGTTTGCTTTGGCTTGTCCCCTTGGTGGTGGCGGGGGGGTTGTTTTGGGTTTTGTACCATTTGTGCATGGGTGCGCGGCGGGCAGATGCGGGAAGTGTAGGGGCAGATGCGGGAAGTGTACGGGCGGATGGTATCCGCCCCTACGGATTGGGCTTGCTGTTTTTGTGGGGCTTCTTTTTGTTTGCCGTGCATGCGGGGCGCATTGCACAGAATCTTGCACCACAGGGCTTGTCCCTGCCCCTTGTGCTCCTCGTTTTGGGGATGCTTACCTTATATATATGCAAAAATGATGCCAGCACAAACTTGGGACGCACGGCACAAATCCTGCAACTCATCTTTCTTGTGCTCTTGCTGTTCTCCCTGCCCTTGGTGTTTCGGCAGTCGTCTCTTGCGTTGGTTTTGCCCCCTGCAAGGGGCGATTTCGGGGCTTTACCCCAGACATGTTTCCGCTGTTTGGGACTGCTCTCTCTGGCAGGCTTTGCGGTTTTTTTGTGCCCAGCAGGGGAACAGGAAGCCCCCCAAAAAAGACTTTGGATAGGGACGATGCTGGGCTTCGGACTATTGACGGCAGTTATTTTTCTGGCGGTGGTGGCATGTTTTGGTTTGCCACTGCTCAAAACGCTCCCCCAGCCCCTGACGCATGTATTCGCCAGCGTTTCGCTGGAGGGGGGTTTTCAACGCCCCGAAGCCCTCTTTTCTGCACTCTGGTTTCTGGGGGAAATTTTGCTCCTCGCCTTTTTGCTCCTCGCACTCTCCCGCATTTATGGAAAGCTATTTGCAAAAAAAATGCCACACTGGGCTTGCTGTGTATTGGCTTTGCTCCTCGCCTATTTGCTGTTGCAGAACGAAGGCGTTTTACAGGGGCTCTTGCGGGGGGTCGTGCCACTGGGCGGGCTCATTGCCATGCCGATGTTTTTTATCATTCACAATTCATCATGTAGAATTAAGAATGAAAAATAATCCCCCTCTGTCTGCGGATGTGGGCGGGACGATGTGGGCATCGTCCC
>CAZSWQ010000135.1:0-4369 GCA_964611025.1 uncultured Ruminiclostridium sp.
GCAACACGCCCGCCGACCCCCCTGGGGTCGGCGGGCTTCTATCCTATGGGGATTGGACGGGACGTCGGGACGCCGTCCCCTACAGGTTTTTTGGGGGACAAATATGGAATTTGTCCCTACACCCCGCATGGTCGTAATCCCCCTTGTCAAAGGGGGAAACCGCCGTAGGCGGAGGGGGATTTTATGAATGATGCATGATACATGCTTGGGGTGCTTTTGCGGGTTTGGGCTGGGTTTGTTTGGAGAGAGAGAGGACGCAGACCGTGCCCAGAATGAGGGCGAAACCCAGACACTCGACCAGAGAGAATGTTGCGCCGAGGCAGAGACAGGAAACCACAATGGCGGCGAGGGGTTCGACCGTGCCCAGCAAGCTCCCCATGAACGCCCCAACAATGCTCACACCCTTGAGGTAGAGCGAAAAGGCAACACTCGTGCCGATGATGATGACACCCAGAAGGGCAAGGATGGTGCTTTTATCATAGGTGATTTCATAGCTCCAATAGCGGATGGGAAAGAGCAGGCAGACACCAGAAATCAGCATGGAAAACCCAACCACGGAATAGACCCCAAATTTCCGCATGATATGCCCAGAGAGGACATTGTACAGGGCGGTGGCAAAGGCAGAAGACAGCCCAAAGCCCAAGGCGGCTTGGCTCAAATTCATATTCGACCAGTTGCCCCCTGTACTGAGCAGGAAAATCCCCGCCAGTGCCGTCACGATACAACCCACTTCAATGCTGCGGGGTTTGCGTTTTTCCCGCAGACACAAAAACAACAAGATGACCACGACATTCAGCGACTGCAAGACCGTTGCCGTACCTGCGTTGGATTGCTCCACCGCCCCAAAATAGGTGTACTGACACAAGAGCATGCCAAAAAACGAAAAAATCAAGAGTTCTTTGCAGGAGGCTTTGTCTTTGAAAATGCGGAACAGTTCTTTTTTGTCCTTGAGATAGCCCAGAACGACCAAAGACAGCCCCGCCCAAATCAGACGGGTATTGACCAGCCAGACCGAGGAAATGCCCTTTTCCGTGAACAGATACTGCCCGAAACAACCCGAAATGCCCCAGCAAATGCCCCCCAAGACGGTCAGCAATATGCCCAGATGTTTTGTTTTCTTATCCATGCTTGTCCTCCTTGTTTTCTACTTGAATGTTTGTCTTATCCTCTTTCTCTTTGTCCTGACGCATCTGTGCCAAAACTGTTTTGAACTGCAAGAGGAACATGCTCACGGTGATGATGACGGCGATGATGTCCGCCACGGGTTCTGCCAGAAAAATCGCCTGTGTTTTATTCTCCAGAAACAGGGGCAGGATATAGACCAAGGGCACGAGCAAAAAAACCTTACGCAAGAGCGACAACAACAGAGAGCTTTTCGCATTGCCCAGAGCGAGGAAGGTCTGCTGGCAAGCGACCTGCGCCCCGAAGATGAAGCTCACCGCCATGAAAATCCGCAGGGATTTGGCGGCGAAGTCGACCAAAAGCGGGTCATTGTTGAAAATCTGCACGAACAATTCGGGTTTCCACATGACCGCACCCCAGATGAGCACCGAAAAGACCATGGCAGAGACCATCAGACAGCGGAAACCCTCTTTCACCCGCTCGGCATTGCCCGCCCCGTAATTGAAGCTGATAATCGCCTGTGAGCCTTGGGTCAGACCCAGAATGGGCATAATCGCCAGTTGCATGACGCTGTTTAAGATGGTCATAGCCCCAACTGCAATATCCCCCCCGTAGCGCAGGAGCGAGGTATTGAAGACAAAGGCAATGACGCTTTCTGTACTGTGCATGATGAAAGGCGAAATGCCCAATGCCATACAGGGGGCGAGGGTAGACCACTTGGGTTTCAAGTATTTTTTTTGCAGACGCAAAATGGTTTTTTTGCCCGTCAGAAAACACAAAATCCAAACCATAGACACACTCTGGGAGAGGATGGTGGCAACCGCCGCCCCACGCACACCCATATCCAAGAGAAAAATGAAAATCGGGTCGAGGAAAAGATTTAGACATGCCCCGATGAAGACCGTACACATGCTCGTTTTCGCAAAGCCCTGCGTGGTGATATAGGGGTTCATACCCATGACCAGAAGCATGAAGGGTGTACCCAGCGAGAAAATCCGCAGGTAGGACAGGGCATAGGGCAGGGTATTTTCACTCGCCCCAAAGAGCAAGAGCAGAGGCTCGGCAAAGATTTGGATGAGTACGGTCAGCACCACACCCATGGAAAGCAACATGGTGAAGCTGTTGCCCACAATGTGTTCTGCCTGTGCAGGTTCGCCTTTTCCCAGAAAAATGGCGGCACGGGGTGCACCGCCCATGCTAATCAGAGAGGCAAAGGCGACGGCGAGCATCATGATGGGAAAACACACCCCGACGCCCGTCAGGGCGAGCGAACCCGTCACGGGGATATGCCCGATATACATGCGGTCGACCATATTATACAGTAGGTTGACCACTTGGGCTAAGATGGCGGGGGTGGCGAGCTGAAACAGCAATTTCCCCACAGGGGCATTGGCAAGGGCAAGTGTGCGGTCTTGTTTCATGAAACTTCCTTTCCATGGTGATGAAGATGAGAATCCCCCTCCGTCTGCGACGGTTTCCCCCTTTGACAAGGGGGATGAAAACCAGACGGTTTGGCATGGGGCGGTAGGGTCACGGCTTGGCGTGACCGAAAACCCCGTATCGTTCCCAACAGGGGTGGATGTGGCGGAACGGTCAAGACCGTTCCCTACGGGGGGATAGCGGGTGGTTTGGCATGGGTTCGTGGGTTCGCCCCATACCATACCACAAAACAGAGCATAAGGCAATCAAAGAAAGAAATTTCGTTCCTTCGTCAGACTTCGCCTTGACAGGTTGGGGGGGAGCTGTCATACTCAGAACATGCCAAAGCGTTACCCTTGCTGAACTGAAAGGAGCGTGTTGCCCTGTGTTTCCTGCCGAAGTGCTGCCGTATTTGCCCGTGTCTCAGCAGGACAGCCCGCCCGAGCGGGTGGATTTGCCCCTTGCCCGTTTACGTCCCAATCCGCTCTGTCGCTTCTCCTTGGGGGAGGATACCTTTTTGCGGGCATCTATGCTGGAAGAAGGCTGTCTGGAAGCTGTCTTGGTCACACCCGATGCCCAGCGTGCGTATTACCGCATTGTGAACGGGCACAGGCGGGTGCAGGTGGCACGACGTTTGGGACAGGACAGCATCGCCTGTCGCATTTGCCACTATCCTGACACGCTCTCCGAGCTGAAAGCCCTGCTGGGGGCAAACCTGCACCAGCGTCAAATCAAACCGTTTGAAATGGCACGACAGCTGGAGGTCTTGCGGGAAGTGCTCTGGCAATCGGGTCTCTTGCCCGAGGGTATGAAGGCACAGGCACTCGCACTGGCGGAGCATGCCAAGCTCTCCCGTGCGACGGTGGAGCGATATTTGGACTTGTTGCGTTTGAATCAGACCTTGACCGTTTGGGCAGAGCAGGGTAAAATGAGTATGACCGATGCCTATGAGCTGGCCAGAAAAAAGCATTTGCCCTTGCAGGCAGTGGTGGAGCACTGGGTGCTCGCCACAGGCAAGCCCCCCACCCCCCGTCTGCTACATCAAGCCATCTTGCGGGCAAAGGGTGCGTCCAGCCCGCAGAGGTCGCCCTCGAGCAGTTATACCCTGCTTGCCTTGGAGCGCAGTTTGCAAAAGCAGAGCCTGCGTTTGCAACAACTGGATTGTACCCCTGCCTCGGAAGCACAGTTGCGTGCCTGTCTCTTGCAGGTGGAGCAATTACAAGGGCTTCTATCTCGTGCGGTGGAACAGTGCTCGGGTTGAGGGCAAAAAAAACGCACGAGCGTTTTTTCACCATACCAAACCTATCTATCCTAGAGAGAAAGGACGAACCAAACATATGGTACAGAAGATTATGAAAGACGAGGCATTTTTGAGCCAAGCCTCGACCGCAGCCACCGAAGAAGACAAGCAGGTGGCACAGGATTTGCTCGACACCATCGCAGAATTTTCCTATGACTGCGTAGGCATGGCGGCGAACATGATTGGCGTATTGAAGCGTGTCATCGTCATTGAGAATCAGGAGACGGGGGACTACCAAGTCATGTACAACCCCGAAATTCTGAAAGCCTCTGACCGCTATCAGACGGAGGAGGGCTGCCTCTCCCTGATTGGTGGCAAGAAGACCATGCGTTATGAGAAAATCAAGTTGCAATATCAGAACGAGGAGTTTCAAGTACGCATCAAGACCTTCACAGGCTTTACCGCCCAAATCATCCAGCACCAAATCGACCACTGCAACGGTGTGGTCATCTGAGTCTATCTCCAGTCTGTCCAGTGGAAAAGCCCCCGACGCCGAAGGCGTCGGGGGCTTTTTTTAAGCTTCAGGGC
>CAZSWQ010000136.1:0-4287 GCA_964611025.1 uncultured Ruminiclostridium sp.
CCCCCCGTAGGGAACGGTCTTGACCGTTCCGCCACATCCACAAGGAGACCCTATGAAAAAAACGCATTTTTTTCTGGCACTCTTGGGGCTACTCGCCCTTTTGAGTGTCGGGAGCATTGTCTGGATACAAAGCCAAAAGCAGGCGGGCGACAGCGTCCGCATCACCCAAGATGGACAAATCCTCTACGAATTGCCCCTCGACCAAGACCAAACCCTGTGCATCCCTTGTAGGGGCGGATATCATCCGCCCGCAAACCAAAACAACCCCCAGACCGCAAACCAAAACAACCCCCAGACCACAAACCAAAACAAGGCAGAAACCGAGGGTGCATATAATATCATCGAAATTGCAAATGGGCAGGTATCCATCACAGAAGCCTCTTGCCCCGACCAAATTTGCGTGGCACATGCCCCCATACGGGACAATCTAAGCCCCATTGTCTGCCTGCCCAATCGTCTGGTCGTGGAAATTGTTTCACGTGAAACAAGCCCGCTCGATGGGGTGGCACAATGAACACAAAAAAACTGACCCGCTTTGCCATGCTCACCGCCATAGGACTGATTTTGTTCGTGGTGGAAGCCCAAATCCCACTCCCGCTCCCCATCCCTGGCATCAAATTGGGCTTGTCCAATATCATCACCCTCTTTGCCCTCTACACCCTCTCCCGCCGAGAAGCCGCCCTGCTGTTGATTTTGCGGGTTTTCTTGGGGAGCTTTCTGGTCGGGCACATGATGAGCCTCATGTACAGCCTCACAGGGGCGCTGCTCTGCCTTTTGGTCATGTCCCTGATGAAAGGCTTGTTCTCGGAAAAACAGGTCTATTTGCTCAGTATGTTTGGTGCAATCGGGCACAATGCAGGACAGCTCGCCGTGGCGGTCTTCATCACGGGCACACCCGCCATTTTGGTCTATGCCCCCATCTTGCTCCTGTCTGGGCTGGTCACGGGCTTTTTCACAGGACAAGCAACCCAAGCCTTCCTCGCCCACTACAAACGCCTGCATTTTTAATCTTCCCCTACGATTTTGCGTTGGGACGTCGGGACGCCGTCCCCTACGAGGACATGGTTTCATCCCCCTTGTCAAAGGGGGATGTCATCGCAGATGACAGGGGGATTTCATTCTTCATTGTGAATTATGCTTTCGTCACCTATTTTATATATTTTAGTTGACAATTAAAACCCCAGCTGTTAGAATAGCCTCCAATGAAATCCATTGGAGGTTGTTTTTATGTCGCTCACAGAAAGCAAAGTAGCATCCAACGTCAGTCGCAGCAAAAGCCTTGCCTATATCGCCCTCTCCGTGGCACTGATGGCGATTTGCGCTTGGTTAACGATTCCTGGGGCAGTGCCCTTCACCATGCAGACCTTTGCCGTCTTTCTGGTCTTGACGCTTCTGGGGGGCAAGCACGGCACGATGGCAATCGGCTCATATTTGCTTCTGGGGCTGGTTGGCTTTCCCGTCTTTTCGAGTTTCCGTGGGGGTGTGGGTGTGCTCTTTGGCACAACGGGGGGCTATCTTTTGGGCTTCCTCTTGGCAGGGGCGGTCTATTGGCTGTTCACGCATTGTTTCGGCAAAACTGCCCCCGTCCAGCTCATTGCCCTGCTTCTGGGCTTGTGTCTGACCTATCTTTTTGGTACACTATGGTTTATGGTGGTGTACACAGGCGAGGGCAGTATGGACTTTTTCAAGGTGCTGTCTCTGTGCGTCTGGCCGTTTCTCCTGCCCGACCTTGCAAAATTGGTCTTGGCATGGATGCTGTCCCGACGCATCGCCCCGCAGGTACATCTGGATTGAGGGCAGGGTTTTTTTGAGACTGCCCCGCAGAAAGGACAGCCTTATGAACAGTACAGCAACTTGGTTAGAATTGATTTTCAATGTCAAAAGTGAGGATTTGGACATGGTCTCGGCGCAGTTCATCGGGAACGGCGTGCCTGGTCTGGTCGTGGAGGAAGAAGCAGAATTTCACCGCTTCCTGGAGGAAAACCGCCAATATTGGGACTATGTGGACGATGACTTGCTGGAGCAGATGAAGGGTGTTTCCCGCATCAAGCTCTATGTCACGGACGATGAAGACGGACAAACCCAGCTCGCCCGCTATATGCAGGGTATTTCCCTGCCCTATGAGAGCCATGCCCTCAAGGAATACGACTGGACACACAGCTGGCAAAAATACTACCACCCCATGTCCATCGGCGAACGTCTGTATATTGTCCCCGAATGGGAAAAAGACAGCCCCGTGCCCCTCGGCAAAGTTGCCCTGTACCTGAACCCTGGTTTGAGCTTCGGCACAGGCTCGCATGCCTCCACCCAACTCTGTCTGGAGGGTTTGGAAGCACACAGCAAAGCGGGCGGGGCAGTCTTGGATTTGGGTTGTGGTTCGGGCATTTTGTCCATTGCGACCCTGCTTCTTGGTGCTGACCATGCCGTCGCCGTGGACATTGACCCCAAAGCAGTCGGTGTTGCCTATGAAAATGCCGCTCTCTCTGGCATTGGCAAAGAGCGTTATTTTGTCCGTGCAGGGGATTTGCTCTCGGACGAAGCCCTGCGTCAGGACTTGGCAAAGGAACGCTATCAGCTGGTCTTGGCAAACATCGTCGCTGATGTCATTCTGCCCCTCTGTGCCCCCGTGAAAAATCTTTTAGCGCCAGATGGGATTTTCATTTGTTCGGGCATCATCGACCAGCGCAGCGAAGAAATCGCCATTCGCCTGCGTCAAGAGGGTTATGAAATTCTGGAGAAGAAAGAGAAGAACGGCTGGGTCTCCTTCATCGCCCGCCTCGCATAAACCCACACCCTTTGGGGCAATGTATGGAACAGGGCACATCCCCTAAATGGTCAAAATCCCTCACTGTTCGGGCGGATGATATCCGCCCCTACGGTTTGGTGTTGGGACGTCGGGATGCCCTCCCCACGAGAACATGGTTTAATCCCCCTTGCCTGTAGGGACATGGCTTGCCATGTCCCTACCCATGCGGAGGGGGATTTTCCTCATTGTGACAAAATCACGGACAGAACGTCCCATTTTTGCTATACTGTGCTCACGAAAGTAGGGAAGGGTCTTGACCCTTCCGCACTTGACCCTTCCGCACCCGAAACTACACCACTGCATAATAGGAGGAACGCATATGTCTCAGATGTTAACGAAAGAAAATTTCCAAGCCGAAGTCATGGACGCACAAGAACCCGTTTTGATTGATTTTTACGCCAACTGGTGCGGGCCTTGCAAGATGCTCTCCCCCGTCATTGATGAAATCGCAAAGGAAACCCCTGATGTGAAGGTCTGCAAGGTCGACGTAGACCAGCAGGGTGAACTGGCCGCCACCTTTCAGGTCATGAGCATCCCCACCTTGGTCGTCATGAAAAACGGCAAAGTCACCCACAAAACCGTTGGTGTCCAGCCCAAAAGCGAAATTTTGAACATGCTCAAACCCTAAACCCCATCTGTGCGGACAAATATAGAATTTGTTCCTACACATCCCCCGCATGGTTTCATCCCCCTTGTCAAAGGGGGATGTCATCGACAGATGACAGGGGGATTTCATTGTGAGGAGACAACATATTTGAGAAAGACGGGATACGGCGGGATGGGACGGGAAAGGATGAGAAAGGGCGAGAAAACCCAGTATTTACGCGGGAAACAGTACATTTTACGCGTAATGCGCTAAACATTATCAAATAAGTTGAGAAAAAATGGCGTCGAGCAATCGGCGTCCTTTTTTATGCTTCTGGATACCTAGAGAGCAACAAGGTAACGCAAGAGGGCGGTTATTGAAAACTATGTCAAAAGTATGAAAAAGCCTGTAAAACCTTATGAATTAGGCTCTACAGGCGCAATAAATGGAGACAGGGCTACATCGACACCGCCTCGGAAGTCACAGCAAAAGACATAGAAGGCGGGCGACATAGCCCTTGAGGATAGTATAGCAAAGTCTTTGGTATTTTGCAAGAGGCAAAAGCGTTATAACGGGGCGTTACAACGTGCAAAAAAGTAACGCTTTCCTGTTACATACAGGGCTTTGGGCGGTGCATCCAGCTCAGGGGACGCCTTTGGGGCGTTATTTGGCGTTACAGACTGCGTTACAAGCAAGGCAAACAAGCCCCCAGAACAGAGGCAAAATTGGTGCAAGCAATTCTACATTTTCGGAAAAGTATGTAGATTATGTAGAATTGTCCTATTCACGGGGGTTTCTGGCGTTTTCACGGGGGTTTCTGGCGTTATATGCCTCTTTGATGCCCCTCGCTTAGAGGCTTTTCAATTCTACACAAAATAGATTAAGTTTTTAATCA
>CAZSWQ010000137.1:0-4222 GCA_964611025.1 uncultured Ruminiclostridium sp.
CCCGCCCCCAACCAGAGCAAAAACACGCCCCCCACCAAAGCACTTTTCAGTTTAACATTCATGATTCATAATGGTCTTTCACATTTCATTCTTCATTGTATGATTGCACATGGTCTTCTACCTCCCTTGCCCGTAGGGGACGGCGTCCTCGACGTCCCGCCCCACCAACGACGGATAACCGCAAGGGTTGTCCCTACAAACCGCATGGTTTTTCATTGTGCATTCTAAATTGCTCCAGCCCCAGCCCGAAATTTTCCATCGCCTGCCCCAGTGCGCAGAGTGGCAGCCCCATGACGTTGAAATAGTCGCCTTGAATTTGGTCGACGAGGAGTGCCCCGAAGCCTTGAATCCCATAGCCGCCCGCCTTGTCAAATGGCTCGCCCGTTTGAATGTAGGCATCAATTTCTTGGGGGGAAAGGGGTCGAAAATGCACCTTGGTTTTCTCGTGGAAACTGTGGCATCTGTCCCCCAGCTGGAGACTCACCCCCGTGTAGACCTCGTGCCAATGCCCCGCCAAACGGGAGAGCATCTCTTGGGCTTCCGCTTCATTTTTTGGTTTTTCCAGAATGTCCCCATCGAGCACGACCACCGTGTCGGCAGCCAAAACCAATGCGTCCTTGTGTGCCCCAGCCACCAGCTGTGCCTTGGCACTGGAGAGGGCTTCCACCAGTGCAAAGGGGCTCTCTGCCCGCAAGCTCTCCTCATCGAACTGGGCGGGCTGAATCACAAAAGACAGCCCCAAGTTGTGCAAAAGCTCCGCCCTTCGAGGGGAAGCGGAGGCCAAAATCATATCCATGGTCTAGTATGCTCCTTTTTATCTGAAATCATTCCACCTTGCGGTAGTACAGCCCCCGTGTGAAATTTTGGGGGATATATTCGTCTTTGCCGAGGTAAGCGTCCAGCACCTTTTCCACCGTTTGGGCATTTTCTGTGGAAAAGTCCAAACGGAGCGATGCCAGCCCTAAGGGCAAAATATCTTTCATTTTGTCGGCTAAAAAGATGGTTTTTGCGTTAAAAAGTTCCGTTCTCCCGCCAAAACTACGCAAAAGGGGAAATCGCTCTCCTTTGCGGTCTTGGAGCATGCTTTGTCCTTGGCAGTCGGCAGAACAAGTGTTGCACCCTTTGCCCTTGGGGAGCAAACAGTGCTCCATCAGCATCATGGGCACCCGTCCATAGGCGTACAGCTCTGTGGGAAAGCATTTGCTCATGTCTCGTATCTGGGCAAAATTCAGCTCAAAGGAGACCAGCCCCGCCACCGCCCCCAGTGCCTTTGTGCCCTGTAATGCCAGACTGTTGCACAGTCCCAGCCCGAAATCCCCATGGATGCGAAAGCCCAGCTCTGCACATAAGGGAAATAGTCCCCAGTTGCCCACCCAGACATCGACAATGCCCAGTGCTTTGAGCTGTTCCAACTGTGCCCGTACTTGTTGCATCTCGTCATCGTGTACAATGCGGGGCAAAATCACCGCAAAGGGTATGCCCCATTTTGTCTGCAAACCCTGCACCCTGTCCGCCTCTCGCACACAATGTTCAAGGGGCAGAGAGAGCATGCTCACTTGGTTTTTGTCCAAATCTCTGGGCAGTTGTCCACAAGAGCGACAAGAAATGTGGAAACTGGGACGGCGATTTTTGCGGTTCGGGATGCGCAGGGGCAGGGCAAAGGGCAGGCTCTGACGCAGGGGACTTGCCGTACACAGTGCCCCATGCTGGGCAAGCATCTCTCTCCGCAGAGCATTGAGCGACGCCTTGGGGATATAAACCCCATCGCCCAAGTGAATGTCCACAGAACACAGGAAATAGACCGTCCCGCCGAGCTTCCCGAGTTGGCTTGCCACATCGTCTGCCGTGGTGGGTCGGTTTTGGGCGGTCTGTACGATGTCGCCCTCCAGTCTCAGCACCCGCCCTTGGGCATCTTTGACTTCCAAACGCAAAGGCACACCCGCCACCGCCTCCAAACGCATATCCAGCCCCAAAAAGGGTGCTTCCGGACTTTGATAGATGGCTCTGGCACGGTGCAGAAGTGCCTCTGGCATACCCTCACCCTCGCTGCGCCGTCCGAACATCTGCCCATCGACTTCCCCCGTAAAATAGCCCTGCGTGAAGCCCTCACGGGAAAAGGCTAGACGGAGCCTATTGTCTTCTTCGGCAGTGGGTCTGCGTCCCTCCCGCAACAAACGGCTGTAAATGTCCGTCACGAGGGCGACATACTCAGGTCGTTTCATGCGTCCCTCTATCTTCAGACAGGCAATGCCCATTGCTTCCAAGTCCTCCAACTGCCCCGCCAAGGACAAATCCTTGAGGGAGAGGGGATGCGTAGCGGTCTTGTCTTTCCCCTGCCGATAGGCGAGACGACAGGGCTGGGCGCATAGCCCCCGATTGCCGCTGCGTTCCCCCACGAGGGCAGAGAAAAAGCACTGTCCGCTGTAGCACATGCACAGTGCCCCGTGGGCGAAGACCTCCAATTCGAGCGGGCTGTCTTGGGCAAGCGTCGCAAGGTCATTGCGGGACAGCTCACGGGAGAGCACCACCCGCTCCATGCCCAAACGTTCACACACACGCACCCCGTCCACATTGTGTATGGTCATCTGGGTGGAAGCGTGCAGGGGCATGTCTGGGAGCACCGCTTGCAGGGCACAAATCAAACCCATATCCTGAATGATGATGGCATCGACCCCAAAAAAACTTGCTTCCCGTGCGGTTTCCACCGCACGGGGCAGCTCTCTGTCCGTCAAAAGCGTGTTCAGTGTCAAATAGACCTTGACACCCCGTGCGTGGCAAAACGCCAAACTCTCTTTGAAATCTTCCTCTGTGAAATTTTTGGCACGTCTGCGGGCGTTGAAATCCCCATAGGCGAGATAGACGGCATCTGCACCCGCCCGCACCGCCGCCACCACCGCCTCAGGCGAGCCGGCAGGGGCGAGCAATTCAGGCTTCGGCATCTTGTGCCTCTGCTTCTTCTTTCTTGCTCAGTGCCCGTTTGTACATGGCAAGGTCTTCTTTGAGGCGTGCCATCTCCTTGGCATAGTTCTGCACTTGTTCGCGCAAGGCTTCGGTGGCATTTTGTGCTTTCTGGGCTTCGTCTGCCAAATTCACCGCCGCCAGTGTGGCGGCATCGACCATGGACAGCGTCGCTTGGGCATTGACTTGATTGAGGGCATCGTTGACTTTCTGGGCGATTTGGTGGACATAAACGGCTTCCTCATTGCTGATGAGGGTATAATTTTCTGTACCGATGCTGACAGTAATGCGATTGGACATGATAAATCCTCCTTGTAAATGGTGTGTGCTGTGTACTTGGGTGTAGTATAGCACGTTTCTTGTGGCTTTGGCAAAGGCAGAGTGCTTGTAATCTGGGGCAAAGCGTGGTATATTTTAGCTTACGATTGCAATGACGGGGGGCAAGGTTTCGCCTCAGAGAAAGGAAAGCTGGCACATGGCACATGAGCTTTTGTATCCTGGTATGATTATATCCATGTCGAAAGAAGCGGTCAACCGTCTTCTGTACGAACAGGACAGTGACAGTGCCCTGTATTACTTGGCACTGTTGGGCAACGCTCTGGATAAACTGCATTGGACACCCGAACGGCGGGCAGAGGCACACGAACGCTTGGTAAAATTGGAATTGACCGACCCGCTTTCTGCCCCTGCTCCCGTCCGCTCACCCAAGGAAGACAGCCCCGAACCCCCGCAGTACACCTTGGATGACATCGCCCTTTCCTACGAGGAGCTGGGCTTCAGCACCGCCGCCACCGCCCTGAAACAGCATCTGGGCACACCTCTTGCCAATCAGGACTTGCAGAATCTCATGGTCATGTATCAGCATCTGGGTCTGCCTGCGGAAGTGCTTTTGCTCTTGTTCACCTACTGCGTAGAACAATACCAAAAACGCTACGGACAAGGACGTCTGCCCAAAAGCAGCTATATCCGCAGACTTGCCTTTGCTTGGCACAAAGACGGGATAGATACCTTGGACATTGCAGAACGCTATCTGGAGGAGGAGCGGACAAAAGCACAAAACCGCTCACGCATTGCTGGGCTCTTGCACCTAGACGGGCAGAATCTGGGCACAAAAGCGGAGGACTATATGAAGGCTTGGGCAAGCCTGCCCTTTGAGGATGAAGCGATTTTGCATGCGTACGAGGAAACCCTCTTTCACACACAGAAACTCAGTTGGGACTATATGAATAAAATCCTAAAGAATTGGCAGGAGCAGGGCTTGTAT
>CAZSWQ010000138.1:0-4142 GCA_964611025.1 uncultured Ruminiclostridium sp.
GGCCCGTTTGATGGTCGTCTTTTTCATGGTGTTCTCCTTTACATTGTTGATTTGCTCGGGAAAAAATCCCGATACAACTCCATTATACCTGTTTTTGATAGACAAGCAAGCTCTTTTTTGTAGAATGTCTTGTCTTTTGGCAAAAAAATCCCTCTGGGCAAAAAGACCAGAGGGATTTGAGGCAAATCATACAGTTTTCGTAGGGGACGGCGTCCCGACATCCCAATAAACACCGTAGGGGCGGATATCATCTGCCCGCACCCCCACACAAGACATGTCCCGTAGGGTCACGGCTTGCCGTGACCAAAAAAACTGCAACTCGATATAACACATACCCCAACGTCCCAAAATTATGGATGGGGGCGGAGCTGGAATTTTGCAATCATTTGGGTCAGCATTTCCGCCTGACTGGAGAGTTCTTCCGAAGCGGCGGCACTTTCTTGGGCAGTTGCACTGTTGTGCTGGACAACGGCGAGAATTTCCGAAATGACCTCCGTCAACTGACCTATACCCGCATTTTGTTCTTCTGCAAGCTGGGCAATGTCCCCGACATTGCGGTTGAGCTGATTGCCTTTTTGCACGATGGTCTGGAAAATTTCACCCGTTGCACCGACAATTTCCATGCCCTGCTGGACAGCAAAAACCGTTTCTTCAATGAGTACACTGGTGCCACGGGCAGCTTGAGCACTCTTGCCCGCCAAGTTACGCACCTCGTCGGCAACCACCGCAAAGCCCTTGCCCGACACACCCGCACGGGCGGCTTCAATGGCGGCATTCAGTGCCAAGATGTTGGTCTGGTAGGCAATGTCATCAATGGTTTTGATGATGCTCTCAATCTCGCTGGCTTTTTCTGCGATGTGATTCATGGCTTTCACCATGTACTGCATCTGTTCTTCCCCGCCGTTGATGTGCTCAGTGACCTCGTTCGCCAGCCCCTTGGAGGCGAGGGCATGGTTGGCGGTGTGTTCGATTTTCCCCGAAATGCTTTTGACCGTATCGGAGAGCATCTCCACGGAGGCATTTTGTTCGGTCGCACCTTGGGCGAGGGTCTGTGCCCCGCTCGCCATCTGGCTGGCACTGACATCCACTTGGTCAGTCGCCTCTTGCATGTGACGGAAGGTGTGGTTGAGCACCTCGAAAATATGATTGAAGCGGTCTTTGATGATGTAAAAATCGCCCTTGTACTCACCTTCCATGACCATATCCAAACGCAGGGCTTCAAACTGTTTGAGCACCTGTTGAATATCCTGTATGTAGAAGGTGATGGTGTCCACAATGGTCTCAAAGCTGTGCATGAGCTGGGAGAGTTCGTCTTTGCGTTCTGTGGTCTTTTTGGGTTTGGCATGTTTGCGTCTTTTGTGTTTCTCCTGTTCGGCATGGTTTTTGGAGAAATGACAGGTGCTCAGGCGGTTTGCCATTGCCAAGACGCTCTGAATGGGGGCAAGGTAATGTTTGACGACAAAACCAGAGGCGACGGCGAGGAGAATGAGGCTGCCCACAATGACCAAGCAGACCAGCCAAATGATACCAGTTGTGCCCTGCATGCTCTCCCGTTCACTGACCACAAAGGCACTCGACCAGAGCATGTCCGTGCCCTCGATGCGGATGGGATTGTGGATAACCCAAGCATTTTCGCCCTTGTCAAAGGGGTTTGCGATGCTGGCTTGCAGGTTTTCGCCCGCCTGCACAGCACGTTTGATGTCGGCATTTTGGCTGACGGTTTCTGGCTCTGTGCCGATGAGTGCAATGTCTTTTGTGTGTGCTAGGGCAGTCCCTTGGGCGGTCACAATATAGCTGTATGCCGTCTCATAGCCCCCGACGTCATAGGGCAGGTCTTCAAAATAGGTGATGTCAATGTCGCAGTTTGCCACACCCAAAAAATTGCCGTTCTGGTCAACAATGGGGGAGCTGAGTGTCACCAGCCAAACGGTCTCACCTGAGCCAAGTTCCCAAGGGTACGGCTCGGTGACATGGGTGGCAAGGTTTTGTTTTGCGGGCAAATAGTAATCCGCCACGGAGTAGGAATCGTAGTCATTGAAGACATCAATGCCAATTTCACTGCCGTTGCGATAGGCATAGAGGGACAGCCCCTCGGGGGTATCTGGAAAATACAAATTGGGTTCGAGGGCATAGTAGGCGGCAAAAATCTTTTTGTTGTTCAGCACGCCCTTGAGGGAATCCAAAAGCACCTCATAGGCAGTTTCAGGGGGCAGGGCTTGGTAGCGTTCAATTTCCAAAGAGAGAGCATGGGAAAAATTATACATACTTTCCAAGTAGGACTGCACAATATTGGAATTCTTCTCGCTGACGTAGTGCAATTCTTTCTGCACACTCTGGGTGTAGGAGTCTCGATTGAGCTGTTTGAAGCCCAAAAGCAAAATGCCCGCATCGACGACCATGATAATCACAATGAGCAGGGCAATGACCAAGGGAATTTTGACGGCTAATGTTTCTCGCCAAGCGGCGAATCTCTGTTTCATGACAACAAATCTCCTCCATTTTTGCAAATATGACACAAATCTTGTATTATTTTTTTGTATACATTGCACGACAATACTCATTTTACTCCTTTTTTCCGCAAATGACAAGGGCTTTTGCACTTTTTGTCGCTTTCCATCGAAAAAGTGCCCTTGTCAGGGGACAAAAAGGCGGGTATAATGGAAGAAGAAGCCGAACTATGAGGAGGGATTTTATGCACAAACACACTCGTTTTTTCTTTGCACTGGTCTGCGGGCTTTTGCTCTCGCTCTGCACGGTGCAGGCACAGTCCAGCAGTTTTTCTGACGTACCCTTGCAACATTGGGCATACCAAGACATTGAAACCTTTGTCCAACTGGAAATCATCGGGGGCAGGGGCGACGGGACATTTGCCCCCGCCGACAGCGTCACCCGTGAGGAATTTGCAAAAATGTTGCTCTTGACCTTCCGTGGTGTCCAGAGCCGTCCCCCTGTGCCAACCTTTGCAGATGTGCCCCCAGAACGCTGGTCGTATGGCTATATCGAAAGTGCTAAGGACTACCTGACAGGATACAGCAGTCCCCTGAACGATGCTTTATTGTTTTCCCCCACAACAGTCGCCACCCGTGAAGATGTGGCGGTCGCACTGGTGCGTATGATGGGTCTGTCGGGCGAACATGCCTATAACCCCTACTATGCCTCCTATCGTTTCAGCGATGGAAATACCATCTCCCGTGAGCTTGTGCCCTACGTCAGTCTTGCGCTGGAACGCAATCTTTTGCAGGGCTTTGAAGACGGGACATTCCGTCCGCAAGCCCCCGTCACCCGTGCGGAAGTCGTGACGCTCCTGCAACGTGCCACCAAACATGCCGTGGGCGATACCTTGGGCGAAGCATTGGTCTTGACGGCAGAAGTCGCCTATGGCTACAGTGCCAAGGAAGCTACGCTGACCATCCATGCCTCTGAGGGTGCAAACGTGACCGTAGACGGCGAAGCCATCCAAATGGAACGCGCTGGGAAGTATTACGGCTCTGTGGGCAAGCCCTATGTCGGCACATATTTTTACAAATTCGAGGAGGAAGGCAGTCGGACGTTCACCATCACCGCCACGAAATTGCAACAGACGAAAACCATTTCTATCACGGCGCAGTATGAGGAAATTCGTCCTGTCCTGCAAATCAAAGCCCTGCCCGCCCAGACCAATCAACAGTACCTCAGCATTGAGGGCAAAGCCACCCACCCCAAAGACCGTGACATTTCCATTTTCATGAATGGGACTTTGGTCGGGAGCAATACGTTTCTGGTGATTGAACAGCTCAGTGAGGGGAAAAACACCTTCCGTTTTGAGGCAATCACTTCTCAAGGCAAGCATGCCGAAGCGGTGGAGTACACGGTGGACTTTCTCTCTCTCCCGCCGACCCTGACGGTCGAACCCCTGCCTGACAGCACCAACCAAGCCTATCTCATCATAAAAGGTTCTGCCAAGGACGACAATGACAACACCGTCAGTCTCTATCTGGACGGGGTCTACCAGTCTGACCAGTCTTTTACGCAGTTGGTCGCCCTGCAAGAGGGCATGAATACCTTCACCATCACCGCCCGCAACGACTTGGGCAAGGAGACATCTCAGACAAAAACCGTGGTCTATCTGCCAAATAGCCCAAGCCCTGAAGCTTAAAAAAAGA
>CAZSWQ010000139.1:0-4141 GCA_964611025.1 uncultured Ruminiclostridium sp.
GGTCACTGCTACCGTCACGGGCAAGCATGTCCTGACCAAACTGAGCATCTCCCCCGATGCCGTCGACCCCGACGACATCGAAATGCTCGAAGACATGGTCACTGCTGCGGTCAACGAAGCCAACCGTGCCGTCATTGACGACATGAGCAGCACCATGGGGAAACTCACCGGCGGTTTGACCCTGCCTTTCTAATTCCAAAACGCAAACAGGGGGCGGATTTTGAAAATCCGCCCCCTGTGGTTTTTTTCAGTGGCAGTTATGATTTTGGCTTGGCTTTGCAACAGAGGGAAATGACCAAGCCCCAGAAAATCGCCAGAGAAATGCCCGCAGCCGTTGCCGTGATGCCCCCTGTGAAAATGCCCAGAAAACCATGTTCCGCAACACCTTTCATGACACCCCGATAGAGTTGATAACCAAAGCCAGACAGGGGCACACTCGCCCCCGCACCGCCCCAATCTGCCAAGGGACGATACAGCCCCACTGCCCCCAAGAACACCCCCGCCACCACATAGCAAACCAAAATACGGGCGGGGGTCAGGCGGGTTTTGTCTATCAAAAGCTGTCCAATCAGGCAGAGCACACCCCCGCAGACAAAGGCATTGAGATAGGACATCCAATCAAACATGCAAGCCAGCCCCTTTCTTCCGCTCGATGCTCACGGCATGGCAAATGCCTGGGATGCTCTCCCCCTGCATGAGTGAGGTCGGCGAATGGAGCGCACCCGTCCCGCAGAACAAAATCTTTTCCCAGCGACCCAGACGCATTTCCCGCAACAAATAGCCCGTCAAGACCACCGCCGAACAGCCACAGCCCGACCCGCCTGCGTGAACGTCCTGCTCCACCAAATGATACAAGAGCTCCCCGCAGTCCTCATAATGTTTGAGTTCTATGCCGTCTTGGGCGAACAAATCCACAACAATTTCCTTGCCCAGTGCCCCCAAGTCACCCGTGACAATCAAATCATAATGTGAGGGCTGTATGGCAAAATCCATAAAATGTTGGTGCAGGGTATCATAGGCGGCGGGTGCCATCGCTGCGCCCATGTTGCTCACGTCCGTAATGCCCTTATCCACAATGCGTCCCACAGTGCCTGTGGTCACATAGAGGTCATTTCCTTGCTCGGAGACAATGACTGCCCCTGCACCCGTCACCGTCCACTGTGCCGTGGGGCTGCGCTGTCCGCCGTATTCCAAAGGCGTTCTATATTGACGTTCTGCCGAGCAGAAATGCGAGGAGGTCAGACACATGACCGTTTTTGCAAAGCCCCCGTCGAGGCTCATTGCCCCCAAGAGCAAACTCTCTGCCATGGTTGAGCATGCCCCGTACAAACCAAAAAAGGGCAGACCCTGTCCCCGCGCAGTATAGCCCGTGGCAATGCACTGGTTGAGCAAATCTCCCCCAAAGAGCAAATCAATTTCTGTACTGCGTTTGCGGGCACAGCCCAAGGCAGCGCCAATCGCCTGTGCCTGCATGCTCGATTCCGCCTTTTCCCAGCTGTCTTCCCCAAAACGGTCATCGGCACAAATCACATCAAAATATGCCTGCAGTTTGCCCTGACTCTCTTTTTGCCCCACGGCATTGCCATAGCCCACGATGCTGGGTGGATGGGCAAAACGCAGGCTCTGTTTTCCTACCATCTTACTTGGCAAGCGATACACTCCCTTTGTTGTTCGGTTGTCCCCTAGTGTACCGTGCCAAGGCAAAATCTATGCAAGACATTTTGTATCGGAGGTTTTTCCCCATGTTAAACGAACATAAACGCACCCTTGGCTTTTTCTGTCCCCACTGTCGCCAAGCCGTCATTGTCGAGCGGACGGGCTTCCAGCTTCTGGCATCTCAGTGCCAAATTGACTGTCCCTGTGGCAAATCTTCCTTGCACATCCAACTGCAAGAGGACAAGGTCGAAGTCCGCACACCCTGTCTCTACTGTGAGGACAGCCACACGCTCCATGTCCCCGCCACCGCCTTTGTGCTGGAAAAAGCCATTGCCTTTTCCTGTGGGGTCTCTGGGCTGGATTGCGCCTATGTGGGTGAGGAAGATGCCGTCTTTGCCGCCATGCGTCGCTTGGAGGAGAGCCTTGACCACCTGCCCCGCCCCGATGCAGAAACGGAAGCAGACACTCCCCCCTCCACCTTCCTCAATGATATTGTCATGGAGGAAATTTTGGAGGAATTGCGGGACATTGGTGCGAGAGGGGGTATTGCCTGTGCCTGTGGCAAACAACAATTTGATGTCCAAGTGCAGTACAGTGCCGTGGTGCTGACCTGCACCGCCTGCCACGGGAGCTTGAAAATCCCCGCCGCCACCATTGACGACATCGAAGATTTGTGTTGCAAAACCACCCTGACCATCCCCAGCACCACTAAGCCCCTCTGATGCACAAAAAATCGACCCCCGCATAAGATGAAGCAAGATCGCCAACACGGTCTTTATCTTTTTCATAGGAGGGTTTCGTATGTGTTATAACAACGGTTGGGGCGGCGGAGGCGGTTGCCTCTGGATTATCCTCATTCTAATCATCATCTGCTGTTGCTGTGGCGGAAGCTGGGGCGGCTGCGGTGGTGGCTGTGGCTGTGGAGGCGGTTGTGGTGGTGCTTGTGGCGGTTGCTGCAATACGGGCAACGTCTGCTGCTGACTTCTGCCAACATAGTTTCCCCGTCTTTCCAGCACAAATGCCCCCCGAAGCCAACACTTCGGGGGGCATGTTTTGTATCCGTCATCAGGCTTGAGACGCTCTTTATGCTGAGAGGATTTCTCCAGTGGTCGTGAGGGTCACAACACGCAAGGGCAGGGCTTTCCCGCTCGCCACGACGGCTTTTTTTGTCGCCAGCGCTATGCCCCCACAACAGGGTACTTGCATGCGTACCACGGTCACGGAAGCAATGGCATTGTTACGCAAAATGGCGGTCAGTTTTTCGCTGTAATCTACGCTGTCCAGTTTGGGACAGCCAATGAGCGTCACCTTGCCCTGCATGAATTGGCGGTGAAAATCGCCGTGGGCAAAGGCGCTGCAATCTGCGGCAATGAGCAAATCTGCCCCCTCGAAGTAGGGCGCATGCAAGGGTGCTAATTTGAGTTGGACAGGCCACTGACGCAAGGCAGAGGGCAAAGGTTCTCGGGAAGCCGTCTGGGGGCTTGTGGGGGGCATGAGGGTCTTTGCCTCTGTACCAGCACAGCCCCCCTGCGTACAAGCCACCGCCTTTGCATCATAGGGCAGGGTATCTTTTTCGATGAAAGAAATTGCCCCTGTGGGGCAGGCGGGCAGACAATCGCCCAAGCCGTCGCAGTAATCTTCACGGAGCAGTTTTGCTTTGCCATTGACCATGCCGATTGCCCCCTCGTGACAGGCATCCACGCAAATGCCACAGCCGTTGCAGAGGTCTTCTTGGATGGAAATGATGGTTCGCTTCATAATTTTTTTCTCCCGTTCGCTGTTTTTTTTCTTGTTTTGTAGTATAGTATAGCACAAGACCATTGTCTGTTGGAATTACAACAAAAGGAGCGTTTTCATGAGAGCACTCATCGAACAATTACAAGCAAACCCCCTCTTTGCTGGCTTATCCTATCAGGAGGTCGGCAAACTTCTGACCTATTTGGGCATACGAAAACGGAGCTATGCGGCAAGAAGCTGTCTGCTCTATGCAGGAGACACGCTCTCCTATATCGGCATTGTTCTGGTGGGGCATTTGCAACTGGTGAAAGAGCATTTGGACGGGAAAACCAGTATTCTGGTAGAACTGCATGCGGGGGACATGTTTGGGGAAATGCTCGCCCTGACCACGGGGCACAGCAGTCCCGTCACCGTCATTGCCAAAGAAGACAGCTGTATTTTGCGTCTGGATGCCTCTGCCATTTTTGCCCCCACCACGGCACTGTGTCCCGCCTATCCCCAATTCATCCAGAATTTCATGCGGATTATGGCGGAAAAAACGCTCTTGTTGCAGGAAAAACTGGAAATTCTCTCCCAGCGTAGCACCCGTGAAAAACTCCTGCGTTATTTTGAGGGACAAAGGGGCAATGCCTTATACTTTGACCTGCCCTTAGGGCGTGAGGAGCTTGCCCACTATCTCTGCGTCGACCGCAGTGCCATGTCCACCGAGTTGAGCAAAATGCAACAAGAAGGTCTCATTCGACTGGAC
>CAZSWQ010000140.1:0-4105 GCA_964611025.1 uncultured Ruminiclostridium sp.
TGGCGAAGATACAAAGCTTGACGGGTTATGTGCGGGGCGGGTGTAGTCCGCTCGGCATGAAAAAAAACTTCCCCACCGTCTTTCACGACAGCTGTTTGGCACAAGATACTATCATGGTATCGGGGGGCAAAATCGGCTTTCAAATCGAACTAGACCCCCAAACCCTGCTCTCGCTGGCAAATGCCAGCACCGCCCCGCTCGTCCGTTGAGGAAACAAGGGACGCTGTGGGGGGAAAAAGGGGACGCTGTGGGCATCGTCCCCTACAAGGGTCATACATATCGGCGAACCGTAGGGACATGGCTTGCCATGTCCGTCAATCAGCCATGGGACGTCGAGACGCCGTCCCCTACGGGGATTGGGTAAAAAAGAGGGGACGCCGTGGGACGAAATGCGGGCGGATGATGGATGGGATGCGGGCGGATGATGGATGGGATGCGGGCGGATGATATCCGCCCCTACTACGACTGTTGGACAAAAAAAGGGGACGATGTGGGCATCGTCCCCTACAGCGGTCATAAAATCAGTTAGTCCAGACCGTCGATGAGGCTTTGGAGCTGGTCTGCATCAAAGGTGTGGATGGTATCGCAGAACTGACAGCTGAGTTCTGCCTTGCCCTGTTCGTCCAAAATTGCCCGCAGCTCGTCCTTGCCCAAGCTGATGAGGGCGGTCTCCATGCGTTCACGGCTACAATAACAACGGTACTCAATGGGAATGGTCTCGAGCAATTCCAGCTCGAAGCCGTGCAGGACGGTACGCAGGACGTCTTCTGGGCTGAGTCCGCCTTGCAGGGCAGGGGTCACAGCCCCCAAGGCATGGATGCCCGCCTCGATGCGTTCGATGACCTCCTCATCTGCCCCAGGGAGCAACTGAATCAAATAGCCCCCAGCGGTCAGGATGGAGTAATCACGGTCGACCAGAACACCCAACGCACAGGCAGTGGGAATCTGTTCGCTTTCGGCAAAATAGGCGGTGATGTCCTCGGCAATTTCACCAGAGACCAAGGGCACAGTGCCCACATAGGGCTCTTTCATGTTCAAATCTTTGATGACGGTCAGTGTACCAGATACACCGACCCCAGCACCGACATCCAATTTGCCTTGGGCTTTGGGGGGCAAAATGACCTGAGGATGCTGGACATAGCCACGGACGTTGCCCGTGCTGTCGGAGACCGCCAAAATCGTGCCGAGCTGACCCGAACCGTGGACACGGAGGGTGACGGAGGCATCGTCGCCTTTGAGGGTGTTGCCGATGAGGGCAGCCGCCATGAGGGTTCTGCCCAGAGCGGCACTGGCGAGGGGAAAGCTGTCGTGGATGTCCACGGCACGTTGTACCAAATTTGTGGCAGAAATCGCCATGGCTTTGATGGGTGCATCTTTGGCAATCATGCGGATGATAGCGTCCATAGTATATTAAAGTCCTTTCTTTGTTGCGGTGAAAAAGAGACGTTCTTCGCCTTTCTGGGGGGCAGTGTGGGAAAGTGCTCCGAAGCATTGGATGTTGCAAAAGCCCACGGCACGGAGCATGTCAGAAAGTTCCTGTGGGGTGTAGGCATATTCCTCGTGGCACTCCTGCTCCCTGACCCAAAGCCCGTCTTCCTCTTGCAAAAACAAATCCATGAGATAGCTACAGATGCGGGTGTCTGGGTCAAATTCCGTGCGCCAGACACAGTAGGCATCTTCGGTCTCGTCGAGAAAGAGACCGCCGTCCATGCGGGCAAGCCGACTGGGGGTGAGCATGTCAAAAATGAAGACACCCTCAGGCTCGAGGAACAGCTCGACTTTTGCAAAGGCGGTTTGTAGGGTTTGGGGGTCTGTGATGTGATTGACGCTGTCCAAGAGACAGACACAGGCATCTATTGTGCCGTACAAGTCCAAATCCTCCATGGCTTGGCAGAGGAAAATGGGTGCTTCGGCAACAGGAAAATCTTTTGCCTGAGCTTGGGCGAGCATCTCGGGGGAGAAATCGACACCAATGACCTCAAAGCCCCGCTCGGCGAGCAACCAAGACATAGAACCCGTGCCACAGGCTAGGTCTAAGACGCTGTGGACGGGTTTTTGTGCTTTGGGGAAATGGCTTTGGAGATAGTCTGCCCACTGTGGGTAATCAATATCACGGGTGAAGCGGTCGTAGCAAAAGGCGAGGGATTCGTATTGGTTCATGCCTTTTCCTCCTCGGGCTGGATGCGGGGGAGAATGGTCTGATAGCCCTCTGCCCCATAGCGTAAACAGCGGTTGACACGGCTGATGGTGGCAGAGCTTGCACCCGTGCGTTCGAGAATGTCTTGGTAAATCATGCCCTGATGCAAGTAGAGGGCAACCTCGATGCGTTGCTCCATGGCGCACAATTCGGACACCGTGCAGAGGTCTTGGAAAAACTGCCGACACTCGTCGAGGTTTTGTAATTGCAAAATACTATTGTATAAGAGGTCTGTGCTTTCTTTGGGGGATTTTTTCATCTGCCTCAACTCCTCTCTATCTTGCCAAGATTTTATCACAGTAAATCGTGAATGTAAAGAGGACGATTCACAATTCACAATTCATAATTCATAATGCATAATGCACAATGCACAATGAAAAACCATAAAGAAACAATGAAAAACGAAGAATGAAAAATGAAAAATATAAGACCATGCGGGGGCTTTTCACGGGGAGGCGGGCGGATGATATCCGCCCCTACATGGGTTTGCGTTTTGGGACGTCTGGACGCCGTCTCCTACGGAGTGGGTTCAGCCTTTGCGGGCGATTCTGGTTTTAGTGATGTTGAGGAGGGCATCGGCGAGAGCGTCAATTTCCGCTTGGGTGTTGTTTGCGGAGAAGGAGAGACGCAAAAGCCCCAGGGAGAGATTGGGGGGCAGGTGAAAGCTCTGGAAGACGTGGCTTGCCTTGCCCTTGTGACAGGCAGAGCCAGAGGAGACACAGATGCCCGCATCGCTGAGGGAACGCACGAGCATTTCACTGGGGTAGCCCGCCAGTGCAAGGGTGCAAATCTGGGGGGCATCGCCAGAGGAGATGATGTGCAGGGCGGGGATTTTGCGGGGGAGGGTATCGAGGGCATAGGTTTTGAGGGCTTGCATGGCGGCGGCATTTTTTTCAAGGTCGGTGTGCTGACAGGCGGTGGCAAAGGCGGCAATGCCTGAGGTGGCTTCCGTGCCGGAGCGCAGACCCTGTTCCTGCCCGCCTCCCAAGATGAGGGGGGTAATTTGGATGCCTTTGCGGACGTAGAGTGCGCCTGTGCCCTTCATGCCCCCGATTTTGTGGGCACTGAGACTGAGCATGTCCACACCGAGGGTTTTTACATTGCAGGGGACTTTGCAAAAGCCCTGCACGGCATCGGTGTGAAGCAGGGCTTTGGATTGTTTGGCTTTCATCAACTGTGCAACTTCTGCCACAGGGAATAGGACACCTGTTTCGTTGTTGACCAGCATCATGGAGACGAGGATGGTGTCGTCCCGCAGGGCATCTGCGACCTGTTGGGGGTTGATGTGTCCTGTTTTGTCGGTGGGGATGTAGGTCACTTCATAGCCTTGTTGTTCCAGATACTTACAGGGGGCTAAGATGGCGTTGTGCTCGACGGCGGTGGTGATGATGTGCTTGCCGATGCGACGCTTGGCTTCTTTGGCGATGTGGATGGCCCAGTTGTCGCTTTCTGTCCCGCCCGAAGTGAAATGTAATTCGGCGGGGCTTGCACCTAGGCACTGGGCGAGGGTTTTGCGGTAGCCTGTGAGCAGTTCATTGGCATGTGTGCCCCTGTGATGACGGGAGGAGGGATTGCCAAAATCCTCGGTCATGAGGGCAAAGGCGGCTTTGGCTGCTTCGGGCAAGACACCCGTGGTGGCAGCGTGGTCAAAATAAATGGACATGGTTTTCTAACCTCTATTTCTTCATGTAAATGTACGGGGCAAGGGACAAGGGTGGCATTGGTGGAACGGGGTGTGTGTTGACGGAACGGGGTTTGGTTGACGGAACGGGGTTTGGTTGGCGGAACGGTCAAGACCGTTCCCTACGAGACGGGGTTTGGGTTGGTGGAACGGGCGGATGATATCCGCCCCTACTACATCGGGTGGTGGGGCTTGGAGGGCGCAGGAGGGGGGGGCACACAGTGCCC
>CAZSWQ010000141.1:0-2504 GCA_964611025.1 uncultured Ruminiclostridium sp.
GGCGTCTCGACGTCCCAAACACATACCCCCCGTAGGGGCGGATATCATCTGCCCATCTTTTCTAATGCAAAAAGCACCCACCAACACCCCCCGTAGGGGCCGGCGTCTCGACGTCCCACTTTTCCATCCCCCCGACCGATTCACACACAACAAAGGAGATGCTCTTATGACACTGGAAACCGCCATCCGTGAACGCCGTAGCGTGCGTAGATATGCTGACCGTGAGATTGACCCCGCAGTTTTGGAGGAAATTGTCGACCTCGCCAGATTTTCTCCCTCTTGGAAAAATACCCAAGTGGTGCGTTACCACATGATTCAAAACGAAGCCGTGAAGGAACAAATCGCCCGTGAAGGTGTGTTGAACTTTGATTTCAATGCCAAGACCATTTTGCGGGCAAAGACCTTGGTCATTGTCTCTGTGGTCAAAGAGACCAGTGGCTACGAACGAGACGGGAGCTTTTCCACTTCGCAAGGTGATCGCTGGGAAGCTTTTGACGCAGGACTTGCTACGCAGAACTTCCTCCTCGCCGCCCACAGCAAGGGACTGGGCAGCGTGATTTTGGGTGTCTTCGACGAGGCAAAAATCCGTGAACAGATTACTCTGCCCGAGGAAGAACGCATCACCGCCCTGATTGCTTTGGGTTATCCCACCGAAAGTGCCAAGGCAGCACCCCCCAGAAAATCCGTGGATGAATTGATTTCTTACGTCATGTAATTTTCTTGTGGGTTGCGGGCTAGCAATGGATATCGCTACATTTCCCCGATATTGTAGGGGACGGCGTCCCGACGTTCCAAACACATACCCGTAGGGGGCGATGCCCACATCGTCCCGCACAAAAAAAGGACGCCTCGTGAGAGGCGTCCTTTTTTCATATCAGCTTACATTTTTTCGGGTGCGGAGATGCCCAAAAGGTGCAGGCAGTTGGCAAGCACACTGCGGACGGCATTGGCGAGTTGCAGACGGGCATAGAGCACGGTGTCTTCTTCGCCCTTGATACGCTGGGTGCTGTAAAAACGGTGGAAATCGCCTGCCAAGGCGATGAGATAGCGGTTGATGCGGGAGGGGTCGTAATCACGGGCAGCAAAACGAATTTCTTCGGGCAGAGCGGAAAGGGTCTTAATAAGGGTTTGTTCTTCTTGGCTGGACAGTACGCTGGCATCAATGTCTGCCATGGGCTTGAGGGCATAGCCCTCGGTGGCGAGACGTGCCAGCAGAGAGCAAATACGGGCATGTGCGTACTGGACGTAGTAGACGGGGTTTTCGCTGTCCTGACGCACCGCCAAATCCAAATCAAAAATCAGATGGTTGGTGGGTTTTGCGTTGAAGGCAAAACGGGCAGCATCTACGGAAATATCGTCGAGCAAATCGGACAGCGTAATGGAACGTCCACTGCGTTTGGAGACCTTGACTTCCTTGCCCCCCTGCAAGAGCTGTACCAATTGCATGATGAGAAAATCGAGTTTTTTGTCCTGCATGCCCAGAGCGGGTGCGGTCATGCTGGCGGCAAAACGTATGGCATGTCCGTGGTGGTCAGCACCCAAGACATCAATGACTTGGTCAAAATTGCGTTCACAGAATTTGTTTCTATGATAGGCAATGTCCACAGCATAGTAGGTGTAGAACCCATTGGAGCGACGCAGAACTTCGTCCTTGTCCGCGCCCAAATCGGTATTTTTCAGCCAGAGTGCCCCATCTTTTTCATAGGTATAGCCCCCATCTTCAAGAAACTTGACCGTTTCTTCCACATACCCGCTCGCATGCAGGCTGGATTCCAAGAACCACTGGTCATAGTGAATGCCATAGCGGTCGAGGTCGGTTTTCATCTTGGCGATGTTGTGTGCCAGACCATAGGTCTTCATGGCTTCACGGCGTTCTGCGGAAGGGGTGTCCAGATAGCGTTCGCCAAATTCTTCGGCAAAGCGTAGGGCGAGGGCGCGGAGGTCGTCGCCGTGGTAGCCGTCTTCGGGGAAGTCAATGGCATCTTCGCCCTTGTAGTGCTGGACATAGCGGGCTTCCAAGGACTCAGCGAATTTTTCGACTTGGTTGCCCGCATCGTTGACGTAAAACTCACGCCAGACATTGTAGCCAGCCCGTTCCAAAATGGCGGCGGTGGCATCGCCCAAAACACCCCCACGGGCGTTGCCGATGGTCATCGTGCCTGTGGGGTTGGCGGAGACAAATTCGACCATGACTTTCTTGCCCTGTCCCTCGTTGACCGAGCCGTAGGTGTCGCCTTCGGCTTCGATGGCAGAGAGCACTTCGCCGTACCAGCCAGCGCCGAGGTAAAAATTCAAAAAGCCAGGGCCGGCAATTTCCACACGGTCAAAAAAGCTCTGGCTCAAGTCCATGTATGCGACCAGATTTTGAGCAATTTTCTGGGGGGACATTTTCAGGGCTTTTGCCCCAGCGAGGGCAAAGGAGGTGGCATAATCGCCGTTTTTGCTGTCTTTGGGGGTATCAATCGAGCCTTTGACGGCGACGCCCTGCGGGAAAATCACAGCAG
>CAZSWQ010000141.1:2514-4062 GCA_964611025.1 uncultured Ruminiclostridium sp.
GTCAGCATGCTGACCTGTTCTCTTGCGGCTTGAATCAGGTTTGCCAGAGTGTTATCACCCTTTTATTATTCTTTTCTTTATTCTTTCTGCAAAATCAGACAGCCCACAGGAGGGCTTAGGCATTGGGGCTGGGTTTCACTTCGATGTGCAGGGTATTTTCACCGACCACTTCGTTTTCCAAATCGACCACATAACAGAGGTCAAGTGTCCCGCCCGTGTGGTCGAGCTTTGCCTTGGCGGTCTGGGTGTGTACACCCATCATAAACCCGCCGTAAGGTGTTTCATAGAGGGACAAATGACGCTCGCCCTCTTGAAATATCATTTCGGATTGTAAGCCACCAGAACGACGCATTTCGATGCGTTCTCCCTGAATGATAAAGGTGGTGTATGTGCCTTCCAGACCCGTCAGCGCACTTTCCTGATAGCACAGATGCAGTCCTGTATCGGCATCGCCCTTGAGTGTCCCTTGGGTGAGCAAATCCAGAACATCTTCCATGCCATCGGGGTCTGTTTGTGTGCCTTTGATTGCAATAATGACTGCTGTTTCCATCGTGTTTCCTTTTTTTCTTGCTTGGGACAGACCCGCAAGCGGACTATCCCTGCATAGTATGGGAAGGGGGAAAAATGAGAGAAGCAATGCCCGCCTTCCTGTGGTGTGTATATCTGTACTATTATACTAGAATTTTGTATCTTTGTAAAGTAGGGGCTTTGCCCCGCTCGCCCGTTTTCACTGCTGTCAATAGCGTGTGATGTCGATGCGTTCGACGGCATGCTCGATGTGCTCGCCCAAAAACAGCGATGCCATGGGTACAAAACCCGCAGGGGCATCGCTGACGTAGTATTGCCGTTTGCCGATTTTGCGGTCGGGCGGGGCGAGCAAATCCATTTCTTGCAAGAGACGGGCGGTCTCAATGGCACACTGTTCGCCCGTGTCGATGAGCGTGACGTCCTCCCCCATTTGCTTGCCGATGATGTGCTTGAGCATGGGGTAGTGCGTGCAGCCCAAGACCAGCGTATCCACACCCGCTTCCTGCATGGACTCCAGATATTCTGCCACGACCGTTTCAATGACAATGTCGCCCTCGTGGATGCGTCCTGCTTCGATGAGGGGCACAAGCAGGGGACAGGCTTCGGAAAAGACTTCAATGTCGGGGGAGACTGAGGCAATGACCCGTTCATATGCCCCCGAGCGGACGGAGGCCTTTGTGCCAATGAGTCCGATTTTGCCGTTGCGGGTGGCTTTTGCCGCCGCCAAGCCCGCAGGCTCGACCACGCCAATGATGGGCAGGGGATTTTCTGCCTTCAGTTCTCGTATGGCGACGGTGGAGACCGTGCCACAGGCAATGACAATCGCCTTTAGCCCAAAGGTATTCAAAAAAGAAACATCTTGCCTTGCGTATTTTAAGATGGTTTCTTGGGAACGACTGCCATAGGGCACACGCCCCGTGTCGCCGAAATAAATCAATTTTTCCTTGGGCATGAGGCGCGCCAATTCGCCCAAGGCGGTCAGCCCACCCAGACCAGAATCAAAAATGCCGATGGGTCTTC
>CAZSWQ010000142.1:0-683 GCA_964611025.1 uncultured Ruminiclostridium sp.
CTGCTGGTTGAGCATCTGATAGAAAGCAACAGGGCACTCATAAATCACATATTTCACCCCGCCCATATGACCTTGGGAGGTGCGGTTTTGTTCCCGTCTGAGGTAGCCTGCCTTCTCCAATTCCAGCAAGCCACGGCGAATGGAATACACGCCATCGGCAAAAAGCTGGCTCAGACCCAGCACATTGTACCGCCAATGTTCAGGCAGACTGAGCATCTGCGACAGCAAACCTTTGGCTTTTGCGGACAGGGTTTTATCCCAAAAATGGTAGTTTGCCATTGCGGTGTAGTTTTCTGTCTTTTCCAGTCTCACGATAGTCGTCATTCCAAGCATCCTCTCTGTTGTCTACATTATATAAGGTAAGGGCGACCATGTGGTCGCCCGTTTTGTGATGTGCATTGTAGGGGACGATGCCCACATCGTCCCCTGGGACGGTCATGGCAAGCCATGACCCTACGGGGAGAATCAATTCATAATTCACAATGCATAATGTATGCTCTTGGCAGCTCTCCACATGGTCTTTCATTTTTCATTTTTAATTCTTCATTCTTCATTGAGAAAGGCGTATGCCGACAAAACAGACGGAAATCACCCGTAAAATCCATGCGATTTACCCAGAAAAATGGCGTGGTCTTTCATTTTTCATTTTTAATTCTTCATTCTTCATTGAGAAAGGCGTATGC
>CAZSWQ010000142.1:783-3834 GCA_964611025.1 uncultured Ruminiclostridium sp.
CGACATTTCGCATGGAAATGACCAGCAAAATCCATGCGGTTTGACGGGGTGTGGAGGGGAAAATTTCCGTCAGCGTTCCTTGGATTGTTTGCGTTGCTGTTCCTTTTGCCACTTCTCCAGGAGCTGTAAAATGATGCGTTCTTTGTCGGCAAGGGTCGTGCTCTTGGGGAAAAAACGATGGAACTTTTCGCCCTCTAAGACGACCTTGCCTTCCATGCGGTCTTTGGGCTTCTGCTCACAGACAATGACTTCCATCACGTCAGCAGTCAGTTTATCGCCTTGGCTGTATTGCTTCAACTTTTTCGCCTGGGCGATAGAAATGCGAAGCTCGTCTCGCTCGATGAACTCCATAAGTTGGAGTTGTTCTGCCTCGTTCAAATAAGAAATCTCCACACCAACATTGAACGCCAAACCCTTTTTGTCGACCATATCCAAGAGGTCAGTGGTGAGGTTGGTCAGACGTATGTAGCGATGAATTTGGTTGCGACTGTCTCCCGTTTGTTCCCCCATGATGTCCAATGATTGCTTGCCATTTAACTTCATCCCAACTTGGGATGAAGTTAAATCTGTCCGCTGTCCTTGCCGTCTCATGGCTTCCAATTTCATCTTATAGGCAAAGGCTTTTTCGGAGGGCAGGACGCTTTCACGATACAGATTGCTGTCCACCATTTCCAAAATTGCCTCGTCATCGTCGAGGTCTCGAATGATGACGGGAATGGCTGATTGCCCTGCTAAAATGCTGGCATGGTGACGGCGATGCCCTGATACAATCTCAAACAAATCTCCCTTGAGCGGACGCACCACGAGGGGCACGAGCACCCCTCTTTCACGGATGCTTTCCACCAGATTTGTCATATCCTGGTCATCGGCAATTTTGAACGGATGCCCCGCAAACGGACGGAGCTTGTCCAGCGGAAGAAGCTGGTATTCACGGGTTGTGTCCCCGTGTTCTCGGAATAAATTCCCATAGTCGGGTTGTTTTTTTGGCGTTGCACGCATGGCAAAATACCTCCTTGGTTTTTCCTTTAAATCCCTCCACCACTTCGTGGTTCCCCTCCCTTTGACAAGGGAGGTCAAGTTCTATCCCCCTTGTGAAAGGGGGACGTCATCGCAGATGACAGGGGGATTCCATTCTTTATTTTTCGTTGGGTCGGGCGGATAATATCCGCCCCTACACGGGTGGTTTCAGTCACAGTAGGGGACGATGTCCACATCGTCCCACGGACAACCAACACGGTGGACAAATATGGAATTTGTCCCTACAAACGGCGTGGTCTTTCATTTTTCATTCTTCATTGAGAAAAGCGTATGCCGACGTTTCACACAGATATTTCCAGCAATTTTCATTTATTATATCGCCTTTTCTCAGTATCGTATGCCGACGTTTCACACGGAAATAACCCGCAAAATCCATGCGGTTTGACCAGGAAAACGGCTTGCTCGAACCCTATCCCCCTTGCCAAAGGGGGATGTCATCGGCAGATGACAGGGGGATTTCTGGCTGTTTCGGGCGTATATGAGGAAAAAACGGCACAAAAAAAGACCTTCGTTCACACGAAGGTCTTGTCGGTTTGCGATTCGATTGTGCCGAGCATCCAGAAGAAGCGTTCTTTCTCAGAAGTACCATTTCTTCCGTCTGAAAGGAGGATTTTGCTGTGAAGTTTGAAGAAAAATGCCCTGTTGACCGCAGTTATTTTGGGGGCACAAAAGGGACACTTCCCCCCTGTGGGGATTTGGCAACCCCCTATGTCCCCGCCATGGAGCCACTGCCTGAGCGTTACTCCTACACGGAAGCCCTCAACAGCGGGACGCTCTTTCCCGCACTGAACTTGCCTTTTCATCTGATGGTCAATGCAAAAAATGTGGTCAAGGATGCCATGAACGAATTGCAAGCTCTGGAATTTGTTGTGACGGAATTGGGCTTGTACCTCGACACGCATCCCGACGACGAGGAAGCCTTTTATGTCTACAAGCAGTATGTGGAATTGGAAAAAGATGCCCGCCGTGCCTATGTGGAAAAGCACCACCCCATTTACCAAACAGAATCGACCATGTGTGACGACTATGCCTGGGCAAAGGAAGATTTTCCTTGGCACAAGCACGATTGAGGGAGGGAGTATTGGATGTTTGCCTATGAAAAGAAATTGCAGTACCCTGTCCGCATCAAGACACCCAACCCGAAACTGGCGGCGATGATTTTGAGCCAATACGGCGGGCCAGACGGGGAGCTTGGGGCGGCGATGCGCTATCTGTCGCAACGCTACGACATGCCCTACCCTGAATTGCAGGCGATTTTGACCGACATCGGGACGGAAGAATTGGGGCACATGGAAATGATTGCAACCATCGTCCACCAGCTCACCCGCAACTTGTCCGACGAGGACATTCAAAATTGCCCGACTTTCGCACCCTATTTTGTCGACCACACCACGGGGGTCTATCCCACCGCCGCTTGTGGCTTCCCTTGGTCGGCGGCATCCATTGGTGTCAAGGGCGATATCATTGCCGATTTGACCGAGGACATGGCGGCAGAACAAAAAGCCCGTGTGACCTATGACAACATTTTGCGCCTCTCCGACGACCCAGACGTCAACGACGTCATTCGTTTCCTGCGGGAAAGAGAAATTGTACATTTCCAACGCTTCGGGGAAGCCGTCCAGTGTGCCCGTGAAAAAATGCAACAGGAGGGCAAAAATATTTATTTCATGAACCCAGCTTTTGATTGAATCGGGAACATCAATTCACAATGCATAATTCATAATTTTTCATCATTCATTTTTCACTGGGTCGGGCGGATGATATCCGCCCTACTGACTACTGACGACTTTTTGACGAAGAAAAGAATGATTCTAAATGTCCTAAGATGTCCTAAAATGCTGTTTGTGTACAAATGGAAATTTCATATTTCCATAACATATTATCGTGAAAAGTCCCGAAAACAGTAGAAAAACAGCGATAAAAACGCAAAAAAAGCCTGTAACCGTTATGGTTACAGGCTTTCTCAATTTGGCGGAGAAGGAGGGATTTGAACCCTCTAGACGCTTTTGTGGC
>CAZSWQ010000143.1:0-3687 GCA_964611025.1 uncultured Ruminiclostridium sp.
AAGACCGCCCGATGCTCCGCATCGGGCGGTCTTCGTCTGTTCGCTTTCGATTACCCTTGGAAGAACACGGCTTGTGCTGTGCCCCGTGCCAAAAGGTCTTCGCTGGGTCGGTCGGTGAACTGGACATAATAGCCCATTTCCTCCAAGTCCATCGCTAGGCTGGGCAAATAGGCTTGCATGCAGTCAAAATCCACTGCCTTACCCGCAATGCCGATGCAAACAGGATGGTCAAGGTCTCGCCCTGCACCAATCAGCTCCAAAACCGCCACAATCTGGCTCAAGACCAAATGGCTGACACGGCGCATGACTGCCTCGGCGACCTTGAGGGCACAAGCTCTGTCCTTCTCATCGTATTGGCACAAGAGCGCGATTTGATTGTCGCCGTCACTCTCCGACCAGAATAAGAGCAAGTTCTCTGTGCTCAGTTTCCGCAATTCCAAAAATTGTCGCCCGCACATGAAGCTCAAAAGCTTGTCTTCCGCCGCCTTAATCATGGCAAAGCGGTATTGTTCCCCCAGATAGCGTGTGGAGAGCATTTTATCCAACAAGTGTTCCCCAGGGTTTTGACTGTCTCTGTCCATGGTCAAATCTACCACACCAAAGGGCACAGCCGTGGCAGAGCCTGCCCCTGTATCCACCAGACGCAAGCCAGCTTCTCCGCTTTTCAGCTTCAGCATTGCCGTCTTGGGCATGGAAAAACCCACATTGAAATGCTCGCCCCAATACAGGCTCATATACCGCTGGGCATCGCCCCGTGTCATCGCCCCCAAGTGTGCTGCACTGACCAAAGGCAAGAATGTCATTTGGCTGGGCACACAGCCACGCTCCTGTAATTCCGCTGCCAGACCCGCCCGCAGGTCATACGATGCATAGTCAGAAATCTGCAAGCCTCGGGGCACTTCAGAGACCAAAACCGCCCCTGTTTCTGCATAGTCCAGACCAAAGGGCAGGGACACCGCCAAGCGTCTACACGCAGGGGTCAGCAAATCTTCCAAAAGTTCCCCCAGTGCAAAGACAACATCTGCCATCGGGGCGGGGTACTCCCCACCAGGAATGGGAAAGCTGGCAAAGGGTTCATATGTGTCCCCTAAAACCGTACCCGTCACAATGTCCGTTTCCGTACAAATTGCCACCGCAACAGGGCTTTCATCTCGTGTTTTGTTCGGAAAAAGTTCCACCACACGCATGGGCAAGGGGGTCTTCCCCCCATAAATCCCAATACGCATCTGCGCCAAATGGCTCTGTGCCAAGGTGCGTATTTCTGCGGTGTCCGCATGCAATCCAGAACGATACAATAGCTTTGCTAGGTCTTCCATCGAAGCCAGCCTCCTTTGTTTCTATCAAAATAAAAGTAGTTTCCTGCTTTTATTGTAGAAGAATTTTCGCCCTAGGTCAAGAGGTGTGCCCCGCTTCTTTTCTCGCTTCTGGTTGACGATATTCCCCTCATATGATACGATACCATAGAAAAAAACACCATGCGCATGACCCCGATATGCAAGGAGGATATTCTCATGGCAAGCAAAACCATGGATACAATACCAACCCGCAAGCCCCCTGTGACCTGTCCTGACTGCGGACAGCACTATCCCAAGCATTATACCCGTTGCCCCTACTGTGGGGGGGTATTGCCACGGGATGCCCGCAGCAAAGCCGACAGAACCCCAAAGACCAAACGCAAAGAACTGCGCAGCCAAAAACGCAACACCGCCCCCCAAGCACCCCCCCGCACAAACCCTGCCCCCACGGTGGACAAGCGGGCAAACAGTGCCCATTGGGTCAATCCCGAAGACCTGCAACAACTGCCCTCTGAACAGTTGCAACAACTCCCCCCAGAAGTCCAAGCCATGTTGCAGAGTTTGCGTGTCCCCTTTGACTTGCCCAACGAGCCGACGACAAGCCCCAGCCAAGCTTCTGAACCAGAAAACACAAGCCCCAAATCCAGTCCCGCACCCTTAGAGGAAAGTATCACCCCCAGTGAAACCACGCGCTCCGCTTTGGAAGAATTGGAGCGGGAGGCAATAGACGACGAGATCGAAGACGAGACCAGCGAAAGCACCCAGACGAAGCAAGAGGAAAGCCCAGAGGACGCAAGCCCTACGTCCAGCGAAGCCCTCGAAACAGACCGCCCCTCAGAAACACTGTCCGAAGCAGAGAAGGACGACCCTATGCCACAAAGCCCGCCTGACACAACCCAAAAACCCCAGAAAGCACCGCCCCCCACAAAAAAAGCACAGGAGACAGCCCAAAAACCCTCCCCACAACAGACCCTGACCATGCTCAGCCCCGAAGAGCATGTCACTGCCCCACCGCCCAGAGTCAAAATCCCAAAACCCCTCACTGTAGGTGAGCAAGAAGGGCGACCTGTCCCCCACAAAGAACACAAACGCACCCCCACCCAGCCGTCCAGCAACAAAGAACACACAGAACAAGCTTTTATGCCCCCTGTGCAAACTGCCGACCCTGTGCCTGCCCAGCCGTCTGCGGGGCTATTTTCCCGTGCCAAATCGTTTGCGTCTTCCTTCTTTCCCGAACGTCTACCCGATATCATGGACGACGAGGACGATGAAGACAATGTCCGCCCCATCTCGCGCAGAACCCCCAGCCCGCATCCAGAAGAAATATCCCAGCCAATGGAGGAACTTCAAACCATGGAACGAACCACAAAATTACATGCCCTCCCCACAGAGCCTGCCGAACCTCCACAGACGGAACGCCCCGAACCGATGGGCACACGCTTAGACCCTAGCTCCGACCCAAACACACCCCCCAGTAACACCGCCTATCCCAAAGGGGGCAAACGCTTGGCATCTGCACCCGCCCGCAGTAGTGCAAGCCCTTCTCGTGCTTCTGCACCTGTGCAACAGAACCATGTCAAGGATGCCCCCAGAGCTGGCTTTCTGACCAACACACCTTGGCAACGCATTGCCACGCTGCTCATCTCCCTGATTATCATTGCGGCGGCGGGCTTCATCATCGTGACCAAAATTGTCCCTGTCTTCCAAGTACGCTTCGGCGGAGACAGCTCTGCCAGTGTCGAAGAAAACACAGCCGTACCCACGGAAGCCGATATTGTCAGTGCCAAGGCATTTTCCATCAGCCCCAACAAACTGACCCTCACGCAAGCAGGCGAACAACGACAGCTCGAAATCTCCTACACCAAAAGTACAGAGAGCCGTCCCATGACTTGGGCAAGCCTGCACCCTGAGATTGTCAGCGTCAATGACACAGGGCTTGTGACTGCCGTTTCCGTCGGTGTTGCCCTCATCACTGTCACCGACCACAAGGGCAAAGAATCCACCGCACTGGTCACTTGCAACTGGGCAGTTGACCCCACCCTGCCCCCAGAAGGTGGCGAAGCCCCTGTCACACCCACCCCCGCACCAGAGACGACCTATGTCCCGCCCCAGTCCCTCTCCCTCAATTACACCGACTTCACCATGAGTGCGGGTGACCCCCCTGTCAAAATGGTGGTCAATGGCGCAACCGAGCCTGTAATCTGGGCATCGGACAACCTCAACGTGGTCAACATTGGACAGGACGGCATGGTCTATCTGGCGGGCAGAGGCACGGCAACCCTCTCCGCTACCGTACACGGACAAGTGCTCACCTGTGTTGTCCGTGGTCGCTGAGACCTTTTTCCCCCGACAAAAACAAAGACCGCCCGACGCTGTGCGTCGGGCGGTCTTC
>CAZSWQ010000144.1:0-3677 GCA_964611025.1 uncultured Ruminiclostridium sp.
GGTCGGCGGGCTTTTTTTTATCTCATAAAAAAAGGCTGGGTTCTTTGCGGTCGCCCCCGTAGCGGGCGAGAATGTCGTCTTTGTGGAACAAGTAGCCCTCGTGGGTGAATTGTTTGGCATCCTTGGGACATAACTTCACACAGGCATTGCACTTGATGCAAATGCCCGTGACCAACTTGGGATTGTCAAAGTCAATCGAGCCCATGGGACAGTGCTTGGCACAGGTCTTGCAGTTGACACAGTCATCGGTGGTGCTGGGGCGTGCCTTGCGGATATCCACAAAATTGCCCTCGGCATCGGTGGGACGGAAATAAGGCTTCACAGGGTCATTGCCCGCCACAAAGACAGGCACATGTGGGGCGGTTTCATCATAGCCCTCCAGCTTTTTGGCAACGTCTAGGGCAAATTGCTTTGCGAGGGCGAGGTCGTTTGCGTCGGGACGATTGCCTGCCATTTGGCGACCAAAGGAGTGCTCCCCGACAAATGCCGCCCCTGCGATGCTGCGGAAGCCCCCTGCTTCTAGGATGTTGCGCAGTTCCATCAGGGCATCGTCAAAGGCACGGTTGCCAAAGAGCACCACGGGCACAGCCAGTGCCCCAGAGCCCACCGCCGAGGCGACAAAGGGCAACATCAAATTCGGCACACGTCCTGCGTAGACGGGTACGCCGAAGATGACCAGCGTATCGGCGGAAAAGCTGAGGGGCTGACGGCGGGCATCGGGCAGGGTGAAGTCGTGATGTACCAGAGGAATACCCAAGGTCTGTGCCAAGGTTTCACCCATGGCGGTCAAGGTGCGTTTTGTGGTGGACGTGGGGCTGAAGTAGGCGAGAGAAACGGAATGAATTTGCAAAACAATCACATCCTATTCATAAAGTATACCAGTGCTTTCTATAGTATACCCCTTTGCGTCACGGATTGCCAGACATTTTTCCAAACGCTTCCAAGCAGTGCAGGGACGGGCTTCTTGGCTGTTTCATGTTCTCCTTGGCATTTTCTGTGGCTTTTACTTGCTTTTTTTGGGGCAGTTATACTATAATGGGTAAATTGGATTGGATATCGTGATGGACATAGAATGGAGTGAAAGACAATTTCGGAACAAGATAAGAAGCCAGAGATGGAACAGACGGGGCAAATGCCCCAGCAGTCTGGCGCAATCAATCGTACACAGCCCGCCACCGAGGCAGCAAAAGCGAGCCTTGGTGCGGGAAAAGGTCTTTTGGGTGTCAAAATTGCCGCAGGGGGTTTGCTTGCCCTAGCCTTGGGTTATACAGGTCTGTGTTTGGCGGCAGAGCCCACCCAGCTCGTCCCGAAAACCAGTGTGGCAGGGGTCGCCGTGGGTGGCATGACGCAGGCAGAATTGGAAAGCACCCTACAAGCTGAAGCGACCCGTTGGAGTGAAGACAGTCTGGCACATTTTGTCTTTGAGGTCTTGGGACACGGGGGTGTAGAAAATTTTCGTGTGCAAGTGCCCGCCAATTATTTCACGATGGATGTCCCGCAGACCATGGAAAAGGTCTGGGCAGAAGGGGGCATAACCAGCAGTTTCTGGTTGCGTGGTGTGGAATATTTGCAAGAGGGCTTGGCAGAAAAAGAAATCGTACCTGTCTATGCAGACGGGGGTGCATTGGATTTGTTTTTGGCAGAAGCCTTGGACGGAAAAGTTGGGGCACTGGCAGAGGAATCCACCGCCAATATTGTGGGTGCAGAATTGGAATTGACCCGTGGGAAAACGGGGATTTTGCCCAACAAAGACAACATAAAACATCAGCTGTTTGAGCTGGCGAATGCGGGCGAAACGGTCACCGCCGATGCAGCAGCACAATTTGTGGAGACCATGGAACCCTCGCCCCCGCCTGACTTGAATTTTGATGAAGTGTGTCAGCGTCTGTGGAAAGACCCCGTGGATGCCGCCATCAACGAGGCAGAGGGCAGATTCCAGATGGAAGAATACGGGGTGTCATTTGACCGCCAAGCGGCGGAAACCGCCTTTGCGGGCTTGCAGGAGGGCGGGAGCATCCGTCTGCCCTTGATTTGGATAGAGCCGAAGGTGAAAATGGCGGACTTGGAAGCCTATTTGTTCCAAGACCTCTTGGGGTCTTGTACGACAAACGTCGGCGGGAGCGACAACCGTGCCGCCAATGTCAAACGTGCTGCACAATCCTGTAACGAGGTGATTTTAGTCCCTGGTCAGGAATTTTCTTATAATGGTATCGTGGGCAGTCGCACCAGTGCCCGTGGTTATTTGCCTGCACCCGCCTACGTTGGTGGGCAGACGGTGCAGGAAATTGGCGGTGGCATTTGCCAAGTCTCCTCGACCCTGTATCTCGCCACCCTGCGTGCCAATTTAGAAATTGTGGAGCGTCACGCCCACCGCTACGCTGTGGGCTATGTGCCCGACGGTTTGGATGCCACGGTTTATTTTGGCTCTTTGGATTACCGTTTCCGCAACAATGCACCCTACCCCGTGAAAATTGTGACCTCTATGTCTGGCAGAACCCTGAATATCAACATTTATGGCACAAAGACAGACGGAAAAACGGTGGAGATGCAGACGGAACAGACGGACACAACACCCTATAAGACGGTCTACCAGAAAGATGCCTCTGTGCCTTTGGGGAGCAGTCGGACATCTGTCACACCTTATACGGGTCGCACGGTCAAATCGTACCGTGCCATTTATGAAAATGGGGTCTTACTCAGCCGAAATTTGGAGAGCACCAGTGCCTATAAGAGCCGTGATAAGGTCATTCTGGTCAATCCTGCGGATGGGCGGTGAGTGAGATGACACAGATGCGTTATGCCCAAATCAAGCGTCTGGGCAAGCAACACATGGGACGGCATATGCTTTTTTGGCTCAGCAGTAATTTGCTGTTTGTCTGTCTGGAAGTCTTATTGTCGATTTTCGCCCTGCAAGCGGGCGGTCGCTTGGGCTGGTATCTCCTGCCCTTGAAGGACTATCCCGATTTGGTGAATGGCTTTCATCATACCGTAGAGGGAGCATGGGAGATTGTCTACCGCATGGATGCTCTGGGGAGCGTAGCGGCGATTTCCCTGACCACCGCAGAAATTTTACAGTTTCTGGGCATCAATGCCCTGATATTGCTCTTGCTTGCCCCGATGAAGCTGGCGAGTTTGGAGCGGTTCTGGCTGAGTTTCCAGAACCGCACAGAAGACCCACCGCACCTTTTGCGTTGGTACAGCAATCTGGGTTTATTGGGCAAGGCGGTGGCGGTTTGTTTTGTGACAGATGTGCTCATGCGTTTGTTTGGTTTGGTGTGTATGCTCCCCGCCACGGTTTTGTCTTTTTGGTTGCAGGGTCAGATTGAGGTTTTATCTTCTGGTTTGCTCTCTGCCCTGTCGCTGCTGGGGATTGTGCTCTTGTTTTTGGGTATGGGTGTGGGCTTTTACTGTCACAGCATCCTGTATCCTATCTTGTACTGCTTGGCGGCCCGCCCAGCGTACCCCTTGGGCAAGGTCTTCCGCCGAGGGCTGGACAGTATATCTGGCTGTCGCCTGCGCTATGTCAAATTTCGCCTGAGTTTTATCGTTTGGTTGCTGTTGCGTCGTTTTGGCTTTGGGGAGCTGGATTTGTTCATCCATCCCTATATGAGTTTTGCCAGTTTTGTCTTCCTCGCAGAAGCGAGCGGGGAAAGCCTGAACGAGCAATAATCGGAAAG
>CAZSWQ010000145.1:0-3643 GCA_964611025.1 uncultured Ruminiclostridium sp.
AACCCGCAGGGGGCTTTGCCCCCTGCGGGTTCTCGCTTTTGTCTATCTGGACTTTTGCAAGCGAGGCACAGACAGAGGCTATCCGCCCCTACCTGCCCATTTGTGCCAGCATCTCGCAGAAAGGCGGGGCTTTTCTCATACAGCTTACGACGGGCTTTTTTGGCAAATAGGACTATACTGATAAGCAAGAATTTCCATTTACAAAAGGGGAGGTCTTGCATATGACGACCAAAGAGCAGAGCCGTAGATGCCAAGCACAGCACCAGATTTCCTATGCCCAAGAGGGTGTTCAATATTTTGTGGAAGGCGCATTGCGTCTCCTGCTCGCTGCCCTGTGCAGTGGGGCAAAGGTCTTCGCCCACTATCACCCCTTTGGGCTTGCACTGGTCGCCAGCAGTGGGGCGGGCATGGCGGGCTTTTGTACCCTCTCAGGGGCAAGTGCGGGCTATCTCCTCGTTCTCCCGCTCAACGATGCCCTACACTATGTCGCCGCCAGCGTGCTCACCTATGCCGTCAGCTTCGCCATACATGACAGCCGTCTGAGCAAAACCCGCTTTTTCATGCCCCTAGCGGGGGCATTGATTTGTCTGGGCTGTCGGCTCATTCCCCTGCTCAATGAAAGCTACCAAAGCAAAGCTCTGGTCTTGACCCTCCTAGAACCACTCTTACTCGCCATATGCACCCCCTTCTATGCCCTCATCCTGCCCCCCCGTATGCGTGCCCTGCCCAAGTGCCAAAGCCCAAAAGAACAGGTCGCTGCCTTTGTGCTCCTAGCGACGGTACTCTCCGCTCTGGATGGCATGGTCTTCTGGGGGGAGTTTTCTCTCGGGCACATCCTCGCCGCCTTTGCCGTGATGTTTCTCGCCCGCAACGGACTGGAAACGGGTTTGCTCGTGGGGGTACTCATGGGCATTACCCTTGATTTGACCTCGGGACGACACCCCTACTACAGCCTCATTTACGCCTTAGCAGGGGCAAGTGCGGGGCTGTGCCACCAAAAGGGCAAAGTCCTCACCGCCCTTGCCTATCTGCTCACTACCAGCCTGCTTGTCCTCTGGACGTGGGAGAGTGGGATGCGGGTTGCCCTGCTCTACGAAGTAGCGGTCGCCTCTGCACTGTTTTGCCTTTTGCCCCAAGCGTGGTACAAATGCGGGCATCTTGCCAAGCGGGAAAGCACCACCCCCGCACGGGATTGGCAACACACCCGCCAGCAGGTCATCCGTCAAGTACAAGCCAAGGCATCTGCCTTTCAACAGATGTACGAAAGTCTGCGGGAACATTTCCAGCACACTGCACCCAGCGATGAAGACAGTGCCGTGATTTTTGAACGCAGTGCCGACCGTGCTTGTCGCTCCTGCAAGCTGCGGGAACGCTGTTGGATAGCAGAATTTCAGACCACAGAGCATTTACTTCTGGACAGTCTCCCGCCCATGTTAGCCAGAGGAACTGCAGAGGGCAATGATTTTTCCCCCCACTTTCGCAGTCGTTGTGTGCATTTTTCCGCCTTTCTGGAAGCTGTCAACCACGAACTGACCGCCTTTCTCTATCGCCGTCAGTATGCGGGACGTTTGGAGGAAAACCGCCTCGCCCTCTGTGCGCAATATGCCCAGCTGGAGGCAATGCTCAACCAAACCGCCACAGACTTGGCAGAAGACCCGCTTCCCGACCCAAAACGAGAGGAGCATTTGCAACATTTTTTGCAAAAACAAGGATTATCTACCGAAGGCAGGGTCTATTTCACCCCCCAAGGACATTTGCAAGTCGAAACACCAGCCCATGCCCATTTCCGCACGGAAGCGGGTTTACAACAGCTCTCCGAACTGCTCTCCACCCCCCTGCGCCCTGCCGTAGATATGGACAGTGGTTTGTCTTTCTCGCAAGCTGAACCTTTCCTCGCCACCGCTGGGGTCTTTGGACGCTGTAAAGCGGGGGAAAGCCAGAGTGGTGACCACGGCACTTGGTTTCGGCGGGACGATGGGCTTTTGTGTATTTTGCTCTGCGACGGCATGGGCAGTGGCGAAAAAGCCCGTCAGGAAAGCACCCTCGCCGCCCAGCTCCTGCAAAATTTTCTGCGGGCAGGGGTTGAGGCATCTTTGGCACTGACCACCGTCAATGCCGCCCTCACGCTCCGCTGTGACGAAGCCTGTAGCACCATTGACCTGCTCACCCTCGATTTATTCAACGGTTTGTGTCACATCTACAAACTGGGTGCAGCCCCCACCTACCTGCGACGGGGCGAAAGCATCCATGCCATTGCAGGCAAAAGCCTGCCTTTGGGTTTGCTCTCCGAAAGTGAAAACCAAGCCGATATGCACACGCTCCGCTTGGTTTTTGACGATTGGCTCATCTTACTCAGCGATGGCATGATACAGGAAAATGACGACAGCCTGCAAGGCCTGATTGCCAGCTACGAGGGCAACAGCCCTGGAGAATTGGCACAATACTTGGTCTCTACGCTCGTCCCAGAACACAACCAAGACGATGCCACGGTCATTGCCCTGCATGTGGTCGAGCGCAAGGACAAGCATGGAGGCAAGCACTAAAAACGCACAAAAAAGAGGGACGCAACAGCGTCCCCCTTTTCATTGACTTGTGCTTAGTCTTCGGTTTTTTCCAGTTCGATGCTGTCGTCTTCGTCGTCCTCGTCGATGAGGTCGAGCGCGAACACATCGCCACAGTTGGGGCAAACGACTTGACCAGATTCCAGAACTTCGTCATCAATGACCAAGTCCATAGAACAGCTGGGGCATTCCATTTCAAAGAAATCGTCGTCTTCGCCACAGGAACAACCACAGCCACAATCACAGTCGTCGTCGCAATCGCAGTCACCACCGCAACCACAACCACAATCGTCATCCCCAAAGAGCAAATCTTCTACGTCTTCGAGGTCTTCGGACACGGTGTCCAAACCTTCGTTGAGCAGTTCTGCTGCTTCTTCCAGGTCTTCAATGGAAAAGCTGATGTCTTCGAGTACATCAATGATGGTGGTCAAGAGCTTGCTCTCCTTGGACTTTTCTCTGCCCAGTTCCATGCCATCTGCCATACCCTTCAGGTAAGCCACTTTTTCGGTAATTGTCATAGTAGTTCTTCCTTTCCGTTGGGCATATTAGCCCTTCGCACGTTCCAAGTATTCGCCAGTTCTGGTGTCTACACGGATTCTGTCGCCAGGATTGATAAAGAGGGGAACTTTAATTTCTGCACCTGTTTCCAGAGTAGCAGGCTTGGTTACGTTGGTTGCGGTATCTCCCTTGAAGCCAGGGTCGGTCTGGCTGACTTCCAATTCCACGAAGGTGGGGGGTTCGACGCCGAAAACCTTGCCCTTGTAGCTCATAATCTTACAGACCATTTCTTCCTTGACGAAGCGGAAGCTGTCGCCCAGAACGTCTGCATTGATTGGTTCGAGTTCAAAGGTTTCGCCGTCCATGAAGTAGTACAAATCGCCGTCGGTGTAGCTGTATGCCATGTCCTTCTTTTCCACATAAGCATTTTCAAACTTTGCAGAAGGGTTGAACGAGGTTTCGGTCACGCCACCGGTGATGACGTTCTTCATCTTGGTACGCACAAAGGCAGCGCCCTTACCGGGCTTAACATGCTGGAATTCGATAACCTGCATGACGTTGCCGTCCATTTCAAAGGTTACACC
>CAZSWQ010000146.1:0-3546 GCA_964611025.1 uncultured Ruminiclostridium sp.
GGAGCTGTGAAAGCAATGAAAAATATGAATACGATAGAGAGCAAACATAGAAATGTCGAAAACTTCAAGAGAACCAGCAAGATTCTTGTAGCCCTCTTTGTAACACTCATTTTGTCCTTGGTGTTATATCATTTTTCTGAAAATTTGATACATAGTTCACTGCATGTGGTACTGGTTGTGATAGCAGTGTATTTTGCCATCAAATTTGAGAAAGAAAAAAAGAACTTACATATCAAAACGTATCGAGAGGTGCTTGCATTGTGCAGAGGCAAGTCTCTGGAAGACATCGAAAGGGATCGTGAGTAAGTCGTCGGAATGAAAGCAGTCCGTACCCCCAACCAATAACCCCGCCCCCCTCAAACAACGAGGGGGGCGGGGTTTTGCCATGCAGAAGGACTTACATGACAGCAGGGCTTTTGGCTCGCTCACGGCAAGATGTGAATATGAAATTTGCTTTGCGTTTCGCACGGTGATTTTCTACTGAGGTTTTCTCCCTTAAACCATAGATATTTTTTTAGATTATCCAAGACAAAGTCCTTGCAACAAAACCGCCCCACACCACAAAAAGCAGTGTGTGGAAAATTGTCAAAAATGCCCACGCATCCATCATTTCAGAGTATCTCTTTATGACATTGTCAGAATTGAAAAAATATGGAAAGAAGAACTGTGTGGGCACAGTTGACATAATCTTATCTCGAAACCCATTGTTTTTTGTCGAATGGTATGATACAATACTTGTGATAGTTATCCATATATGCTGAATATGCTGACAAAAAAGTGTGCTTTTCTTACGGAAAAGTGTGCTTTTTATACATATTTACGAGGGAATTTGGACAAATCCGCCGAAAGGCGGAGACACAAAGCGATAGGGACTTCGCTCTTTCATGGGAAAGTTAGCCAGTTGCAATACTGTCAGCGGGGTTCGTGCTGTTAGTGTGCAATTTTTTTGTGTCGGCATGATAGCATGGGGAACAATCAGGAGGTGAATCAAAGTATAGTTGTCAGGACATGATTTGGAATAGGAGAGAGGAAAAAAATGAAAGTCAAACAGTATAAAACACAGAAGTTGTCGGTCAAGTTGTCCATTTTTTTGGGGATAGGCATACTGATTGCCTTTGGCATTTTGTTGTCCATCACCGCCATGCAGACGCAAAAATACTTATTTGAGTCCATTGACGCAGAATTGACCGAACGTGCCAAGACCAACGGCATTGTTGTACAAAATCTCATGGACGAGACCGAAAAGGTCGCCAAAGAGATCACCAAGTATTTTGAGCGTTCTTTTGCCCAAGAAGCTTCCCAGAGTCTGGTCGAACGTATCCAGACCAAGCCCAGTGCCGTCTTTCCTGTGAACATTTCCAGCATCAGCAAAGCCAGAGAAGATTACATGTTGCATACATTTTGGACGACCGTTGCCGAGCAAGCCGACATTGCAGGGGCGGGGGTGTTTTTTGAACCCTACCAATTCGATGCCAATGTTGCCGATTATGCCTTTTATGTGGATGCAAGCACAGCAGGCAACCAATCCTTCCAGTTGCAAGGTCAAGGCGTGTACAGCACCTACAGCAACGAACCCTATTACAAAGTGGCAAAAGAAACCAAAGCCCCCTATATCACCGAACCCTTGACCTATGATGGTGTGACATCGTCCTCTGTCTGCTATCCCATTTTGAAAGAGGGCGAGGTCATCGGCGTGGTCGTGGTGGATATTTTGCTCAGTTCCTTCGAGCGTCTGAAATATGATGGAGATGAATACGAAGCACTCTACACCGTCATTTACACACAGGACAATAAAACCGTCTATGATAGTGACCCTGAAGGCGGTGAAGCTGGTGTGCCTATGGACACCTTCATATTGGACAAAGACGATTATGCCGATATCGTAGCAAAACAAGCCAACAAAACCCCTTTCTCAATTTCTGTAAATACCACAGTTGGCAAATCCATGCAGTATTTCTATCCCGTTCACTGTGGCACACAGACTTGGTGGGCAACCTCATTTTTGACAGAAAACAATATGAAACAGGACATCGTTTCCTTGACCCTGATTTTAACCGTGCTCTGTTTGGTGATTTTGATTCTGCTCTGCGTGGTGAGTGCCATTTTGATTCGCAAGGCACTCAAACCAATTGACGGCATTGTGACATCGGCAGAAAAAATCAAGCAAGGGGACTTCAATATTCCAAAAGCACTGCAATCCCAAGATGAAATTGGTGCATTGTCCCGCAGTTTTTACGAAATGACCAAAACCCTCCAACATGTCATTGAAGATATTACACAGAGCATGCAGGCGCTGTCCACTGGCAACCTGCAAATCTATCCTGCCATGACATTCCCTGGGGAAATGCGTAAAATCGAAGTGGTCATTGGGCACTTCATCGACCAGTTGAACGACTCTTTTTATAACATCCAGTTGGGTTCTGCCCAGATTCAGATGGAAGCAGACCAAGTCTCCAGCGGGGCACAGGCCTTGGCACAGGGTGCAACCGAGCAGGCAAGCAGCATCGAAGAACTCTCCGCTTCCCTCAACGAAGTCTCCGAACAAATCAAAACGAATTTCCAAAATGCACAAGAAGTCAATGGCTTCGCCAGTGCTGCGGGTGTTTCCATTGAAAAAACGCTGGTCGAAATGCGTGAGATGCTCAGTTCCATGCGGGAAATTTCCGATACCTCTGTGAACATCAGCAAGGTCATCAAGGTCATTGAGGACATTGCCTTCCAGACCAATATCTTGGCACTGAATGCCGCCGTCGAAGCGGCACGGGCGGGTGTAGCGGGCAAGGGCTTTGCCGTGGTTGCCGACGAGGTGCGTAACCTAGCCGCCAAATCCGCCGAAGCCGCCAAGGAGACCACTGACTTGATTGAAAATTCCGTTCAGGCAGTGGCGAGGGGCGAGGGCATTGCCCAAAAGGCATTTGAAGCATTTGAGCAGGTGGCAGAGCAAGCCAATGGTGTTGTGAAGTCCATTGCCCAAATTTCCGAGGCTTCCGAACAGCAGGCAAATTCCATTGCCCAAATTACACTGGGTGTAGAACAAATTTCTGCCGTCGTGCAAACCAACTCCGCCACCAGCGAAGAAAGTGCCGCCACGGCAGAGGAACTCTCCGCTCAGGCAAATATGCTCAATGCCTTAATCCAACACTTCCAGCTGGCAAAAAACAGCCACACACAGTCCATCGAGACAAAACAAGAGGACTGAGCCAGCACAACACAAAAGCAAAGCAGTTGCGGTCACAGGAGCGTGTGTGCGCTCCTGTGACCGCTTCATATCCCGATATCCCGCATGCCCAATATGGACGGCTTGGCAGCGACCAAGGCGATACGCGCCCTGCCACGGGCAGATGCAAGCACAGTGCCCATCATTGCCATGAGTGCCAATGCCTTTGCCTCAGATGCCGAAAAGAGCCTAGCTGCGGGGATGAATGCCCACTTGAGCAAACCCATACAAATCAAGACCCTGTACCAGACCTTGGCAGAAGCGTGGCAGGACAGATGAACGTCCGCCACAATCGGCAAGCCCTATCCCACCTGCATGAGAAACGAATC
>CAZSWQ010000147.1:0-3532 GCA_964611025.1 uncultured Ruminiclostridium sp.
AGGGAGTCTATTCGCTTTTCAATGTCCTTCAAATCGTCGGGGGCGGTAAGGGTTACAGCGTAGGTGCTGGGAACGGAAGGTGCGTGTGCCATCGGCGTAAATCTGCCCCAGGTACTCCGCATTGACGCTCTCAAAGGCGTTGAAGCCCATGGTGCTGACCTTGACGGCCCGTGTGCCCGAAATGATTTTGCGGTCAAAGGCGACCGACACCCCCGCAATGCCACGGGTGATTGCCTCCACAGCAGTGAATAAATTGCTCACACCGTCCGTGAGGGGGTTTTGTATGGGCAGTTGCGAACCCGTTAAGACCACGGGCTTACAGAGGTTTTGGAGCATGAAGCTGAGGGCGGCAGCGGTGTAGGCGAGCGTATCCGTGCCGTGGGTGATGATGATGCCGTGATACTCTGCCAAGGCATTGTAAACCCGCCGTGCAATGAGCCTCCATTCCTCGGGCTGGATATTGGAGCTGTCCAAATCGAGGAGGTCTTCCACGTCAAATTGGTAATCGGGGTAGCCGATGCGCAGTTGCTCCACTAGGTCGTTCCCGTGCAGGGCGGGCGCAAGTCCGTTGCCCTTGGCTTGGGAGGCAATCGTGCCCCCCGTAGTCAGTAAGAGAATTTGTTTCATGCGTTCTTGTTCCTTTATGGATTGCAAAAATATAGATGAGTCGTGGGTCAATCTTTGGGCAGGAAATACAAGTTCATGTCCACCTTGCCCGCAATGCCGTTTACCGTACCTGTGGAGGAATACTGCCACATCTTGTAGGTATAGTAGAAATTCGGCTTGGTGTAGTATTGGGCATACCAGAAATCGTAGTCTTTGACCATGCTCAGGTCATAGCGTTCGTAGGCACAGGGGGCATTGAAATAGACCATGGGGTGATAGCCCTCTTTTTTGACCGTTTCGCAGAAGGCAATGGCGGCCTTGGAGAGGATTTTGGGGTCTAAGTTGTTGGTTCTGGCATCGGGGTTGTTGACCACTTCCCAGTCAAAGACAATGGGATAGTCCAAATTGTACCCTCGGATACGCTGGAGGACGTAATTGGCTTCTTCGATTGCCTCGGCTTCTGTAATCGCCTGCGAGAAGATGTATGCCCCGACTTTCAAGCCTGCCTGTTTTGCACCCTCGATGTTCTGGCGGTAATGGCTGTCTTCGTAGAAGTCGCCCGCAGAACCCCAGCCACGACCGCCGATGCGGATGATGGCGAAATCAATGCCATCTGCCTTGACCTTGTTCCAGTCGATGTTGCCCTGATAGCTGGAGACGTCAATGCCCGTTTCATAGCGGTATTTACTGCTGTTGTAATAGGTACGTCCATCTTGCTGGTAAAACAATTCCGCATTGTAGGGCGATTTGGGCACGTCTGGGACAATGTCAATGACCTTGTTGCCGTATTTGAATTGGGTTTTGGGGTCAAAGGGCTTGTCGGGTGTTGGTGTGGGTGTGGGTGTAGTGGGTTTGTTCTTGAGATAATCCTCATACTCTTTTTTGGAAAGCAGGGTCACATAATCCTTTGAGACATAACCCGTCTGTCCCTTGTAATCAATTTTGTACCAGCCGTCTAGGAGGGCAAGCACAGGGTGGGCTTCGTCGGTGTTCATTTTACCCAAAACATCAAAGCTTGTCCCTGCCCCTGCACGGACATTTAAGAGGGTGTTGTTGGTCATGAAGACTGCCAGCTTGTCCCCCGCCACGGGCACATCAGGGGTCGGCTCTGGCGTCGGGGTTGGTGTTGGGCTTGTGCCTGTTTTGAAGTCCTCATATTCTTTCGCTGTCATGCTGGTGACGTACTGCTTGGACAGATAACCCGCCTGTCCCTTGTAGTCGATTTTATACCAATCGCCCACGGTTGCCAAGAGGGGATAGGCTTCCCCTGTGACCATGACACCCAAGACAGCATAGGACGTGCCCGCCCCTGCACGGACATTCAAACGATTGTCTCGCCCTTGGAACACCGCCATGTTACCGCTGGGGGTCGGTGTAGGGGTTGGTGTAGGGTCAGGGGTCGGGGTATCTGGGGTTGGGTCGGGCTGGGGAGTGGGGTCGGGTTTTGGTGTATCGGGGATGGTGGGCTTGTCCTCCAGCTGTTGGATACGCCAGATGATGGCGGAAATTTCCGCACGGGTGATGCGGTTTTGCGGGGCATAAATCAGGCGGTTTTGATTGTCATAACTGCCTTGCAAAATGCCCGCTTCGTAGAGCGCAACCACGGCATTGTCGTCGGTATCAAAGAAGGGGGATTTTTTGCTGGGGGCGGGCAGACCCAGCGCACGGGCGGCAAGGGTCGCCACATGCAAGCGGTCAATGGGCGCGTCGATGTTGTCGGGTAAGCTGTCCAAAAAGCCCTTGTTTTTGACCAGTGCAAGATACCCGCTCGCCCAGTGTTGTTGGGTGGGGGCTTGTTCGGGATAGCCCACCGCCAAGGTAATCAATTTACTGGCTTCCGCATAGGAGAGCAGACCCGAGGGGTCAAAGCGGGTTTCCGTCCGCCCATGGATGATGCCCGTCTGGGTCAAATCGTAGACGTAGGTATAGAACCAATCCTTGCTCTGGACGTCGGTAAAATCAAAGGTCTTCACGCCCTCCCAGATGGCTTTCACCTGCATGTGCTTGCTGGGGTATTTGCTGGTGGAGAGGGTGTAGAGGCTGTTTGCACTGGACTGCCAGCCCGTGAGTGTATACCCTGCACGGGTGGCTTCGGGGAGCTTGCCGTAGATTTTGCCCGATTCATAACAGACCAAGGGCTGTTTTGCTGTCCCGCCGTTGGTGTCGAGCAGGAGGGCAAAAAATTTGGGTGCTTGCGTCAAATCCTCATTGCCGTATAAAAACAGGCGGGCTTCGTCAATGCGACGGTTGAGAGCATCTATGTCGGTTTTCCCGTCTTCTTCATATGCCCAGAGGGCAAATGCCTGCACGACTTCAGTTGCTTTTGCCTTGCCTATGCCCGCTTGGAGCAGGTCGGCAAGCAGGCTCTTGTCGAGCCACGTTTCGCCCACCTGATGGGTGAGTGCAAGCAGGGCATCAAATTGGTATTGTTGGAGGGAAATATTGAGCGCATTCAAAAATTTGTTGATGGCACGGGTGGGCTGTTCCAAGCTCTGCACAAAGAGCTGTTCTGCCTCCGCAGAGGAAATCCCCTCGGGGTAATCCGTCTCTTGGCAGGGACTTTCATAGCCCACATACCATTTCCCGTCGATGTTCTGTGGATAAGAATAAAAATTTTCATAGCGTACCAGAGCGTCTATGCCCTCGCCACTGACTTGATATACCGTTTCACTGGCAACGGCAGGGGGCAACTGTGTGCCCAATAAGAGCACACTGACCGCCAAAGCTGTGAGTCTAATTTTCATGGTATGGATACCTCACACTTGAGAAATATGTCGCAGAGCGATGCAACACCTCTAGTATACAGGAAAATGGGGGAAATAGCTAGGGGGTCTGGCACAAGAAATCGACCTTGTTTGCAAAAAACACAGAAATTATAAAAATAATCTTGACATGTTTGCCCAAGTGTGATAGTATTTGTCTTGCA
>CAZSWQ010000148.1:0-3518 GCA_964611025.1 uncultured Ruminiclostridium sp.
ATTTATTACTGTGCAACAATAAAAGGAGGATCAGCACCTTTTCTGTATTTTTTCTTAACAATCCTATCTCCACAACCTACCCGTTTTAATCCTGTCAACTCAACTATACGGCATTTTGACTGTGGATATGTTTGGTTCTTACTTTGCAATGAGAAATCAGAGAGCTGGAGTTTCCCCCCCAACTCTCGGAAATCCCCATATTTGAAGCCTTTTTTCGACTTTTACTTCTGAACTTTTGACATCAATACTACCGTCTCCACATGACGGGTTCTGGGAAAGAGGTCAAAGGCTTCGATTTGCTGGGCGTGATAGCCCTGCTCGCGCAGGAGCTTGAGGTCACGGGCGAGGGTGGCAACGTCGCAGGAGACGTAGACAACACGCTGGGGTTGCATTTGGGCAATGGCATCAATGACGGCAGGGGAAATGCCTTTGCGGGGTGGGTCGACGCAGATGACGGTGGGCTCCTCGCCCCGCGCGGCGAGAATTTGTGCCGCTTCGCCCGCATCGGCGCAGAGAAATTCCGCATGGGCTATGCCGTTGCGCTGGGCATTTTCTCGGGCGTCCTGCACGGCTTCCTCCACCACTTCCGCCCCGATGACCCGTCCTGCGTGTTTTGCCATTGCCAAGGTAATCGTCCCTATGCCACAGTACAAGTCCAACACCGTATCCTCAGAGGAGAGGGCGGCGAAGTCCAATGCCCGCTCGTACAGGGCTTCTGCCTGCGCACGGTTGACCTGATAGAACGAGTGGGGCGAGAGCTGGAATTGTAAATCACAAAGGGTATCTTCCAGACGTTCTGCCCCCCAGAGCAAACGCAATTTCTTACCCAAGATGACATTGGTTTTCTCCTGATTGATGGAGAGCAAAATGCCCTGCAAGTCAGGTTCTGCACGGCGCAGTGCCTGCACGAGTTCTTCCTCGTGGGGTAGGCTCTTGGCATGGACAACCAGCACACAGAGGCTCTCCCCACGGCGGTTGTTGCGGACATACAAATGCCGTACCATGCCCTTGTGTGCCCGCTCGTCGTAGGCGGGCACATGGTAGCGTTCCATCCACCGCTTGAGTGCCTGACGCAGCTTGCTCCCCGCTTTGGGTTGCAAAAGGCAGTCTTCCACATCAATCACATCATGGCTATGGCTGCGGAAAAAACCGATTTTGACGCTGTTTTCCTTGCCCATGCCCAGAGGGAATTGCAGCTTATTGCGGTAACGGGTCTGCTCCTTTGCCCCGTGGATGCAGGAGACGGGACAGGATTCTTCCCCAATGCGTTCGAGGGCATCTTGCACCCGCTCTAGCTTAAATTGTAATTCTTCCTCATAATTCATATGACGCAGTTGGCAGCCCCCACAGGCGGGATAATAGGGGCAGTCCACATAGACACGATTGGGCGAGGACTCCAAAACCTGTTCCACTTTTGCCCATGCCATGTGCTTGCCCACCCTGAGCAATTTTGCCCGACAGAGTTCCCCCTTGAGTGCGCCTTTGACAAAGACCACCCGTCCATCTTCCATTTGGGCAATGCCCTGCCCCTCACTGCTGTAACCCCGTATGGTCAGGGTACGTTCTTCATTTTTCTGTGCGGCGTTCTTGCTTTTCTTGTTCATATGCCTTCCATTCCTTTGTTTCATCGGCTCGCAATCTTCTTTGTCTCCAGTATAGCACATTTGCCCGCAATATCCTATTGGATTTTCTTTTGAAATCTCCTTGAAGATATATGATTTTTTTGTTATGATAGAAGTCGCCTTTGGCAAAATACAGAAAAGATAGGAAGGAAAACATGAAAACTAACATGTTGCGTGATTTTGCTGGCATCTTGAAACGAGAATTCAAGGGCTACAATAGCGCAAAACTCACAAAGGACGTCATGGCAGGCTTAACCGTTGCAGCGGTCGCCCTGCCCCTCGCCCTCGCTTTTGGTGTCAGTAGTGGTGCTACCGCTGCCTCTGGTTTGATTACCGCCATCGTCGCAGGTACTCTGATGAGTGTCTTCTCGGGGGGCTTTTATCAAATCTCTGGCCCAACGGGTGCAATGGCGGCGATTTTGATTTCGCTGGTGGCAACCTTTGGGATGAACGGGGTTTTCGTCGCCACATTCTTGGCGGGTATCTTCTTGATTCTGGCAGGCATTTTCCGTTTGGGTGCGCTGACCTCTTTCATTCCCGCCCCCGTTATCACAGGCTTTACCTCGGGCATTGCCGTCATCATTGCACTGGGACAGATTGACAACTTTTTCGGCACGGTCTCTGAGGGTTCTTCCGCCGTTGAAAAATTATTGAGCTATGGAACTTTGGGCTTCAAACCCGACCTCACCACCGTGGGTGTGGGCTTGTTTGTGGTGGTTTTCATGCTTGTTTTCCCAAAAAAGTGGAATGCAGTCGTGCCCGCCTCGCTCTTGAGTATCATCATTGCTACCGCCATTTGCATCTTCTGCAAGATTGATGTTGCCGTAGTCGGGGAAATCCCCAAAACGCTCCTGCCCGATGAGCGTCTGATGCTCTCCGCTCTCGACCCCAAAATGATGTTTAGCCTCATCAATCCCGCCATCTCCATCGCCATTTTGTGTATGATTGAGAGCTTGCTCTGTGGTGCGAGTGCGGAACGTATGACCGACGTGCCCTTGGACAACAACCAAGAGCTCTTGGCACAGGGCATCGGCAACCTGATTTTGCCCTTTGTCGGTGGCATCCCTGCCACCGCCGCCATCGCCCGTACTTCCGTGGCGGTCAAGTCAGGGGCACAAACCCGTCTGACGGGCATCTTCCATGCGGTGGGCTTGCTCATCTCCATGTTCCTGCTCGCCCCCGTCATGACCAAAATCCCCCTCTCTGCACTGGCAGGTGTTTTGCTGGTCACTGCTTGGCGTATGAATGAATGGGAATCCATTCGCTTCATTGTCTCCCATAAGTTCAAAGGCGCACTTCTGAAGTTCGCCGTCACCATGGTTGCCACCATCGTCTTTGACCTGACTGTCGCCATTGTCATCGGTGTTCTGGTGGGTCTCCTGCTTCTGGTCAGCCGTCTTTCCTTCATTGAAATCAATTTTGAAGACGTCGATATGAGCCGTATCCATGTGGACGACCCCGTACTGTGTGAACGCTATGCCCACACCCGTGTGGCGTACATCACAGGCCCTATGATTTTTGCCAACTCTCACCACGTCGCCGCCATTGCCAACCATTTGGACGGCTGTGATACCCTGCTTCTGTCCATGCGTGGTGTGTCGAGCATTGACATCTCCTGCTCCCAGACACTGGAGAAGCTCATTGGCGACTTGCGCGCGAAAGACATTGATGTCGCCATCTGCGGTCTGCCCCAGAACTCCCGCCAGATGATGAAACGCACGGGTCTGGAAGCCCTCATTGGGGAAGAAAATTTCTATTGGAGTGCCGAGCGTATCTTGCTCAGCAACCGCCCCCACCCCGCCAAGTCTGTGTCCGAATAAGACAAAGCCCCCCCATGCCTACGGCATAGGGGGGCTTCTTGCTAGGTTTTCCTTGCAATGATTGCCAGAACAAGGT
>CAZSWQ010000149.1:0-3458 GCA_964611025.1 uncultured Ruminiclostridium sp.
CGGTCAAGATAGAGTTGGCATCATCTCCTCTGTCTGTTCCGCCCTGTCCGAAAAGAATGTCAATGTTCTGGACATCAACCAGACCATTTTGAACAACTACTTCACCATGGTCATGCTGGTTGACACCGAAGCCTGCACCATCCCCTTTGCGGATTTGGCTGCCAATATGGAAGCGCTGGGCAAAGACACGGGGCTTGCCATCCACATGCAGCGGGAAGACATTTTCCAAGCCATGCACCGCATCTGATAAGGAGAGAAACACCACATGATTAACAGTTCTGAAATTTTGCAAACCATCCAGATGATTGACCAACAACATCTGGATATTCGTACCATCACCATGGGCATCTCCCTGTTGGATTGTGCCCATACTGACCCCAAAATCGCTTGTCAGCGCATCTATGATAAAATTTGCCAAAATGCCAAGAATTTGGTCAAGGTCGGCAACGAAATCGAACGGGAATTTGGGATTCCCATTGTCAATAAGCGTGTCTCTGTCACACCCATTTCCTTGGTCGCTGCCGCCAGCGATACAGAGGACTATGTGCCTTTTGCCGAAGCACTCGACCGTGCCGCAAAGACCTGTGGCATCAACTTCATCGGTGGATTTTCCGCTCTGGTGCAAAAGGGCTATACCGAATCCGACCGCAAGCTGATTCGTGCCATCCCCAAGGCACTGGCGACGACCGATTTTGTCTGCTCCTCCGTCAACATCGGTTCGACCAAGGCGGGCATCAATATGGACGCTGTTGCCGAAATGGGTCGTGCCATCAAGGAAACCTCTCTCCTGACCGAAGACCGCAAGGGCTTTGGCTGTGCCAAGCTGGTCGTCTTCTGCAATGCCGTCGAAGATAACCCCTTCATGGCGGGTGCGTTCCACGGTGTCGGCGAGGGTGAATGTGTCATCAATGTCGGCATCTCTGGCCCTGGGGTGGTCTACCATGCCCTTCAGGACTGCAAGGGCGAACCCTTTGACGTTGTCGCTGAAACCATCAAGAAAACTGCGTTCCGCATCACCCGTATGGGTCAGCTGGTCGCCCGTGAAGCCTCTGCCCGTCTGAATGTGCCCTTTGGCATTGTCGACCTCTCCCTTGCACCCACCCCTGCTGTCGGCGACAGTGTCGCCCGTATTCTGGAGGAAATGGGTCTGTCCGTCTGTGGCACACACGGCACAACCGCCGCCTTGGCACTCCTGAACGATGCCGTCAAAAAGGGGGGTGTGATGGCATCTTCTCATGTTGGTGGGCTGTCTGGTGCATTCATCCCCGTCAGCGAAGACGAGGGCATGATTGCTGCTGCTGCCAGCGGTGCGTTGACCCTCGACAAGCTCGAAGCCATGACCTGTGTCTGCTCCGTCGGTCTGGATATGATTGCTGTGCCTGGGGACACTTCTGCTGAGACCCTCTCCGCCATCATTGCGGACGAAGCCGCCATTGGCATGGTCAATTTCAAGACGACTGCCGTCCGTTTGATTCCTGCTCCCGGCACAAAGGTCGGGGATTTGGTGGAATTTGGTGGGCTTCTGGGTTCTGCACCCGTCATTCCCGTACACCCCTTCAACAGCGATGTCTTCATCGCCCGTGGCGGTCGCATCCCCGCCCCCATGCAGAGCCTGAAAAACTGATTCGGACATGGCAAGCCATGTCCCTACGGTGCGTATTAACCATGGTCTTTGATAGTTTGCGGGCGGGCTTTGCCCGCCCGCTCGATGATGTTTGCATTTTTTGGAAAGGTGGATGCCCACATGTCCCTTCGCTTCGATGATACCCATACACCACAGTTCCCTGCCGACTGGCTGAGCAGTCGCCTGCCCGCTCTTTTGGAGGCACAGGCTCAGTTGGAAGCAGGCAGTGGTGTCGGCGGAGACCTCACTGCTTGGGTCAATTTACCCGACCGTATGGACTATACCGCACACGCGCGCCTCAAAGCAGTGGCCGCCCAAATCCGCGCCCAATCCGATGTCCTGCTGGTGGTGGGCATTGGCGGGTCTTATCTGGGGGCACATGCCATTTTGGACTTGCTCCACTCCCCCCAGCACAATTTGCTCCACCGTCCCCAAATATTTTTTGTCGGGACGACACTTGCCCCGCATGCTTGGGCGGAATTGCGTCAACTGCTCAAGGGCAAAGATGTTTCCGTCAATGTCATTTCCAAGTCTGGCTCTACGCTGGAAAGTGCCGCTTCCTTTGCACTCCTGTATGCCTATTTGCAAGAACGCTATGATGAAAATGCTTTGCGGGAGCGTATTTTCATCACCACCGACCCCGAAAAAGGGGCATTGCGTGCCATGGCACAGAAAGAGGGTTTTGCAACCTTTGATGTGCCCCCCAACATCGGCGGACGCTATTCTGTGCTGACGGCGGTGGGGCTTTTGCCCTTGGCGGTGGCGGGCATTGATATTGATGCCCTGCTTTTTGGGGCGGGTAAGATGCGACGTCAGTTGCAAATCCCCTCCGAACACAACCCCGCCCTGCGCTATGCCGCTGCCCGCCATGCCTGCTTAGGGCTGGGCAAACAAGTGGAATTGCTGGTCAGTCACGAACCCCATTTTCATTCCTTTGGCGAGTGGTGGAAACAACTGTTTGCCGAGAGCGAGGGCAAAGAGGGCAAGGGGCTTTTCCCCGCCACGGCGGAATTTTGTGCCGACTTGCACTCCATGGGGCAGTACATCCAAGAGGGCACACCCCTGCTCTTTGAGACCGTAGTGACCTTTCAAGACACAACCGACGACATCAGCATCTCCCCCCCTGCACTGGGCTTTCCCCCGATTTTGCAAGGACGCAGTTTACATGCCCTCACGGGGCAGATTTTCCACAGCACCCTCTTTGCCCATGTCGATGGTGGCATCCCCAATTTGCTCTTACAGTTGGGGGAGCGTTCTGCGGAAACCGTGGGCGAGTTGGTCTATTTCTTCGAGTATGCTTGTGCCATTTCTGCGTATCTTTTGGGTGTCAATCCCTTCAATCAAGAGGGTGTAGAGGCATATAAACGCAACATGTTGGCACTTTTGGGAGAAAAAGGACTGGAAGAAGAACAAGCCAAGCTCCTCTCACGCATCCATGATTTTGCACAAGAAACCGAGGGCTTGTAAAAATTTTTTGACAAATTTTCTATAAAGGCTTGCATTTTGTCGGCTGGAATGGTAGTATAAGCACATCAAAAGTCTAAGGCGTTCCCGAAGCATCTTGCTGGAAAACAGCCGATGGCTCGGAATGAAAATGAGGAGTGATTTGAATGGTTCGTGTCATTATGGGTGCAAAGGGCACCGGTAAAACCAAGCAAATGATTGAATTGATCAACAGTGCAGTAGAGAGCGAAAGTGGTAGCGTCATCTGTATCGAATCTGGCTCTAAATTGAAGTTTGATATCAGCAACCAAGTCCGTCTGATTGATGCCAGCGAATTTGCCGCCAATGACTTTACATTCCTGAAGGGTTTTGTCAGTGGTCTGTATGCGTC
>CAZSWQ010000150.1:0-3386 GCA_964611025.1 uncultured Ruminiclostridium sp.
GGGATGTTTTTATGCTCATGCCCAAGCATTGTAGAGAAATTGCTGGGCATGTTGCTGTATGCCCAGAGAGAAGACATCTACAAACTGGTTGAAGCGCGCTGTGCGTTGTATCAATTCTGGTTCTTGGGCAACATAAGGTGCTTCTGTTCGGCTGTCCGTCTGGATGGTTCTGCTGTCATTTTCATAAAAATGGGAAAAGGCATCCCCTTGGTAGCGGAAAATCTCACCTTGGTCGTCCCGTTTTGCCTGATACTGCTCAACCGCCGTCCGTGCCCCCGCACGCAAGGCGGCGGTGGGGCTGTCCGTTTCCGCATAGGTCTGACGTATGCTGTCCACCACGGCATACACCGCCTCTGGGTTGACCGGTGCAAAGCCTTTTTTGTCACGGGGCTGGCTGCTCTTTTCGGCACGCAGTTTCAAATAATCGTCCAGTGCTTGGATGCTCGTTGCTATCTCTTGGTCAATGCTCTTTTGCAAGCGTCCTTTCCAGTCCTCGGATAGGGGTGCATGGGCTTCCACCATTGCCCCCTTGAGGGCAAGCTCGCCCAGTTGTAAGCCCAGACGTTCTTCGCAAGTGGGCTTTGTTCCGTTCGGGTGCTTCGCCCCAAAGCCATAATGCGATACTTCCTGTACCAAGTCGCTCATCATTTGCAGTGCTTCCACGGGTGTTTTCTGGGTGTTCTGGGGAACGATAGATGCTTTGCTTTGTTCCTCTGCCTGCACAGACCTGCGCAGGGCAGATGCCATAAAATCCGTGTCCTGTGTCAGCCAAGTGTCTTTTGTGCCTTCCACCTTGGCATAGTTTTTGTTGGTTTTGATATGGGTTTCATAGGTCTGTACCCGTTCCTGAAAGGCACGTTGCAGTTGGGCTTTTGTCTTCGTTTGGACTTGTGACCGATTTTGCGGGTCAAAGGCTTTGCCCAAGTTCTGTGCCGTCTCTTGGATGAGACGGTCTTTGTGCTGGTCTATGACCGCTTCCATGTTCAGGTGTTCCTGTCGTTCCTGTCGGTTCTTCTGGATGTGTTCCCCCAGAACGGCATACTGCGATGCCAGCACGTCCAAGCCCTCTTGGATATCCTGAAAGCGCAGACGCTGGAATTGACGGCTTTTTTTCGTCCAGTCCACATTGCGTAAAATGCCTTTTTTCTGCACGGTCTCCACGAAGTTCTCAGGGGGTGTTAAGCTGGGCAAATCCACATAGCCCTCGCCCTGCGTCACCTTGGGACTGTAGAGGGCAATCTCAAGGTCATTGTGTTGGTTCCAAGCGACTTGCAAGGCATCTTCTTTGCTGTAATTGAACGTTTCGTGGGCGCTGGTATAGCCCAATTTGGAACGCAATGTTACCGTGTCAAAGGTGTCAATTTTGTGTATCGGCTCTTTGGGTTCTTTCGGACGCAAATCCTGCTGCCGCAATTCCTCGGCATTGGGCTTGCGTTTGGGCGGGACAATGCGTTGCAGAAGGTTGGTCGGGTGTGCGTTCTGTATGCGGTGGATGCTCATCGTGTACCACTCCTTTCCAAATTTCTTTTCTCTATCCTAGCACAAGTTTCCAAAAGGGGCAAGCCTTTTAAACTTGACAAAGGCAAGCAATCTTGTTACACTACACAGGAACAATGCGTATGGCAGTGCTCTGCCTAAGAAAATTCCGCACAGGGTCTTTGACCCTGTGCGGAATTTTTTTGTCTTTGCACAGGAAAGGAAGTATGATAATGGATACAAACCAAAAAAATCCACTTGACCAAGACTTTAACAGCAAATCCTTGCTCAAATTCACCTTGCCCCCCATCTGTCTGATGATGTTCTCCTCACTCTATTCTGTTGTAGATGGTCTATTTGTCGCAAATTTTGTGGGGGAATTTGCCTTTGCCTCTTTGAATCTGGTCTTTCCGTGGTCATCGTTTATCATTGCCATTGGTCTGCTGTTTGGCACAGGTGGTTGTGCGATTTTATCCCGAACCATGGGGGAGGGGAACTTGGAAAAAGCAAGAGAACATTTGAGCTTTCTCACCATTGTGACGGTGTTGGTCGGCTTGCTTTTGACAGGAATTGGCATGGGCTTTGCGGAGGACTTGGTGCGTTTTTTCGGTGCAACAGAGACCTTACAGGCAGACTGTGTCAGCTATGTGCAATACCTCTCTGCGTTTGCAGTAGCTTCGCTGTTGCAATTCATCTCGCAAATGTTTTTTCTGGCAGAAGGCAAACCCAATCTTGGTTTTGGTGTGGGTGTGCTCGGCGGTGTGGTCAATATGATTTTGGACTATGTCTTCATCGTTTTGTTTGCTTGGGGCGTCAAGGGTGCTGCCTTGGCAACGGGCATAGGCTACTGTGTCCCCGCCTTCTGTTTTTTGCTCTACTTTTCCAGACATAAAAACCCCCGTTTGTTCTTTGCAAAGCCCCGTTGGGATGGCACAGTATTACTGGAAACCTTGGTCAACGGTTCATCGGAAATGGTCAGCAATTTGGCAGGAACGATTACCACGTTTTTATTCAACCGCACGATTTTAATCTATGCAGGAGAAGCAGGGGTGGTGGCGGTTGGGGTTCTCATCTATGCCCAGTTCTTGTTTCAATCTGCCTTTTTGGGCTATGCACAGGGAGTCTCTCCGATTGTAGGCTATGCCTATGGGGCAAAGCGTCACGCACGGATGCTGTCGGTCATTCGCTATAGTCTATATATCAATGTATTTGCCTCTGTGGGGGTTTATCTGCTCTTGTTGTGTAGCACAAGTGGTGTGGTCAGTATTTTTTTGGATGGCAACAGTGAGGCATTTCCCTTGACAGAAACAGCTTTGCGCCTATTTGCCCTGTCATTTTTGCCCCAAGGCATCAATATCTTTGCCTCTGCCCTGTTTACGGCATGTGCAGATGGCAAAACTTCAGCAGGACTATCGTTTTTGCGTACTTGTTTTTTCATTGTTTTGTTTGTCCAAATTGTTCCACTGTGGTTTGGGGTCTATGGGGTTTGGCTCTCTGTGCCGTTTGCGGAGGCAGTCAGCCTCCCAGTTTCTTTGTGTTGTATTCATCAATTGCAAAAGAAGCTCAAACAAGCCGAAATGGCACAAAAAGACTTGGAAAATGGATTTGGATGCGGAATGCGCTGAATATTATCAAATACGCTGAGAAAAAATGGCGTCGAGCAATCGGCATCCTTTTTTCTGCTTCGGGATAGCTAGAGAGCCATAAGGTCACGCAAAGGGACGCTTGTTGAACACTATGTGAAAGGATAGCCACAAGACTTTTCTAAGGCTATCCTCTTTTTCCCTCAAAAAAGTGTCCAAATGGTTTTTTTGTGATACAATAAAAAAAATACCATGAAAACCGTGCAACCAAAGCCCAGCGTTCCTGTCTATAGGGGTAGAGAGAAAGGAGTGTCGCCCATGGAAGAT
>CAZSWQ010000151.1:0-2453 GCA_964611025.1 uncultured Ruminiclostridium sp.
GCACGGGGTGAGCGTGGGAGAAATCAAGCGGGAGATGGATGTTGCCATCCGCTCTGCCTACGACAAACCCGACAAGACCTTTGCCGAAGCCAAAGCCCAAGCGGAAATCCAAAAAACGGGAAAATACCCCAACCGTGATGCCTTCATCGAGCACCTGGCAAACAAAATTAGAAATGACAAATGAATGGCGAAGAATGAAAAATGAAAGACCAGGCCAGTAAAGGCAACGAAAAATGAATGGTGAAAAATGAAAGACCATGCTGGCAAATGCCAAGGAAAAATTATCCATTATACATTCTGAATTGTGAATTCTGAATTGATTTTCGCCGTAGGGTGCGGCGTCCCGACGCACCAAAACCACACCCGTAGGGGCGGATAGCATCCGCCCGACCGAATCCCCCTGTCCTCTGCGAGGACGTCCCCCTTTGGCAAGGGGGATTTTAACCTCCCTTGTGAAAGGGAGGGGAACCACGAAGTGGTGGAGGGATTCAGGCGAACCGCAAACCGTGCGGGACAAAAACCTCAAAAATTTTTTGCGTGATTTTTGGGACTGGGGTATACTGTCTGCGTAAGCGAAAAGGAGGTTAGATGGCATGAATATGGTCGCTTATTGCCGTGTTTCTACGGACAAGGAAGACCAACTGAACAGCCTAGAGACACAGAAGGAATTTTTCACCCAGTACGCCCAGCAAATGGGGCATACTCTGCTCCGTATTTATGCGGACGAGGGTATTTCTGGGACACGGACGAAAAACCGCAGTCAATTCCTACAACTGATGCAGGATGCAAAAAACCAAGATTTTTCTCTGCTGGTGGTCAAGGATGTGTCCCGTTTGGCGCGCAACACGCTGGACTTGCTGACGTGCATCCGTGCGCTGAAAAGTTTGGGCATTGAGACGCAATTTCTCACCGCCAACATGACCTCGATGGGCAACAGCGAATTTGTCTTGACGATTTTTGCCGCCCTCGCCCAAGAGGAGAGCGCGAACAGCTCCAAACGCATCAAATTTGGCAAGCACCTCAACGCCAGCAAGGGCAGAGTGCCGAACCTGGTTTACGGCTACGACAAGACGCCTGGGGACTACTTCAACCTGCGCATCAACGAGACAGAAGCCAAAGTCATCCGCCAGATGTATGACTGGTATTTAGAGGAGGGCTTGGGCGGGATAGCGATTGCAAAACGCCTCAACGCCAGGGGCATCCCCACGAAACGCAACGCCCAATGGAGCGGGTCGGGTGTTTTGCAACTGTTGAGTAATGAACTCTACGGCGGGATGGTCATCAACGGCAAAGAGGAAATTGCCGATTTTCTGACGGGCAAACGCATCAAGCACAAGGAGGAAGCCTGGCTCTGCACCCAGCGTCCAGAGTTGGCGATTGTCTCACCTGAGATGGTCGCTGAGGTGAACCGCATCCGCAAAGAACGCAGTTTGCAGTATCCCGCCTACCAGCCCCCGTGCAAGGCGGGCAACCTCTACTTATTCTCCTCGCTCATCAAATGTGCCCATTGTGGGCGGTCGTTTCGCCGTACCGAACGCAAATACAAAAACCGCTATGTCCGCTGGGTTTGCTCCCATAGAAATGCCAATGGCGTGGATGCCTGTCCCAACGCCGTGGCGTTGAATGAGGGCGATTTGCTCGCCAAATTGCAAGACTATTTTGCCCAGGTGCTGGCGAACAAAAGCAACATTTTGGCAGAACTCAGCCAGTCTTTCCAGGAGAATTACCAGCAAAAAGACAAGGATGCACTCCAGGAAAAAGACTTACTTTCCCAGCTACAAACATTGGAAAAAAAACGCAAAAAGTACCTTGCCCTCTACGCCGATGACCTCTTGGGCGAGGAGGAGTGCAAGGCAGTCATGCAGGCATCCAAAGCGGAGATGGCACGGCTGGGGCAGGAGCTGAAGCTCTTGCAAAGCGACATGACCAAAGTGGAGCATTTGCAGGCATTGGTGGAGCAGAGCTTTGCCAATTTAGAGCAAATCACTGACCTGGCACAGATGAGCAACACCCAACTACGCCGTCTCGTGGAGAAAATCGAGGTGGACAAAACGGGGCAGGTCGACATCTATTTGAAGGTCTTGGGCGAGTTTCCCGATTCCGTTCTGTTACGAGACAGCCACAGAAAAAACTCATTGCCGAGCAGATACAGATATACCGCAAAACCAACGTGGTCAAATCAGAGAAATTCTCCGAAATCATTCAGCGCGCCATGAATGCCTACCTCAACGGTATGCTCAGCAACGAAGAAGTCATTGAGGAACTCATGAACCTGGCAAAGCAAATCGCCACAGCAAACGCCGAGGGCGAGGCACTTGGTTTATCCAAGGAGGAGCTGGCATTTTATGACGCACTGACCAAACCACAGGTGATGAGAGACTTTTACGAAAATGCAGAATTGATTGCCATCACCAAGGAATTGACCGATACACTGAGAAAAAACAAAACCATTG
>CAZSWQ010000151.1:2463-3335 GCA_964611025.1 uncultured Ruminiclostridium sp.
GATTCTGCACGAGCCAGAATGAGAATGCTCATAAAGAAATTGCTGAAAAAGCACAAGTACCCACCCAAAGGTCTGGAAGATGCCATTCAGACGGTTATGCTGCAATGTGAACTTTGGACAGACCATGTGATGATTCTCTAGGGCGGAATCCCCCTGTTCTCTGCGACGAAATCCCCCTTTCACAAGGGGGATTTTAACCTCCCTTGTCAAAGGGAGGGGAACCACGAAGTGGTGGAGGGATTATCCCCGTAGGGTCACGGCTTGCCATGACCGCTCCCCCGACGTAGGGGCGGATAGCATCCGCCCGACCTAGAGAAAAACAAATGGTGAACAATAAAAAATAGAATCCCCATAAACGTAAAAACACCCCGCCAAACCCAGTCGCAGGGTGTTTTTTTGCATATTGGGGCGACAAAAACCCACGCACCCCGTGAGGGGTGCGACCTTCGGAAAATCCGAACGATTTTTGAAACATAAAATATTTCAATCCACGCACCCCGTGAGGGGTGCGACACCTGCCGTCTGGGTCTGTTTGGGATGCCATCATCCGATTTCAATCCACGCACCCCGTGAGGGGTGCGACGCAAACAACCAAACCCAAGGTGCATTGACCCGTGCGATTTCAATCCACGCACCCCGTGAGGGGTGCGACGGGATATTTCCACGTGGAAGTTATCCGCAACCCCATTTCAATCCACGCACCCCGTGAGGGGTGCGACCGGTCGTCTGCGGTCGCCTTACCCTCCAAGACAGTCGATTTCAATCCACGCACCCCGTGAGGGGTGCGACGAAAAACTATAAATATAGGCGTAGAGCAACAACTCCATTTCAATCCACGCACCCCTTGAGGGGTGCGACTCCATGTCCGAAAT
>CAZSWQ010000152.1:0-3331 GCA_964611025.1 uncultured Ruminiclostridium sp.
GTGACAAGTACCATGTCGCACCCCTCACGGGGTGCGTGGATTGAAATACACTACTCTTTTGTAAAAGATTTTCAATCGTTCATAATGTCGCACCCCTCACGGGGTGCGTGGATTGAAATCTGCCGATTTTTCGTGACCACAATCCCACGGAAAAGTCGCACCCCTCACGGGGTGCGTGGATTGAAATGCACGTTATCAGGCCTATGAAATTGCCGTAAAAAGTCGCACCCCTCACGGGGGAAGCTGTCAAATCCGCACTTGGGTATATATTAGTTTCATTGGTTTGCGAAGACATTTTTCCTGAGAGAAATGCCTTTGTAAAGCAACAAAGTCAGTTTCTTTGGGCTGATTTGGCTCGTTTTTGGTGTATTTTCCGCATATCTCAAAAAACATACACAAACTTTTTCTGCCAGAAGGCACAAGCTCACACGGGGCTTGTGCCTTTTTTGTGCCGAAACACCGAAAAACGCAGTACAATTCCGAAGAATCATACTGTGCTGGTTCTCAATATCAGTTGGTTGTATTGTACAAGTGAGCCTTATTACAAGCCCCCAAAAAACGCCTCAATTTCCGCTGTATTCATCCTGAGAGCGCAGAAATTCACCTCTTAACGCCAGCTCCTTATCCCTCCATTCCTGCTTCAAAATGACGTAGACGCCCTTGTTTTGGTCTACCTCAATGCGCTGCAAATACCGTTCCAGCGTGGCACGTTTCATCTCCTCTGTGACTTCTTTTTCTGGCTTTGGAAGCCTAAGTTTTTCAGTTTGCTTTGCCAAAAGCGCACGGAAACGGGTCATCTGTTTTCGGTCGTAGTCTTCATTTCGTTCTGAGTTTTCTTTCGATTGGAGATAGTCCTCTTTGCTCATCTCCTGGTCGCAATACTGCTCAAATAATTTACGGCGGTGCAAGGGTGCGGTAATGATATTTTGCTCAATGTCACGCAGGGTTTTCTTGAGCGTCGCTATCTGAGCGTTGTCGTCCGTGCTGTCCGCTTCCTGCGTGATTGGGCAAAGCTTGAGCACCGTGGAGACAGCTTCCAGCACATCGTCCTCCCAGACGGAGATGAAGTCGCAGCGGTTCGGATAACGCTGGTGCATGGAGCAAGAGTAACGATATTTGGTGCAGGGCAAGCCTGTCTCTTTGTCCAGACGGGTAACTCTACGCCGAATGAGCGTTGTGCCACAGTTTTTGCAGAACATATAAGACTGCAAAAGATAGGGGGTTTTGGGATACTTTTTGCCTTGGTTTTTGGTCTGCAACGGGATGCTTTGGACTTGCTCGAACAGCCCTTTTTCAATGATGGGTGCGTGGGTATTTTCAACCCGAATCCAGTCTTCAGGGGGCATTTCGGTCGCCCGATTCAGCACAAGATTCTTTCGTTTCCCCTGCACCAGATGCCCCAAATAAGTCTCGCTGCGCAGGATTTGCTGAATGACTTTGGGATACCAAAGAGCTTCTGCAAAGCGGTCTTGGTGGAAGTAATTTCCTTGTTTTGAGAGGTGCGCCAAAGGCGATGGGATACCCAAAGCGTCCAGTTCTCGACAAATCCAGAGGAAGCTTTTCCCCTGTGCTCGCCAGTGGAAAATCTCCTGCACGATGGGTGCGGTCTGCTCATCCACCAGCAAATGCTCTGGATTGTAGGGGTCTTTTCGGTAGCCGTAAGGGGCATAATTGCCAATAAATAAGCCTTGTTTTTGCTTGAGCAAAATGGACGATTGCACCTTGGCCGAGATATCCTTGGCGTACATGGTGTTGATGATATTTTTCAGCGGAATGATGTAATTGCAAGCTATTTTTGTCATGCTGTCGTGGTCGTCGTTGATGGCGATAAAACGCACACCCATCAGCGGAAAAATCTCGTTCATATAGCGCCCAACTTCGATGTAATCTCGCCCCAAACGGGATAGGTCTTTCACTACGACACAGTTGATGCGCCCCAGCTTCACCGCCTCCATCATACGCTGAAAAGCGGGGCGTTCAAAGTTTGTCCCCGTTTCTCCGTTGTCCGCAAACGTCTCCACAAAACGCAAATCGTCCTGTTGCGCGATGTAGTCTTTAATGTATTCTTCTTGGGTTTGGATGCTGTTTTGCTCGTTGTCCTCAGCAGACAAGCGCACATAGGCTGCAACGTCGTAAACCATCATACTGCTTCCTCCTACATATCTTACACAATAAAATTTGCTTTCTTCATATCGTACTGGTCATATCGTGCTGGCATTGGTTATATTCGGGCTGAAAAGAAAAAATGATGTCAATATGTGTGTTATCATAAACCAGAATTTTATCGACAAATTCGATAGCCATCGCACGGGTGAGTGTCTGAAAATTCTCCTGTACTTGAAGGGTTTTGAGTTGTTCTAAGATGTTGCTTTCTTGCTCTATGCTCGCTTGCAAGCGCCGTTCAATCTCCTTGATTTGTCGTTGGATTGCCTTGCTTTGCTCCTCGTACTCGGCATCAAATGCCTTGTAATCGGCTTTGGAGAGCAGACCATCTATGTACGATTTTGCAATGCCTTTTTTGTACAGTTGTATCTTTTCGTAGCGTTCCTTTTGTTGCTCCAGTTGCAGATGCCAAAACGCATGCTGTCCTTTGCGGACTTGCACCTTATCTAATGTTTCCAGGATGCTGTCCCAGTGCAAAAACTGCTTGATTTGTTCCTGCAAAAGCCGTAAAACCTGTTCTTCCATGAGGTCTTCTGGCATGGAAATACGGCAGGAGCGACAGCGGTAGTAGGCATGGTCTGCGCCTTTTTTGTTGTAGGCTTTCTGGCGTGACATGAGATTGGAACAGCGAGCGCAGTAGACCAGCCCCGTCAGAGGGTAGATGGGCTTACCTCTATTGCGGGCATCAATGGAACAGACCTTTTGCGCCAGAAAAAAAGTGTAGTCGGAAATGATGGCTTTGTGGGTATTTTTGACCATTTTCCACTCGTCCATGGCGGTCATTCGGCGTTTTTGCGCATCGTGAACAGAGCGAATTTCTTTGCCCTGCACCATCGTACCGATGTAGATAGGATTGTGCAAAATCCGTAAAATTGCCTGGGTGCTCCACAACGGTATCTCCGTTTTTTGGAACGGTGTCGCAAAATTCCCCCCATCTTTTTGCTTGTAGGCAGAGGGCGACAAAATGCCCAAATCGTTGAACTGTTGGGCGATATGCTCGTTGCGCATGCCTGCCAATTTCATTTGGAAAATCTGACGCACCGTGTCTTCCACCTGCTCATCCACGAGCAAGTGGTTTTTGTTTTTGGGGTCTTTTTGGTAGCCATAAGGCACAAACGAGCCAATAAATTCCCCCTTGTTTTGCTTCAGATTCAACTGACTGCGGGTC
>CAZSWQ010000153.1:0-3272 GCA_964611025.1 uncultured Ruminiclostridium sp.
AAGCCATCTGCCAAAACCTCAATCGTAATACGGGAGATGCTGGGGGAATCGGTTGTGCCCACGGCGAGGGATTCAATATTGTAGCCCTTGCGGGAAAAGAGTCTGGACACTTGTGACAGGACACCAGATTCATTGTCAACCTGTACTGCCAAAGTATGTCGCATCAGTTGTTCCATAAAAATCTGCCTCCTTACCAATTAGTCAATCAAGAAATTTGTGATGTGTGTGCCAGCCCGCACCATGGGTCTGACCAGTTCGTCGGTCTCAATGGCGCAGTCGATGACATAACCACAACCACAATGTTGGGCTTCGGTGAGGGCGGCTTCCATTTCCGCCACGTTCGTGACCCGCTTGCCCTTCAGCCCATAGGCTTCCGCCAATTTCACAAAGTCAGGCCCATGGAGCAAATCCGTCTGGGAGTAACGCTTGTCGTAGATGAGCGTCTGCCACTGGCGTACCATGCCCAAGGTCTGGTTGTTGAACACGATGGTGATGACGGGCAAATTATAATGTTGCACCGTGGCGAGCTCGTGGCAGTTCATGCGGAAACAGCCGTCGCCCGTCACATGGATGACGGTTTTTTCGGGGAAGGCGGCTTTTGCACCAAGTGCTGCACCCAGCCCAAAGCCCATCGTCCCAAAGCCACCCGAAGTCAAGAGCTGACCTGGGTAATCAAAATGGAAGTGCTGAATTGCCCACATTTGATGCTGACCGACGTCCGTTGCCACAATCGTATCTTGGGGCAAAATGTTGGCAATGCTGGTCAGAATCTGCTTGGGGTTCAGGGTTTCGCTGTTCGCATCGTAGACCGTCTCTGTACGGAACGAGAAGACCTCTTTTTTCCATTCTGTATGTTCCGCAGGGGCGACCTTTTCATTGAGCAGGCTCAAGACACGCTTGGCATCGCCAATGATATGGTGGTCGGTCTGCACGTTTTTGTTGATTTCCGAACGGTCGATGTCGATATGGACAACCTTGGCATTGCGGGCGAAGGTTTCTTTTTTCAGGCAAACACGGTCGGAGAAGCGACAGCCAATGGCGATGAGCAAATCACAGCGGTCGCAAGCGGTGTTGGAAGCCTGTGTGCCGTGCATGCCAATCATGCCCGTGACGAGCGGGCTTCTGCCTTGGATTGCCCCCGCACCCATGAGGGTCACGCTGACGGGCGAATCAATTTTCCGGACAAATGCATTGAATTCCTCGTCGGCTCTGGAGCGTACCACACCACCGCCACAGATGACCAAGGGCTTTTTGGAAGCGGCAATCATGTCGACCAAAATGTCCAAATCCGTTCTATCAGGTTCGGGGGCTTTCAGGTCGTGGGAAGCACGGCGAATCAGTGCGCCTAAGTGCCCGTGGGCGGTGTGTTCTTCTCTGGGCAGGGGGGTGAACTCTGCCGTTTCGCTCGTGACGTTTTTCAGAATGTCAATCATGACGGGACCAGGTCTGCCCCCACGGGCGATGGCAAATGCCTCACGGACAACGTCTGCCAGCTTGTTGACGTCACGCACCAAGTAGGTGCATTTCGTGATGGGCATGGTGATGCCGACAATGTCGACTTCTTGGAAAGAATCCTTGCCGATGAGGTCTTCGCTGACGTTGCAGGTGATGAAGACCACGGGCGAGGAGTCCATATAGGCGGTGGCACAGCCTGTGACCAGATTGGTTGCACCAGGACCACTGGTGGCGAAGCAGACACCAACACGGTTGGTGCTGCGGGCATAGCCGTCGGCGGCATGGGAGGCGCCCTGTTCGTGCGAGGTCAAGATGTGATGGATACGGTCGGAATATTTGTACAGTTCATCGTACACATTCAAAATCGTACCGCCAGGATAGCCAAAGACGGTATCAACTTCTTGCTCCAACAGACATTCCATCAGAATTTTCGCACCTGTCATTTCCATAAAGCTATCTTCCTCTCTTTAAAAAATAAAAACCCCCCAGTTCCTAGGTCGGAACTGCGGGGTTTGCTATCTTGTCTGAATGATTTGGATAGGGAAACGTGGACTGCACCCACGTTTGCTCTGCGCCCATCTATCATATTCTTACACGATGCAACCAGTTGCAGGTACGACCGCACACATGATTCCTACACCCAGTACGGGCAGAATCACGCTGTTTAGAACCTTTAGGCTGGTAATTCGTGCTACAATACGCATCATGGTCGTGTCCCTCTCTCGTTTCGCTTTGATGCTCTAAAGATAGCACTTTCCCATGCATGTGTCAATCACCTGCTTGTATTTTGAGAAGATATTGCAATAAGCATGTGCATTTTCCGCTTGCTCTTAGAGAATATCCACGAAAAGCCCAATTTCATAAGGTTGCAACTTGCAAAAAGTTCAAACAGTTTGTCAACTTGCCCTCTCATGGGGCTTGTGCTATGATAGCAGAACCAAGACAGAGAAAGGACATTTTATGGACAGTTTACAATTCAGCCTAGAAGCGACTGTGCCCATTTTTTTGGTCATTGTTCTGGGCTATATTTTGCAGAGGGTTGGGCTGTTGAACGAGGCATTTTGTCGTGTGAGCGATAAATTTGTATTTCAAATTGCCCTGCCCCTCCTGCTCTTTTGTGATTTATCCAGTACCAATTTAAAAGACGGCTTTGACCTGTCCTATTTGCTCTTTTGTGCGGGTGTGACGAGCTTGGTCTTTTTTGCACTCTGGGGGCTTGCCCGTCGTTTTCTGCCCGACAAACGTCTCATTGGGGAATTTGTGCAAGTCTCTTACCGCTCATCTGCCGCCATTTTGGGGGTGGCCATCATCAAGGCGGTCTATGGTTCGATTGGCATGGCATCGCTGATGATATTGGGCAGTGTGCCCCTGTTCAATGTCTATGCCGTGCTGGTACTCAGCGTAGAAAGCCCCGAACACTTGGGCGAGGGCTTGGGCAAAAAATTAAAACATGCCCTTTGGGGCATTGCCAAAAACCCGATTATCTGGGGGATTTTATTGGGGCTATTCGCTTCGCTTTTGGGCTGGCAGCGTTTTCCGCCCATTTTGGATAAGACCTTCCACCATATTTCTGTTCTGGCGACACCCCTTGCACTTCTGTCCATCGGGGCGGGCTTTCGACTCAAGGAAAATTTGGCACTGTGGAAGCTCTCCAGCCTCGCCACGGTCACGAAATTGTTTTTGCTCCCCGCCCTGTTTTTGCCCCTTGCCCTCTGGCTGGGCTATGTCGATGACAAACTTTTGGCATTTTTGATTATGCTGGGCAGTACCGCTACCCCAACCTGTTACATCATGGCAAAAAATCTGGGGCACGAAGG
>CAZSWQ010000154.1:0-3207 GCA_964611025.1 uncultured Ruminiclostridium sp.
TCCCAGAAGAAGCCCTGCCTGAACCTGAAACCCCTCTCCCAGAAGAAGCCCTGCCTGAACCTGAAACCCCTCTCCCAGAAGAAGCCCTGCCCGAGCCCGAAGCCCCTGCCCTCGTGCCATAATCTCCCCCTACAAAAGCCCTGATTATCTTGGGACTGCTTTTGTTGGATTTTGACTATTTTTTGAAATTGTGCGGATTTGCTTGACAGATGGGGGATTTTATTGTAAACTAGGCAAGTCTCAGGTGTACAGGTGATAAACTTTACACCACAAGCACAGGAGGGCGTCCATGAAAACACAAACCTACCGCATGAGTATGCTGTTTGATTTTTACGGCGAACTGCTCACCGAACGACAACAGACCTGCTTTGATTTGTACTACAATGAGGATTTGTCTCTGGCGGAAATCGCCCAGCATTACGGCATCACCCGTCAGGGTGTGCGGGACAACATCCAGCGCGCTGAGGCAAAGCTCGAGAGCATCGAGGCAAAAACGGGTCTGATGGCACGGTCGCAAGTCGTGCAAGACGCCAGCAATACCCTGCAAGAGATTTTAGGTGAACTGCAAGCGTTCCCAACAGAGCAAAGCACGCAACTGCAAGCCCTCTCGCAACGGCTCGAAACGGCGATAGGTCTTCTGGGAAAGGAATAAAACGCATGGCATTTGAAGGATTAACCGAGAAATTATCGTCCGTTTTCAAAAAGATGCGGAGCAAAGGTCGCTTGACGGAAGCCGATGTCAAAGAGGCAATGCGTGAAATCCGTCTGGCACTCCTAGAAGCAGACGTCAGCTATAAAGTCGTCAAAGATTTTGTCAAAACCCTGACCGAAAAGGCAATCGGCGAAAATGTGCTTGAAAGCCTGACCCCCGCCCAGATGATTGTCAAATTGGTCAATCAGGAACTGATTGAGTTGATGGGCGGTGGTGCATCGAAACTGACCATCTCCTCTGCACCCCCCACCGTCATCATGATGGTCGGTCTTCAGGGTGCGGGCAAAACCACCAACGGGGCAAAACTCGCTGGTATGATGAAAAAACAAGGCAAGCGACCCCTCTTGGTCGCCTGTGATATTTACCGCCCTGCTGCCATTGAACAGCTGGAATTTGTGGGCAAACAGATTGATGTCCCCGTCTTCCAAATGGGCAAAGAAAACCCTGTGACCATCGCAAAGGCGGCGATAGAGCACGCCAAACAGCACGGCAACGACTTGGTCTTTTTGGATACCGCAGGGCGACTGCACATCGACGAAGCCCTGATGGAAGAACTCACCGAGGTCAAGTCCGCCACCAATCCCAGCGAAATCATTTTGGTGGTCGATGCCATGGCGGGGCAAGACGCTGTGAATGCTGCCACCACCTTTGACCAGACGTTGGATATCACAGGGGTACTGCTCAGTAAGCTGGACGGCGACGCGCGTGGCGGTGCGGCACTGTCCATCCGTGCCATTACTGGTAAGCCCATCAAGTTTGTGGGCATGGGAGAAAAGCTCGACCAAATCGACACCTTCCACCCCGACCGCATGGCATCCCGTATTTTGGGCATGGGCGATATGCTCTCCCTCATCGAAAAGGCAGAACAGCAATTCGATATGGAGAAAGCCGCCGCCCTGCAAGAAAAAATCAAGAAAAACCGCTTCACCCTCTCCGACTACTTGGAGCAGATGATGCAAATCAAGGGCATGGGCTCGCTGACCGACTTGGCAGCCATGATGCCTGGCATGAATGCCGCCGCTCTGGAAAATGCCAATTTGGATGATAGTATGCTGGTGAAAACAGAAGCCATCATTTTATCCATGACACCTGATGAGAGAGAAAATCCCGCTTTGCTCAACAGCAGTCGGAAAAAACGCATTGCACTGGGCTGTGGGATGCAGGTGGTGGACATCAACCGCATGCTCAAGCAATTTGAGATGATGAACCAAATGGCAAAACAAATGACCAAGCTCGCAGGAAACAAACGCAAAATGGGGCGTTTTTCTGGCATGGGCAAAGGCATGCCCAAGGGTGGTAAATTCCCTGGCTTGCCCTTCTAATGGCATTGGCAACCGTCCACTGGACGTTTCCATAAGATAAAAACATTTCGTGACTGAACATTTTTGGAGGTAAAACCAATGGTTAAATTGAGACTTCGTAGAATGGGCGCAAAGAAGAAGCCCATCTATCGTATTGTTGCTGCTGATTCCCGCTATCCCCGTGACGGTCGTTTCATCGAAGAACTGGGCACTTACAACCCCCTCGTGAACCCCGCTGCCATCACCGTGGATGCAGAACGTGTGCAGAACTGGTTGAAGAACGGCGCACAGCCCACCGAAACCGTCAAGGCTCTGCTGAAAAAAGCTGGCGCTATCTAATTGCCAATCGACTGAACTGAGAGGTGGCTTCCATGCAGGAACTGCTGACCTATATTGCCCGCCATCTGGTGGAGCATCCCGATGCCGTATCGGTGGAAGAACACGCAAACGAAGAAGGCATGACCATCTTGGAATTGCGGGTTGACCCCAGCGACATGGGCAAAGTCATCGGGCGACAAGGACGAATTGCAAAAGAAGTCCGTACCCTGATGCGTTCTGTCGCCCAGCGACAGGGCAAAAAAGTCTCGGTCGAAATTTTGGACTGAGTACACAGCGAACGAAAATGGCGGAGCTTCGAGCTTCCGCCATTTTTTATATAAAAATATGACTGGGACAGCAACCTGCTCTCTCAGCGACAGGTGCAGGCATTTGCCCGCCCATAAAGGAGTATGTTTCATATGAAAACAATGTATTTAGAAGCAGGGAAGATTGTCAATACCCACGGCATAGCGGGTGAAGTGAAGGTCGTGCCTTGGGCAGATAACGCAGAATTTCTTTTGGACTTTGATATCTTTTATCTGGATGAGAAGCCCATGCAGGTGAAAAGTGCCCGTGTCCACAAGCAACAGGCACTCATTTTGTTTGAGGGGATTCGGGACATCAATGATGCCATTTTGCTGAAAAATAAAGTCCTGTGCATCCACCGTGATGATGCCGATTTGCCCGAAGGCAAGCATTTCTTAGCCGATATGTACGGTTTGGAGGTACGAGACAGTGAGACGGGGGCGGTCTTGGGCAAGGTTGCGGACATTCTCACACCCAGCACCCAGAGCGTCTATGTCGTGCGTGGGGGCGAGCGGGAGTATATGATACCCGCCGTGGATGCCTTTGTTTTGGAAACCAACGTGGCAGAGG
>CAZSWQ010000155.1:0-3195 GCA_964611025.1 uncultured Ruminiclostridium sp.
CTGTATGAAACTTGCTGGTCTAGGGATACTGTCCTTGATTCCATATGTGGCATATGGAATCCTAGAGCAAGCCATTCCCAATGGTACGCCAATGCAGCAAAGGTTATTTTTACAAGGTGTGAGAGATGCTTTCTTACCTTCCATTGCGCATGTAGATTATGGTATTGCGTTTGTGATATTAGGGCTGATTCTTTATGTTTCAAAAAAGAAACCTTGGCAATGCTTGACTTATTTTGTATTTTGTATCGCTTGTATTTGCGGTGCTGTCATTGGTAGAACGAATCCAACGATATATGTGGATTCCTCCTTTGCTTCATTATACTTTGATTCCATGCAGTGTTGGATGATTTTAGCACTGCCTATTATGATGACTTACAACAAAAAAAAGGGACGAGACGCAAAGAAATTCTTTTATTGGTATTATCCGCTTCATTGCTACTTCATTACCATATGTTCGACTATCATAGGAGGATAGGTCAGATACTTACATCCGTGGACTGAGATTCACCGTGGGGATTGTCAAGTTAAACAAGAGCTTTTGGCAGAACATTACGCATTTTGGCAAGAAAAAACACCCAAAGCCCTTGACTTTTGTCCCATACATTGATATACTTTCAGAGCCGCTTGGACTGGGTCACAAAGCAGTGGGCAACCACTCCACCCCCGACAGCGAGCCCGTTATGAAGGAAAGAGGTGCAATCCCATGCATGCAATCATTGAAACTGGTGGTAAGCAGTACCGTGTCGCAGAAGGCGATGTTCTGTTTATCGAAAAGCTGGAAGTAGAAGCTGGTGACGCTATCGTTTTCGATAAGGTTCTGGCTATCTTGGGCGACGAAGCCAAAATCGGTGCTCCCACCGTTGCTGGTGCTACCGTCGAAGCTTCCGCTGTCAAGAACGGTCGTGGCAAGAAGGTCATGATTTTCAAGTACAAGCCTAAGAAGGGCTACCGTCGTCGTCAGGGTCATCGTCAGCCTTACACCAAGGTGCAGATTGGCAAAATCAATGCCTAATTTGTGATATGACTACTGTCACGTTTGAAACAAATGAAAACCGCATTGTGGCTTTTTCCATGGAAGGGCACAGCGGTTATGCCGAAGCAGGAACAGATATTGTTTGTGCTGCCGTCACCTCCGCCGTTCGCCTCGTCGAATGTGGACTCAATGATATTATGGGTCTGGGGGCTGTGGTTAAGCTCAAAGAAGAAACTGCCTTCCTGTCGGTCAAACTCCCCCACAAGCTCACAGAGGAGCAAGACGGCGTCTGCCAAACGCTCCTGACTGCACTCATGTTGCATTTTGTGACCTTGGCGGAGGAATATCCCGAATATATCATCGTAATGGAGGTGTAAGTAATGCTTACTATCGGTCTTCAGTATTTCGCACATAAGAAGGGCGTTGGTTCTACCCGTAACGGTCGTGACTCCGAATCCAAGAGATTGGGTGTCAAGCGTGCCGACGGTCAGTTCGTTCTGGCAGGTAACATTCTGGTTCGCCAGCGTGGTACGCATATCCATCCCGGCGTGAATGTCGGTCGTGGTAGCGACGACACCCTGTTCGCACTCAAGTCTGGCAAGGTCAAGTTTGAACGTCTGGGCAAGGATCGCAAGCAGGTTTCCATCGTCGAAATCGCACAGTAATAATTGCTACTCAAAGCCTCGAACGATACCCTCGTTCGAGGTTTTTTGCTACACCGCCCACATACGTTTTTTGGATAGATGGTTTTTTTTAAGATGGTTTGATTTGACCCGAAAAGGAGTTTTGCATGAGTACAAATTTTATTGATAAGGCACGCATCACCGTGCGTTCTGGCGCAGGCGGGGGCGGGAAGGTCTCCTTCCACCGTGAAAAATATGTCGCCTCTGGTGGCCCTGATGGGGGCGACGGCGGGCGTGGCGGTGACGTCATCATTCAAGTCAATGAGCATATGTCCACCTTGATGGACTTCAAATATAAGAGAAAATACGTCGCTGACGACGGCGAAGCAGGGGGCGGGAAGCGTTGCACGGGACGAGACGGCAAGCCCTTGGTCATTCGTGTCCCCCGTGGGACGGTCATCCGTGACACCGAAACGGGCGATATCATCCGTGATATGGCAGACGATACCCCCTTTGTGCTCGCCCGTGGGGGCAACGGTGGCTGGGGCAATAAGCATTTTGCCACCCCCACCCGTCAGACACCCAACTTTGCCAAAGCAGGTCTGTCCGGTAAAACCCGTGACATCACCTTGGAGCTGAAACTCTTGGCTGACGTGGGTCTGGTCGGCTTCCCCAACGTGGGCAAGTCCTCTCTGCTCTCCGTGGCGAGTAAGGCAAGACCCAAAATTGCCAACTACCACTTTACGACTCTGTTCCCCAATTTGGGTGTGGTCTATGTCGAGGAAGGTGTTTCCTTTGTCATGGCGGACATTCCCGGCATCATCGAGGGTGCAGCGGAAGGTGCAGGCTTGGGACACGATTTCCTGCGTCACATCGACCGTTGCCGTCTGCTCTTGCATCTAGTGGACATTTCTGGCTCTGAGGGACGTGACCCCGTGGAGGACTTCGACACCATCAATGCCGAGCTGAAAGAATACAGCCCCGATTTGGGCTCTCGTCGTATGATTGCCGTGGCGAATAAAATGGACATTTTGGAAAACCCCGAGGAGGCAGAACGCTTCCAGAAGCATGTAGAAGCACAGGGCTATCCTTTCTTTGCCCTCTCTGCGGTCACCCAGCAGGGCGTGCGTGACCTCATGAAGCGTGCCGCCGAGGAGCTGTCTAAGCTTCCGCCCCCCATTGTGTTTGAGTCCAATTATGTGGAACGTCTGCCCGAGGTCAACACCGAAGAACCCCTCAGCATCCTGCACGAAGAAGGCGATAATCTCTGGATTGTGGATGGCCCTTGGTTGCAATCGGTCATGGCAAACGTCAACTTCTCCGACTACGAATCCCGCAACTGGTTTGACCGCCAACTGCGTCAATCGGGTCTGTTTGACCGTCTGGAAGCCATGGGCATCCGTGACGGTGACATCGTGAGCCTGTACAATTTGGAATTTGAATACCAGCGTTAAATTGTCCCCCAGACAAAAACAAAAAATCTGAATTGGGTACAAAAAGACCGCCCGATGCTCCGCATCGGGCGGTCTTCGTCTGTTCGCTTTCGATTACACTTTGCAGAACACGGCTTGTGCTGTGCCCCGTGCCAAAAGGTCTTCG
>CAZSWQ010000156.1:0-260 GCA_964611025.1 uncultured Ruminiclostridium sp.
GAGCTATACCCCCAAATTGTTTGCGTCCCTCAAAGGAACAGCCATAGAATACCAAAGATTTTGGCATTTGTCAAGGGGAAAGTCCATATTTTTTGCAAAAACTCTGGGGAGAGGCAAGCACCTCTCCCCGCTCGTCGTTGTCTCTTACATCATCGTATCCAAAATGTCTTCCATGTTGCGTTTTGCCCTGTGCATGGAACGCTTGACCGCTTTTTCTCTCGCTTGCAGACGCATGCCAATCAGTGCGCCCGCCACCAAAC
>CAZSWQ010000156.1:270-3144 GCA_964611025.1 uncultured Ruminiclostridium sp.
TTTCGCATCCGACTATCTCCTTTTCACAAAAATTTGCCCCGAACGGCTGTTTGTATTGTGCCCAAAAATTCGAGAAAATGCGTTGCTAAAAAATGAGAGACTCGCTATAATACAGAAGATAGTGTTTTTTCTGCACAGCGAATTTCCCTTTCCTGTGCCACAAGGGTTCTACGCATTTTACAAGTAAGGAACGTGAAGGATTGATGACCAAATTATATTTTGTACGCCACGCAGAAGCAGAAGGCAATGTATACCGCCGTATCCACGGACAATACGACAGCACCTTGACCCCCAATGGGGAAAAACAACTGGAATTTTTACAAGAACGCTTCCAGAGCATCCCTTTTGATGTGCTCTACAGCAGTGACCTCTGCCGTGCCCGTTACACTGCTGAAGCTCTGGGCAAAGCCAAGGGGCTTTTGCCCATCACCCGACAGGATTTGCGGGAAATCAACATGGGCATTTGGGAAGACCGTACTTGGGGCGAAATCGACCACGAAGACCCCAAGACCATCCGTCTTTTCCGTGAATCCTCTCCCAAGTGGTCGGTCAAGGGGGGCGAGACCTTCCAAGCCCTGCAAGACCGCATCCACACCGCCCTCCTCGACATCATCGCCCAGCATCCCAATCAGACTGTAGTGATTGCCTTTCACGGGACGGCAATCCGTTTCGGTATGGCGGCGCTTTTGGGGCTGTCCGTTGCCGAAAGCCGTGACCTGCCCCACAGCGACAACACCGCCGTTTCCCTCTTTGAAATCGACGGCACAGAGGTCAAGGCAGTGTTCACCGACGACAACAGCCACTTACCCGAAGCATACTCCACCCTTGCCCGCCAAACTTGGTGGAAAGCGGGCAAAGATTTTCACCCCGATGAAAATCTCTGGTTTACCCCCATGGATTTTTCGGAATTTCTCTACAAGGGCTTGTACCTCGCCTCCCGCCAAGAAGCTTGGACGGATTTAAAACGTGACCTGCAATATTTCGGGCGACAACCCTATCTCTCTCAGGCAGAAGCCTGTTACGAACGTGACCCCAAGCACCTGCTCTGCGTCATGCAGAAAAATACCATTGTTGGCATTCTGCAACTCGATGCCGAACGCTACGAAGATGAAAACATTGGCTACATCTCCTTTTTCTATATGCTCCCCGAATACCGCAACCAAGGGCTGGGGATTCAAATTCTCGGGGAAGCCATCAGTGTTTACCGTGCCATGGGACGTGACAAAATCGCCCTCATCTGCGGTTCTGACAATGAAAAAGGACTTTCCTTCTACCAACGCCAAGGCTTCTATTCCATTGACCAAGGCGATGCTGGCTTCGCCCAACTGAATTTACTACAAAAAGACATCGGACTGCCCCAGTCGATGCAGAAATGAGAACCATGAAGCACGCTTTTTTACCCGTTTCCAAAGAGGATATGTTAGCGCGGGATTGGCATTATTATGACTTTCTGGTCATTTCCGCCGATGCCTACGTCGACCATCCCTCCTTTGGTACGACCATCATTGCCCGCTTGCTCGAGAGTGAGGGCTATCGTGTCGCCCTGCTCGCTCAACCCGATTGGCACAATTTGGACAGCTACACCGCTCTGGGTAAGCCCCGTTACGGGGTTTTCATCGGGGGCGGGAATATCGACTCCATGGTCGCCCACTACACCTCTGCCAAACGTCTGCGCCATGATGACGCTTACTCCCCAGGGGGCAAGGCGGGCTTTCGTCCCGACCGCCCCAGCATTGTTTATGCCCAAGGCATCCGCCAAGTCTTCGGGGACATTCCCCTGATTGTCGGCGGGCTGGAAGCCTCTCTGCGTCGCTTTGCCCATTACGACTATTGGGACGATGCCGTGCGTCCCTCCCTCCTGCTCGATGCTCAGGCGGATTTGTTGGTCTATGGCATGGGCGAAACGGCAACCGTGGAAATTGCAAAACGTCTTGCCAAAAAACAGCCCATCTCCTCCCTGCACGACATCCGTGGCACGGTCTATTGCACCCCAGATAAAAAAGACTGTGCCTTTCCCGCCGTCTCCTGCGATGCCTTTGAGGAAGTGTGCCAGAACAAAAAAGCCTATGCCTTTTCCAACCGCATCCAATACGAGGAGCACGACCCCATTCGGGGGCGGGCGGTCATCCAACGACACGGTGCGGGCTATGTCATTGTGAACCCACCCGCGCTCCCGCTCGAAACCGCCCAATTTGACCGCATCGCAGAACTGCCCTATGCCCGCGCTTGGCACCCCATGTATGACAAATACGGCGGTGTGCCCGCCATTGAAGAAGTGCTCTTTTCCGTCACGCACAATCGAGGTTGTTTCGGGGCATGTAATTTCTGCTCCTTGGCATTCCATCAGGGACGCATGATTACTGCCCGCAGTCATGAGAGCATCATACGAGAGGTCACTGCCCTGACCAAACACCCCCAATTCAAGGGCTATATCCACGACGTGGGCGGCCCTACCGCCAATTTCCGCCGTCCCTCCTGCGAACACCAGAAAAAAGTGGGTCTGTGCAAGCACCGTGACTGCCTCGCCCCCACACCCTGCCCCAACCTCGATGCCGACCACAGGGACTATTTGCTCCTGCTCCGCAAGTTGCGGTCGATTTCTGGCATTAAGAAAATTTTCATCCGTTCGGGCATCCGTTTTGACTTTCTCCTGAAAGACCCCAGCGGGGAATTTTTTGCCGAACTCATCCAGCATCATGTCAGCGGTCAGCTCAAGGTCGCCCCTGAGCACTGCGTCGGGCGGGTACTGGACTATATGGGCAAGCCCCACATCGGGACCTATGAGAAATTCAAAGAAAAAGACCACAGCCTCACCCAACCCTATGACAAAAATCAGTATCTTGTCCCCTATCTCATGAGCTCGCATCCAGGCTC
>CAZSWQ010000157.1:0-3081 GCA_964611025.1 uncultured Ruminiclostridium sp.
CATCGCAGTAATAGACACAAATGCCACTGGGGATATTTTCGATGATGTCGTGCATTTCCTGTTGTAATGATTCTGTTTTTGCAAAGAGACGTTTTTCTTGGCTGATGTTGCGGATGTACTCAATGTGGGCAAGCTTGCCGTCCCAGTCGATGAGTGTGCCTTTCATCTCGAAGATTTCACCTGTTTTTGGGTAGGTAAATTCCCGCACGAGAAACTCCCCTTGTTGGAGCAATTTGATTTTGCAAAAGGGGCACGGTACGTCCAAATTCATCAGGATTTTGTGGCACAGGCCCCCGCAAGTGTCCAAATCATTGCGACGGACAAAGGATTTTGCACGGGCATTGGCATAGAGCAATTCGTAGGTGTCAAGTGTGGTGACATAGACAGCAATTTCGGACTCATCCAAAATACGCAGGAGCTTGCTTTCCATGGTCAGCATGTGTGGTGTTTCCAAAGGGTATCTCCTTTCTCAGAGAAATCAAGTGGGGCTTTTGCGTTGCCCTGAAAAACGGCAGAGGGTTTGATAGAGCTTGTCTGGTTCGATGGGTTTGGGCAAATGGGCATTCATGCCCGCCGCTTTGGATTTCGCCTCATCTTCCGAGAAGGCATTGGCAGTCATGGCAATGATGGGGATGCTTTGTGCGTCGGGGTGTGGGAGGGCACGGAGCAGGCGGGTGGTTTCCAGCCCATCTAAAATAGGCATACGAATGTCCATCAGCACTGCGTCATAGTCCCCAGGGGAACTTTGGCGGAATGCCTGCAAGCCGAGCTGACCGTCCTCGACCCAATCGACGACCATACCCTTTTTTTGGAGGAGTTTGATGGCAATTTTTGCGTTCAGAGGGTGGTCTTCGCAGAGCAAAATACGTTTGCCCTTGAGGGCTTGGCTTTCTACCTTGCGGGCTTGGTTGGGCAGGACTGTGTTGTCCAATTTGCGGTACTGCATGTGCAAAGTGACCCGTGTGCCCACATCCACGGTACTTTGAATATCAATCTCCCCACCCATGAGTTCGAGCAGTTTTTTGACAATGGACATGCCCAGCCCCGTACCGACTTCACGGTCGGTGTTGATGCGATTTTCACGGGCAAACGGCTCAAAAATATGTTCCAAAAATGCAGGGCTCATGCCAATGCCCGTATCTGCGATGGTATAGCGGTGGTGCAAATACTCGTCCTTGGGGGGCAGGATTTCCATGGTAAAATGCACAGTGCCCCCTGTGTGGGTGTATTTGATGGCATTTGACATGAGATTGATGAGGATTTGTTCCACACGGGGGGCGTCGATGTAGAGCGTATCGTTGGGTACTGTGGGAATATCGGTTTGGAAGGCAATGCCCTTGTGGTCAGCGAGATTGTTGACGGTGTGCAGGACGTTTTGTAAAAGCTCACTGCCCATGCAGGGGCTGGGGTGCAAGAGCAATTCGCCCGTTTCGATTTGGTTCATGTCCAGCGTGTCGTTGATGAGGTTGAGCAGATAGCGTCCGGAGAGCTGAATTTGGCGCATGTCCTGTTTTAATATAGCGGGGTCATCTTGGTCTTCCGCCAGCATCGCCAAGCCCAGTATGCCATTCATGGGGGTACGCATATCGTGGCTGATGCGGGAGAGGAACTCGGTTTTTGCTTTGTTCGCTTCTTCGGCATCGGCACGTTTTTTGATTTGCTCTTGTTCTTGAATAAAGTGGGTCTCGTCCTGAAGATAGACCACAAAAACGTCACGGTTGTCCCAAGACATGCGTTTGCGTTTCATGGTGTAGTGGATGCCGTTGCTGGGCAAAATCATGGATTGCTCCACAAAACTGTGGTAATTGGTGGGGGTACAGGTGCAAAAATCGCAGGGGTGATTGAGGTGGGCAATGCGTTCATAACAGAGGTCTTTGGGGGTGAGCTGATTGATGCCTGCAATGTTTTGGGCTTCTTTGTTGGCGAAGACAATTTCGTGGTTGCTGTTGTCGATGACAAAAATGGCAGAGGGGGCATTTTCGCAGAGTTCGGCATATTGGGCGACCTGTTCGGGGATGCTGGTGTACACGACATAATAGATGGGGACACCGTTTTCCTCACGGATTTTACTGCCCGTCATCATAATCCAGACATAGTGCCCGTTTTTGTGCTGGATGCGGTGCGTGGAGTACAGGGACTTGCCATAGGGTACGGTGCTTTGTATCATCTCCAGCACCTTGTCTTGGTCGTCGGGGTGGACGCAGAGACCAATGGGGTTGTTTTGGATGGCTTGATAATAGTCTTCCATCGTGCGTCCTGTCAATTTGGGCACGCCTTCGCTGGAATAGAGGGTGTCAATGTGCTTGTCTGCCATGCGGTAAATTGCCACGCCCCCTGGGATGTTGGCGAGCAGGTTGTTGAGCATGATGTCATTTTGGCGGATGGTCTCGTAATATTCTTCTTTGAGTGCTTCTTTTTCCTGCAAAATGCGTCGTTCATCGGCACGGGCTTCCCGTATTTTTTCCTCCAATTCCTGACTGCGCTGTTGCTCCAGAAGCAGGGAATCGGTGATGTCGGTATTGGTGAAGCAGAGGTATTTTTTATTGTTGTCCAGCCAGTAGTAGTTGCCCCGTTTGAGACGAAATTCCCCATTTTCAAAGATGCGATAATCCACAGTGTAGCGGTCACGTTCCTGCATGGTCTCAGCAATGGCATGGATACTGTGTTTTTCCAAAAACGTCTCTTTGTCCTCTCCGACATAGTGGTTTTCCAGATAATTTTGGCGGTGGCGGCTGATTTCCTCCAGCGGGAAAGGGGCACTCCAGTGGATGTCTTCATTGTCGCAGAGGACTTTTGCGGTGTTGTCGTAGAAACTGACATAGAATAGGCTGTCATAGTCCTTTTTGACCACGGCATCAATGACCTGCTGGGAGAGTTTTTGCTTGGTTTCGTCACTGCAATGTATCATACACTCTATGTCACCTGTGACGGGGTGGGAACACATTTTGATGTGAATGGAGAACCAACACAGGCTCTCGTCCTCTTTGCGGAAGACAAAATTTTCATGCAGGTAGGTGATGCCCTCCTCAAAGAGATGTAAGAGACGCTGGCGTTCAAAGAAGACATAAAACCGCTGGATGT
>CAZSWQ010000158.1:0-3014 GCA_964611025.1 uncultured Ruminiclostridium sp.
AAGGGGTCGGCGGGCTTCTTGTGTTTTATGCCTGAGGCTTCAAAATGAGGTTCATGAGTTTGTTGGGGACGAGGATTTTCTTCACAATGTCCATGCCACCGAGGAACTTGCCGAGCTTTTCGTCGGCGGCAATGGCGGCGAGTACAGCGTCAGCATCGCTGTTCAGGGGCAAGGTGACTGTGCCCTTGAGCTTGCCACCAATCTGCACCGCAAAGGTCACTTCGCTGTCAATCGTCTTGCTCTCGTCGTACTGGGGCCATGCGTGGATGCTTGCCTGTCCGTCGCCACCGAGCATTTCCCACAGCTCGTCTGCCATGTGGGGCGCGAAAGGCGCGAGCATCAGCACCAGCGCGCCGAAATCTGCCTTGTTCAAGCCCTTGTCGTAAAATTCATTCGTCAGGCTCATGAGGGCGGCAATGGCGGTGTTGAACTTCATGGCTTCGATATCATCGCTGACCTTTTTGATGGTCTTGTGAATCGAGGCTTCGTTCTTCGCACTGTATGCCTTGCCGTCTTCTGCTTTGTCAAACAAATTCCAAACACGGTCGATGAAACGCTTACAGCCCTTGACGGCATTATCCGACCAAGCGGCTGCCTTTTCAAAGTCCCCAATGAACATGATATACATACGCATGGTGTCTGCACCGTACTGGGCAATGACATCATTGGGGTTGACCACGTTCCCACGGGACTTGGACATCTTTTCGCCACCCTCGCCCAGAATCATGCCGTGGCTGGTGCGCTTGGCATAGGGTTCTTTGTGGGGCACAACGCCAATGTCATAGAGGAATTTGTGCCAGAAACGGGAGTAGAGCAAGTGCAAGGTGGTGTGTTCCATGCCACCATTGTACCAGTCGACCATGCCCCACTTCTTGAGGGCTTCGGGGGAAGCCAGTGCCTCGTTATTATGAGGGTCCATGTAGCGGAGGAAATACCAAGACGAACCCGCCCACTGGGGCATGGTATCGGTTTCACGTTCCGCTGTCCCGCCACAGCAGGGGCAAGTCGTTTCCACCCAGTCACGCAATTTGGAAATGGGGCTTTCGCCTGTCTGGGTGGGTTCGTAGCTCTCCACATTGGGCAGGAGCAAGGGCAATTCGCGCTCAGGCAGGGGCACAAAGCCACACTTGGGGCAGTTCACAATGGGAATGGGTTCGCCCCAGTAACGCTGGCGGGAGAAGACCCAGTCACGGAGCTTGTAATTGACCTTTTCAAAACCCAGACCCTTGTCTGCCAGCCACTTTGTCATGACGGGAATGGCATCTTTGACGGTGAGACCATTCAGGAAATCAGAATTGACCATGATGCCCGTATCGTCCTTGGGTGTGAACGCAGCTTCTTCCACATTGCCCCCGCTGACGACTTCCACAATTTCACAGCCAAAGGCACGGGCGAAATCCCAGTCACGGTCATCGTGTGCAGGCACTGCCATAATCGCACCCGTACCGTAGGACACGAGAACATAATCCGAAATGAAAATCGGAATTTCCTTGCCGTTGGCGGGGTTGATGGCACGGACACCCTCCAACTTCACCCCAGACTTTTCCTTTTGCAGTTCCGTGCGTTCAAAGTCGGATTTGTGGGAGGCAGCATCGACATAGGCAGAAACCGCATCCCAGTTGCTCAGTCGGTCTTTCCACTTGTTCACATAGGGATGTTCGGGGGAGAGCACCATATACGTTGCACCAAACATGGTATCAGCACGGGTGGTAAAAATGGCGAGGCTGTCGCCTGCAGTGGTCTGGAAGGTGACTTCTGCACCCGTGGAGCGACCAATCCAGTTGCGTTGTTGTGCCTTGACACGGTCGATGAAATCCACATCGTCCAAATCGTCCAGAAGCTTCTGGGCATACTCGGTGATTTTCAACATCCACTGGCTCTTATCCTTGCGGACGACGGGCGCACCACAGCGTTCACAGACACCCCCGACCACTTCTTCATTTGCCAAGACGCACAGACAGCTGGTACACCAGTTGACGGGCATGGCGGTCTTGTAGGCAAGCCCTTTTTCAAAGAGTTTTAAGAAAATCCACTGTGTCCACTTGTAATACAAGGGGTCAGTGGTATCCACTTCACGTTCCCAATCAAAGGAATAGCCCAGCATCTGCAACTGCTTGCGGAAGCTGGCGATGTTGTCCTGTGTGACCTTGGCGGGGTGGACATGGTTCTTGATGGCGAAGTTTTCGGTGGGCAACCCAAAGGCATCATAGCCCATGGGGAACAAGACGTGATAGCCCTGCATACGGCGTTTTCTGGCGACGACGTCCATGGCGGTATAGGGGCGGGCATGTCCGACGTGCAAGCCCTGTGCAGAGGGATAGGGGAACTCGACCAGTCCGTAGAATTTGGGGGCATCGCTGTCTTCTTTGGTGCGGTAGCAGGCACTGTCTTTCCAGCGTCCTTGCCATTTTTTCTCAATCCGCAAGAAATCGTATTTCACTGTTGGAATCTCACTTTCTATTCATACATGGTCGGGGCGGATGCTATCCGCCCCTTGGTGTTTCGCTTGGGCTTACTGGGCATCGTTCCAGTCAATGTTCACGGCATCGACCCAATGGCGGTCGAGGTCATAAAATTCACGGGCTTCCTCGGAAAAGAGGTGGACAATGACGTCGCCATAGTCCTGCAAAATCCAAGTGCCCCCACGGTGTCCTTCGATGTGGTGGGGCATGATGCCGAGGTCTTTCATTGCTTTTTCACAGGCATCGCCCATGGCTTTGAGCTGGGGTGCGGAAGACCCCGTGCAGATGACAAAATAATCTGCCAGACTGGTCACGCTGTGGGTTTCCAGAACGGAAAGTGCTTGGGCTTTTTTGGCATCCAAGGCTTTTGCCAAGGCAAGTGCCATTTCTTTGGGTGTAATCATAAAAACGGTCTCCTTTTATTCTGTACCGCCCTCTGTCGCCTCACTGGGTGCAGGAGCGGGTGGTGGTGTGGGTTCGGGTGTGGGTTCGGGTTCGGGTGTGGGTTCGGGTTCGGGTGTGGGTTCGGGGTCTGGTCTCGGTTCAGGGGTG
>CAZSWQ010000159.1:0-2984 GCA_964611025.1 uncultured Ruminiclostridium sp.
GATAGAAGCCGCCGCCCCGCAGGGGCGGCGGCTTTTGCCATCCCGCTTACAAGGCATCATTGCTGAAACACTCTGCGTTTCCCCTGTAGGAGACGATGTCCTCGATATCTCAGCCCTATCTTATCCCTCTTGTGAAAGGAGGAGGTCATCCGCAGATGATAGGGGGATTCTATTTTTCATGTTTCTGTTCACGATTCATTTTTCACTGTCCCCTTGACAAGCGGGCGGGGATTTTGTATCATAGATATATCAAAAATACTTGATGCATCAGAAAGGAAGGGTTCGTCTATGCCGTATTTGAATCGGGAAGCCTATGGCACAAGCCCTCTGCCCGCACATGCCTCCACCTGTACTCTGGCGGGCAAGTACATCATGCCCAGCTATATGGATTGCTCGCTGACCTCAGTCGATAGCATGTTTGCCCGTTTTTATGATTTCCACCAAGCATTTCACAAGGAACTGCCCCAGTTTTCCTTCTATCCCGTCCCAGAACTTTTGATTTTTGCCATCGACAGCCACGGCGGGGCATTTGTTTCCACCAACCCGCAGGCGAAGCACCCCGACTGCACCCAAGCAGACATCTACTATCTGGACGCACAAAAACGGCTCTACTTTCTGGCGGAAAACATGCAGGATTTTTTCTCGCTCCTGATTTTCTGCCCAGATTTCAAACAGCAACTGGGGCTTGCAGATATCCCCACGCCCCAGCCCGACCCCAAGGGGCGGGCACTCCTCATCGAACGCTATGACCTGCATCCCCAAGCCCTGCCCCAGACAGAAAAAAACCCTGCCATCCGCTTTTTTTCCTCCTTTGAGGAGGCAAAACAACATTTGGATTTTGTCTGAGACAGCACCCAAATCAAAATAAGGAGAAATTTTTTATGGCACTGTTTGCATTTTTGAGAAAGAAAAACAAAGACGGTACACCCGCAGAAGACGTCATCTGCCAGCCCGTGCAGACCTGCAGCTGTGGGCACTGTCAGGGCGACAGCACCCCAGAAGCCCACACCACCGAAGCCGATATTCTCGTCTTGGGGGCTTGTTGTAAAAAAAGCAGTGAGAGCTTTGCCAATGTCCAGACCGCCGTGGCGGAATTGGGTTTGCCCCAGACCGTCCAGAACATCGGCGATGTGGTCGAAATCGCCCGCTATGGTGTCATGCAGACCCCTGCGTTGGTCGTCAACCGCAAAGTCATGTCCTACGGCAAGCTCATTTCCGTGGCAGAAGCCAAGCGTCTCATCCAAAAAGCAGGGGTGAAAGTATGAAGTCCCTCCCCACCGTTGCCTTTGTCTGTGTCCACAATTCCTGTCGCAGTCAAATTGCCGAAGCCTTGGGCAAACACTTGGCATCGGAAACCTTCTCTGCCCATTCTGCGGGCACGGAGACCAAGCCCCATATCAACCCCGATGCTGTGCGTCTCATGAAAGCACAGTACGGCATTGATATGGAACAAACGCAAAGCAGCAAACTGCTGGAGGCTCTGCCCCCTGTGGACATTCTCATCACCATGGGGTGCAACGTACAGTGCCCGCATTTGCCCTGCCGTCATCGGGAGGACTGGGGACTGGACGACCCCTCAGGACAGAGCGATGCCGTTTTTTTGCAGACCATTGCCCAAATTGAAACAAAAATTCTGGACTTGAAACATCGCCTGCACAAGTGAATGCATCATGTATCATGCCCCCCAGACCATTCGCTGTTCACGTTTCATTGTTCATTGTCCGCTTTGCTGTTCCCCGTAAAAAATAGAGCACGGATAGAAAGGAGGTGCAATCCATGGCGGAATATATGATTACTAGGTCATCTATCATCAATCAATGCAATCGTGATGGAAACATCCATTTGAAATTTTCCAAGAAAGAACAACCTTGCAGGGAAGCCTACCTGAAAGAATTGGATGATACAAATGGCGAACGATGCAGCAGGTATTTTATCGAGTTGAGTACCATTGAGGATATGGATGCCTTGGGAGAAAACTATGACCTTGATGTTTTGGTGACAAGAAATATGGGTTTTGACGATGTAATTGCTCTTGTATTGTATGATGAGGAAATCGACACAACCCTGTTTTAAGGATACGGATTTTTTGGGGATGATATCACCCGCACCCTTGCCATTTTCAGCCACTTGTGCTACAATGAACCTTGAGAAAAATTTTTCCTACCCCCTAGAAAAGACAAATTTTGCACGCAAGAATGGGAGGCGTCTTTGTGGCAAACATCAGGAAACCAAAGTGGAAAGTGCTGGGCATGATGCTCTTGCTTTTCTGCGTCTGCACCCTGCTTTTGGGCGCAGGCAAACGCAATCAGGTCAACACCATCGACATACAAGCCCTGCTCTATGAGGACGGCTCTATGTATGTCATCCAGCACTGGAACGGGGAATTTTCCGACGGCAACGAGCTGTATATTCCCCTCAAACTACCACCGTACATGCAGGTCAGTCAGCTCAAAGTCTCCGATAAAAACGGGGTCTATGACACCGTGCAGGACTGGGACGTAGACGCATCTTTTACCCAAAAAGCTCAGGCAGCAGGTGTGAGAGAGACCGAGACAGGCAGCGAAATTTGCTTTGGCATCAGTACATACGGAGCGAATCAATACACCATTGAATACCGCATGGCACAGGTCGTCGGGCAGTATACCGACGGTGTTTCTGGGGCGAATTTCCGCTTTGTCAACAGTGGTATGAACACCGCCCCCACCCGTGTCACCCTGACCATCCGCTTGGCAAATGCTGTGCCCCTCACGGAAGAAGTGGCAAAAATCTGGGGCTTTGGCTATACGGGCAACCTAAAATTTGCCGATGGTGCGATTTTTGCCTATACCAAAGAGGACTTGAGCCAAGAGGAGCATATGACCTTGCTCATGCAGTTCCAAGAGGGCTTATTCACACCGGAACGTAATGTCAAAGGGGAATTTTCCACTTTGCAGAATGCCACCTTTGAAGGGCAATTTCACATAGACGAGCGGGAGAAAATCACC
>CAZSWQ010000160.1:0-2961 GCA_964611025.1 uncultured Ruminiclostridium sp.
GTGCTCTGCACCGCGCGGTCTTTCTTTTGCCTTTTTCAGCGTTTTGTGTTTTTGTCGGTACAGTCTTGAATGAAAATTTTAAAATCCTCAAACGTACCGACGGAGAAGCCCGCAGGGTCGAGTAAAATCCCATTGGTCTTGTTGAACATGAGCACATAGCTGTGTTTCAGTTCATGGATGGAGATGATTTGGTCATATTCCAAATTGAGGGAGAATGTGCTCTCACGGATGAAAATTGCCTCACCAAATTGTACAATGGTCTCCTGTGGTTCGCCTCGGTAGAGCTTCCACTCAGCGTCTTTCATCTGACGCACCAGCAGGAAGGGCGCGAGCGTGGCGGTCAAAAAGATGATGGCAAAGCAGACGCTGAACAGGGTAATGAAAATAATACTGTTGCTCTGCATGCTCACAACAATCATGAGCAGGGCGAGCAGGGAAAAGAGCAAACCAAAGCGTTTGATGTTCCGACAGAGGACTTTGTGGACGTATTCGGAGAGCATGGCATTTTTGCCGAAATATCGGTTTTCAAAGAGACAGGGCATGGCGTCACCTCATGGCTCAACGGAGCAAATTGCTGTTGTTGGCAATCTGGGCGCAGTAGAGGAACAGGGCATCGGTCTGTTCGTCTAGGCTGACCTGTTCAGGAATCAGGTTGGCGGGCATGAAACGCAGGTCGACAATGGTAATATCGGCATAGTGTTCGAGAAACAGGGGTGCAATGCTCGTGCCAAAGGAATCGACAAAGAGGACGAGCTTGCGTTCGGTGTCAATCATGGGGTTGTGGAGCTTGGTCACAGGGGACAGCTCGGAGAGGAAGACGGTGTAGGGGTCTGTGCTCTGGAGCTTGTCCAGATTGTAGACGGGGAAGGTCTCGGTTTTGCCGTAGAGTTTCACTGTGGCCGCTTGGTTGGAGTCGCTTTCCAAGTAAGAGAAGGTCTCGCTGGGCAGATTGGGCAGTTGACGGCGGTAAGTGCCGACAAAATCTTCGGTGGTTTTTTCCGTGAACAGCGACCAGTTGGGGGCAAAGCCCATGGCATTGCCAAGGTTGCTCATGACGGTTTCCAGCTTTTCCTGTCGCCAATGGCGGTCAGTTTTGTAGTAGTCGTCCAAGTCCAGTGCGTCTTCCAGAGCGATTTCTGTGATGCTCTCGTTGACCAAGGGGCTGAGGGTTTTCATCATGTCATCATGGTCAAGCCGTGCTGTGAAATCTTCGGGGGCATAATTGCTCTTGTCGGGGATGATGCCGTAGTAGGTGGGGGTCTTACCCAGATAATTTTCCTGAATGGTATTGATTTTGTCCGCCAATTTTTCCAGAGAAGCGGTCTTGAGCGTGTGGGCTTCCAGAACGGTATCGCCCACGAGGGAAACGCCGTCAATGTCCTGAGGGAGAGTTTGGAAATTTTTCAAAATTGCCCCGCTGTGGTCATCGTCCATGACGAGACAAATCAAATTGCCGATGTTGTCAATGCGGATGCCGTTTTCTTCCACACCGACACAAACCCACTTGTAGGGGTCGACATTGTCCAACATATCTTGTTTGATTTTTTCCACATCTTCGCCCTCGGCGACACGGAGCAGGACGACAGAATGTGCCTGTGCGGTCATGCGGGGTTCGACGGCATAGCCCTCCACAAAATTGAGGCTCTCGTCAAGACCTGTGAAATAATTGAGGTTTTCCTTGGTGATGACCATGCCCGTGAGGTTTTCGGGGGAGAGGAAGGAGAAAACATTGTCATAAATTTGGGCGGCAATGTGGGGCAGGGCACTGTCTTTGGAGACCTTTTGCCCGACCTTCAAATCGGCAACGGCAAGGGCAAAATCCCCGAACCATTCTTCGCTTTGGAGCTTTTCGCCGAGGGTCATGCTGCCGTCTTTGAGCGTGGCGGACAGGGCGGCATAAGAGATGTGTACCATGTCGCCCCGCTGGAAGTTGTCAGTATCGACGTCAGCGGACAAGAGACCCGTTTCCTTGCCCAGTGTTTCCCAGTTGCTCCAAGCTTCTGCACTGTCATAGCCCAGAGCACGGAGCATGAAGGTGATGTAGGTCTGTGCAGAGGCAGGGGCTTGGGGGTTGAAGTGGGTGGCATCCACACCCGTGGTCAGCCCGTGGGCGTAGGCATAGGAGAGGTAGGCGGGGGCAAATTCCCAAGTGGGTGCGTCCACAAAGGGGGGTGGGGTTTCCGTGAAGCGGGCGGGTTGTTCCTGACCCGTCATACGCAGGAGCATCACGAGGGCATCCATGCGGGAGGGACTGCGTTCGAGTTCAAAGCCTTGGTCAGTGCCTTGGAACAGCCCCAAGCTCTTGAGGGCTTCGGCTTCCTGCTGGGCGGTATTGGCATCGTAAGCGAGGGCAGTGCTGGAGAGCAAGAGCGCACCGCCCAAGAGGGTGGTGGCGAGACGTGTTTTGAGATTTCGTTTCATAACATCGACTTCCTTTCTGTGTTGGGGGAAACCCTAAGATTCTGTATCCTGATGCCTTGGACGCAGGGTGGGGGCAAAAAGTTCCCTGAGGGAATCAGGGATTAGACCCGTACAAAGCCTTCGCACCAGTGCAGGGCATTGATTTGGTAGCAGTCGATACACCATTCCGCCCGCTGGTGGGTGCGTTGCATGGTTTCTAGTACCCGCTGGGCGGCTGTTTCTGTCACGAGGCAGTCGCTTTCCACAATATCCACAGCGTCAAAGGTGTCATTGAGATTCCAGCCTTGCACCAAGTAGACATGGGTGGGGTTCGGGATGGATTTTGCAGGGATAATGGTTTTTTTCTCAATGCGATACTGGCAAGGATAGTGGCAGAAGCCAGAGACATGCTTTTGATAATGCTGGGCGACCGACTGGGCTTGCTGTTCCGTGTCAAATATGCCAATGAGAAATGCTTCTTCTGCTTCTGTATCGGTGAGGGTTAAGGTGTAAAGCATATGACCTCCTAGGGGTGTATAGGAAAAGTGGGCGGAGTTCCTC
>CAZSWQ010000161.1:0-2956 GCA_964611025.1 uncultured Ruminiclostridium sp.
GCAATCATCGCCCTGTATTGGGCAAGAGATGAACACGCAATCGACGAGACCAGCAAAAAATATGGGCTGATGTGTCTGCGTCTCGCCCAGCAGATTCTACACAATAGCGAGGACGGCGAAGAATGTGTGAACGATGCCTATTTGAAAACTTGGCACGCACTGCCTCCAGAAAAACCAAAATTTTTCTTTGCCTATCTCGCCAAAATTGTCCGCAACCTCTCCCTGAACCGCTACCAGCACAACCGAAGCCAAAAACGAGGGGGCGGTACGATACCCCAGCTGGTGGATGAACTCGCCGAAGTGCTCAGTACGGGGGAGAGTGCCGAAGACCAAGTTGCAAAGGCAGAGCTGGGCGAGACCATCACCCAAGTCATCAACGCCTTTTTGGCGGGGCTGGAAACGGAAAAGCGTTTGCTCTGCGTGAGACGCTATTTCTATGCCGACAGTATCCAAGACTTGGCAGGGAAATTTCATATGTCCGAGAGCAAAGTCAAATCTCTGCTCTTTCGCTGTCGGAAAACACTCAAACTTGCACTGGAACGGGAAGGGGTTTTGCTATGAAAGAAAAGACGGACATTTGGCTGCAAGTCTGGGGCGACATCGACCCACGCTTCATCGAGGAAGCCAGACAGTTGCCCCAGAAACCAGCCCGCTCGCACAGACGACTCTATCAGTGGGGTTCTCTGGTGGCGGTCGTCCTGCTCTGTGTCAGCCTCCTGCCCCAGTTGCAGTCTGATTTGTACATCAACACCCTCGCTGACCCGCAAATTTTACCCCCTGCCAATGGCTTGCAGGGCAGTCCAACGATGCCCTCTGTCCAAGAAGACAGCCCCATGCCCAAGGAAAGCACCCAGCACATCCCCCAAGACCAAACCGCCCTCGCCGACTACTTCGGCATGGATTTTGCGGGTCTGGCTCTGCCCGCAGGGCTTGTGTATTGGGACATGGGTACACAACAGGATTTTGAAGAGACGCTCCAAGGCGTACTCGTCTATGATACGGCGATGTTCTTCTATGAAAACGAAGACAGCCACGCATCTTTGACCTTGCGGGTCAGCAAATTGGGCTATCCACTGGACAAAATGGACATACCTCAGGCAAAAGAAAGCCAAATCGGAGCAACCCCCGTTCTGGTCTGGGAACAGGCGGGCAGAGTCTTTGCCCAAGGCGAGCGGGCGGGTGTTTTCTTCGACATCGAGGCACAAGGTCTCTCCAAGCGGGCATTGGAACGTGCCCTACACAGCATCCTAGACACAACATCATGAACACACAACACAAGGAGGAACAAACGATGAAAAAGAAACTGATTGCATTCTGTTTGAGTGGAAGTCTGCTCTTGGCAACGGGGGCAATGCTCACCCCCGCCAGTGCAAGACAGGAAGCCCCGCCCGCTGAGGGACAGCTCATGGCAAAACTCCTCATCAATATTGAGGGCACAGTGACGGCAGTCGAGGGCAAAAAAATCACTCTGGACAACGGCAAAATCATTCTTATTACCCCAGAAACCCGTTTTGAAGACGACCCAGACAATGGCATTGAGGCGGTCTGTCCTGATATTTTGGTGGGCAATTATATCCAAGGCTTCACGCTGGACGACCCCACGGGCAAGACCTTAACTGCTGACGCCATCAACACCAACGTCGTCCCCAATGACGTACAGCTTCCCAACCCTTGGCAGGATTGCGAGACCCTCAAGGAAGCCGAAACCGTGGCAGGTTTTGCCTTCCCCCTCACGCTGGATAAGCAATACCAAAAAGGCTATACCGAAATCAGCTTGCGGAGCATTGGCAACAAACTCATGGAACGCAATTTCCAAAAAGGCGAACATCGGCTCACTTTCCGCAAGGGCAATGCGCAGGTGGATGTGAGCGGGGATTACAACAACTATGTCAAAAGCAAACGCTATGATTTGGACGGTGTACGCTTGACTTTGAATGGCGGTGATAAGGGCTTTACGCTGGCGGTCTGGACGGCGGGGCAATATGGCTACAGCATCCAAAGCACCCGCCCCCTGCCTGAACGTGTCCTGCTCTCCTTGACAAAGGACATTTTGCGTGAAAATCCCCCCGTGGGTACTGTACCTGAGGAATGCTTGGCAATTGGTGGGTCTTTTGTGGGGACGCTGGAGGAATGTGACGGCATGACCGCACTTCTGCGTCCCGTGGCGGGGGAAGCGATTTTGGCTTCTGGTGATTTGGTTTCCATTCCCTTTCCACAGGACTTCCCTGCGGGCATTGGCGACAAAATCCGTGTATTTTATGACACAAACGGCATCATGGAAAGCTACCCCCTGCAAGTGAATGTCGTGACGCTGGAGCTGGCGGAAAGTGAATCTGCCTACGCCAAGGACGGTGTTATCATCGGCGTGAGCCCTGCCTTTCCCAGTGAACTAAGCCCTGCCCTGAAACAATTGGGTGTGGTCGCAGTTGAACCACTCCTGCACGGTCTGGGCGATGAGGATATTTACTTCCTGCGTATTGACCAAACTTTGACCACGGTCGAAGCCCTGAAAAGCGTACTGGATACTTGGGACAACATCCGCTACGTCGAGTACAATTTCATTGTTTCTATCTCTGGGCTGAGATGAACAGGCACAGGGGCGAGGGGATATGTTATTTTTGTCTCCTCGCCCCTCTTATCATTCCAGCCCGAAAATCAGTCAGCATGATTCATGTCACAAGAGGCATGATTCATGTCACAAGAGGCATATTTTTTGTCAAAGTTCTTGTTTTTCAGCTTCCTTTACGATATAATACACCCAAGAAAAATCGACAATTTTCACATACCAAACCTATCTTTTGGGAGGAACGAACTATGATGAAACGTAAACTCATCGCATCGGCACTCTCTGCGAGCATGGCACTCAGCTTTTTGCCCATCGGGGCAATGGCTGGCAACATCGCAGATTTTGCCGACATGCCACAGGACTACTCCACCGATGCCCTGACCGCTGCGG
>CAZSWQ010000162.1:0-2879 GCA_964611025.1 uncultured Ruminiclostridium sp.
CCGCCCCTACGAGGTGTGTTCCCTTTGGCAAGGGAGGTAGAAGACCATGCGGGGGGTAGGGACAAATTCCATATTTGTCCGAGGGGATGAAACGTATATGAAAAAACCGTTGCCGAGAGGCAACGGTTTTTTTGTTTAGGGTCTGAGGGTGAGGGTGACGGGACAGTGGTCGCTGCCGAGGACATCGGGCAAGATACTGGCGGTCTCGATGCGGTTTTCGAGGGCATGCGAGACGAGAAAATAGTCGATTCTCCAGCCGACGTTGCGTGTGCGGGCGGCAGAGCGGTAGCTCCACCAAGTATAGGCATCGCTGGTATCGGGGTGCAGGTGGCGGAAGCTATCCACAAAACCTGCGTCTAAGAGTGCAGTCAATTTCCCGCGTTCCTCGTCGGAAAACCCTGGGCTTTTGTGGTTCGTACTCGGATGTTTGAGGTCAATGTCCTGATGGGCGACATTCAAATCGCCACAGAGCACCACGGGCTTTTGCCTGTTCAAGTCCACAAGGTAGGCACGGAAGGCATCTTCCCAGTCCATGCGATAGGGCAGTCGTTTTAAGCCGTCTTGGGCATTGGGGGTATAACAGCAGACCAGATAAAAATCCGCAAATTCTGCCGTGATGACCCGTCCCTCATGGCGGTGCAGGTCGTCCCCAAAGTCATAGCTGACGGAGAGCGGTGGGACACGGGTGAAAATTGCCGTTCCAGAATAACCCTTTTTGTCCGCACTGTTCCAGAACAAGTCATAGCCCGCCAAGTCCAGAGAGATTTGTTCGGGTTGTAATTTGGTTTCTTGCAGGCAGACGACGTCGGCATCAAAATCCCAAAATGCCGCCAGAAAGCCCTTTTTGACTGCGGCGCGCAGTCCGTTGACATTCCACGAGATGAGTTTCATTTAGGCAAGGGGCACTTTTACCAGAATATCTGCCACGGCGGTCAGGTGGTTTTCCTCCAGACTATCCACCGTGCCACCGTCCATTGCCTGCGCAATGCGGGCATCCATGGGGATTTTTGCCAGCACGGGCAGGGTATAGCCTGCGGCGATTTCTTCAAGACGGCTATCGCCAAAAATATAATGCTTTTTCTCGCACTGGTCACAGATGAAGTAACTGTAATTTTCCACCAGACCCAGCACGGGCTTTTTCATCATACTCGCCATATTGATTGCCTTGCCGACAATCATAGAGACCAAGTCCTGAGGAGAGGTCACGACGATGATGCCGTCGATGGGCAGAGACTGCAAGACGGTCATGGGCACGTCACCCGTACCGGGAGGCATATCCACAAAGAGATAGTCGAGGTCGCCCCAGACAACATCTGTCCAGAACTGCTTGACGGCAGAAGAGAGGATAGAGCCACGCCAGATGACGGGGTCAGTTTCTGCATTCAAAAGCAGGTTCAAGGACATGATGGCGACACCACCGTCGCTGTATTCGGGCAAAAGTCCCCGCTCGCTTCCCTCGGCTTTTGTGTGAATGCCAAAGGCTTGGGGAATGGAAGGCCCTGTGATGTCCCCATCGAGGACACCCACACGGTAGCCTTTTTTTGCCATGGCAGAGGACAGACAGGCGGTGACGGAGCTTTTGCCTACACCACCCTTCCCGCTCATGACGGCAATGACGCGCTTGATGCGGGAGTGGGCATTGACGGGGATAATCAGGCTTTCAGGGTCACGAGAGCTACAATTCGCCTGACAACTGGAACAGTCATGGCTACAATTTTCTACGGCTTCAGACATATGAGATATTTCCTTTCTGTGCAGTGCAAAGGGACGATGGGTATCATCGCCCCCTTGCACCTAGGGCTTATTTGTATTCGTAAGAGCCACCGCCGACAAATTCACGGATGAGGGCATCGGGCTGTAAGGCATCGGGAGAAATGCCCTCAAAGTAAGAAAATGCGTTCATCACGTCACGCAATTCGGCACGGCGGGGGTTATCTTGGGGGACGCTGTCCAAAAATTTATCAAAGAGCGGTTTGGCAAACTGCTTCATGACTGAGACTTCATAGGGGAACGAGGAATCAAAAATCACATTGGCACGGTGTCTGAAGGGAGAAATATACAACTTTTCCCCACGGCGCACGTTTGCCCACATTTGCAAGGTCTCGCCCACTTCTGTGCCACGGAATTGGTAATCACGCACCGAACGACGCATGAGACGCATCCATGTGCCCTTGAAAATGCGTTTGTCCCCGTCCAAGATGTCCGAACGGGCGGAGATGTAGACACCTGTGGCGGTGTTGTGCTTGCCTGCGATAGCGTCATTCAAGGCATGTATGCCCTCGAAGATGGCGATTTCGTTGTTTTTCAGTTGCAAGGGGTAGCCCAGATTCTCGTCCCGTCGCTGATTGGGGAAATCAAATTTGGGCACAGTGACCAGCTTACCCGCTTCCAATTCCTCAAAATGCTGCAACAACAAAGGCATATCCATGTAGTTGGGGGATTCATAGTCAATGTCCCCATTTTCGGTGCGGGGAGCATTTTCTGCAGTCAGGGTGCGGAAGTAATTGTCCATGGAGATGGTATGACACAAGATGCCACGGCTCCGCAATTCCTCCTCAATCTTTAAGGCGGTGGTGGTCTTCCCAGAGCCAGAAGGCCCAGACAGCAGGACGATACGACTTTTTGCCACGTTTTCCAAAATCGCATCTGCGGCTGCGTTTACGCGCTTTTGGTACTTCAGGTCACAGTCTGCCAGAAAACCAGACAAATCCTGACGGATGGCGGTATTGATTTCGTTCAGTTGGTAAGACATATGCGGTTTCCTCCTTTTGTAATGAACGGTAAAAAACAATTCATAATTTATAATTTATCATGCAGAATGAAAAACGAACAGGGAAAAGCGAAGAATGGAATCCCCCTGTCAGTGGGGGACATGGGCG
>CAZSWQ010000163.1:0-2841 GCA_964611025.1 uncultured Ruminiclostridium sp.
AAGAAATACAAAAAAAGGCAGAAGAATTGTTTTTGTCTATGGAAGAACCGCCTTCCGTGTACATTGTGGGAGAAGAAAAAAACGACCACAAGCAAAATCGTTAATTTGTAGGGGACGATTCTATATCGTCCCACAGGGAACAACAGGGTCGTAGGGGACGATTCCACATCGTCCTGCAAAAAAGGAGCATCCCAGAGGATGCTCCTTTGTGTGTTTGGTTTAGGCTTCTTGCTCGGCTTGTTCACGGGCTTCTGCCTGTTGCTGGGCGGCCTTGCGGGCACGACGTGCCTTGGCTTCCTCGTGGAGCTTGCGTTCTTCTTCGTTGTTGGGGTGGTATTCGGGCACGGGCTGGGGTCTGCCGTTGCGTCCCATGGCAACCATGGTGAAGTAAGCGGAGAGGGCTTTCTGCGGGCCAGCAATGGATTCGAGGTCTTCAACTTCGACATTGACAAAAACTTCCATGGAGCTTCTGCCGACATAGACCACGGTGGCAGAGCATGTGACCAGTGCACCGACGAAAATGGGCAAATGGAATTCCAATTCATCTACACGGGCGGTGACGCAGTTGCTGCGGGCATAGCGGACAGAAACTGCCCCTGCAACGGTATCCATAAACTTCATAATTTCGCCGCCGTGGACGTTGCCTGCGACGTTTGCTTGGGAGGGGAGCATGACTTGGCTCATAATAATCTTATTTTTCATCGAAAACACTCCTTCTGTGCCATTGGGCAACTTGTTTTTCTGCTTTTTAGTATAAACGAAAGTGGGGCATACGTCAAAACCCAATACTTGCTAATCTTTCTCGAGAAAGCTTCCTTCAAATGGGAGAAAGCGACAAAATACGAGCGGGGGGCAAAATTCTCCTTATTATACGAGACATGTCAGATTTTGGGGGGAGAACTCTCCCTTTTGCCAGCTTGCAAAGCAGGGGAAAATAGGATATACTAGAGAGACCTATGATTACTTTTTGAAACTTTTGGAGGCAACTTGATTACTGTAACAAATCTGAGCGTCAGCTTTACGGACGCCAAACTGTTCGACCATGTCGATTTGAAATTTTTGCCTGGGAACTGCTATGGCATCATCGGTGCAAACGGCGCAGGCAAATCCACCTTTTTGAAAATACTGGCAGGGGAAAAAGAAGCCACCACGGGTGAAGTTTCTATCCCTAAAAATGTGCGTATGTCCGTCCTGAAGCAAGACCACTTCGCCTACGATGCCTTTACCGTCTTGGATACCGTCATTCAGGGCAACCCCCGCCTGTTTGAAATCATGCAGAAAAAAGACGAACTGTATGCCAAAGAGGATTTCACCGAAGAAGACGGCATTTTGGTCTCCGAATTGGAAACTGAATTTGCCGAATTGGACGGCTGGGAATCCGAAAGCGAAGCGTCTAAGCTGATTCAGGGCTTGGGTCTGAGTACGGATATTTTGTACAGCCAGATGGAAGACTTGGGCGGTAAGGAAAAGGTCAAGGTGCTCTTGGCACAGGCACTGTTTGGTCAGCCTGAAATCATCCTCTTGGACGAACCCACCAACAACTTGGACGTCAAGTCCATCAGCTGGCTGGAAGATTTTCTGCTCGATTATGTCGGCACGGTCATTGTCGTATCCCATGACCGTCATTTCTTGAATACGGTCTGTACCCATACCGTTGACATCGACTACGGCAAGGTCAAGCTCTATACGGGCAACTACGACTTCTGGTATGAATCCAGCATGCTGATGCAGAGAATCATGCGGGAACAAAACCGCAAGCGGGAAGAAAAGGCAAAGGAATTGCAGAACTTCATCGCCCGTTTCTCGGCAAACAAATCCAAGTCTAAGCAGGCAACCTCCCGTAAAAAACTGCTCGATACCCTCTCTCTGGAAGAACTGCCCGCTTCCTCTCGCCGTTATCCCTATGTCGGCTACCAGATGGACAGAGAACCGGGTAAGGAAATTCTGGCAGTGGAAAATCTCGCCCTTTCCTTGGAAGGCGGTGCGGATTTGGATAAAATTTCCTTCCGTGTCAATAAGGGCGATAAGATTGCCTTTGTCGGCGAACAGGACGTCAGCAATACCGCCCTGTTCCGCATCTTGATGGAAGAAATTGACGCAGATGCAGGCGACTTCCGTTGGGGTGTCAGCACCTCGGTCTCCTACTTCCCCAAGGACAACACAGAATACTTTGAGGGCTGTAATTTGTCCATCTTGAAGTGGCTGGAACAGTACGCCAGCGACACCAGCGAGAGCTATTTGCGTAGCTTCTTGGGTCGTATGCTGTTCTCGGGTGATGACGTCTTTAAGCCCGTGAATGTCCTCTCTGGTGGCGAAAAGGTGCGCTGCATGCTCGCCCGCATGATGATGAACGGTTCCAATGTTCTGGTGCTCGACCAGCCCACCAACCACTTGGATTTGGAATCCATCACCGCCCTGAACAATGGCTTGGCAGATTTCAAGGGCATTGTGCTCTTTTCCTCCCATGACCATCAGTTCATCCAGACCGTCGCCAACCGCATCATGGAACTCAGCCCCGAGGGGACACTCATTGACCGTTCCATGAGCTACGACGATTATCTCGCCCAGCAAAATGCTTAAAGCATCCAAAAAGGACTTGGCACAAGCCAAGTCCTTTTACACTTTGGAGCGTATTTATATTAGTATACTCGTTTTAGGAGGACAATAAAAGAAATGATTAAAAAACATACAGGAACCATTTTAGGCATTGTGCTTATTGTTGTCATGCTATCAATCCTTGCAATTTTTGGTGGAGCTATTATGAAACTTTTTGGACTTCAATATGATTCCACAGGTAACATTATTGTATTTTTTGTTATTGTAGGAGCATTGGATTTTACA
>CAZSWQ010000164.1:0-2676 GCA_964611025.1 uncultured Ruminiclostridium sp.
GCATTTTTGAAACGCTATGGCTATGCGGATATGTCCCTGTGGGCATGCTTTCAGGTGCTCAAAGCCCATCTGCAGGAGAAGGACTTCCCCCATGAAATTGGTGTGTTTTTGGGCTATCCCCTAGGGGATATTCAGGCATTTATCCAAAATGGGGGCAAAGGTTATAAATGTGTGGGACAGTGGAAAGTCTATTACAACGAAGAAGATGCCAAAAAGACCTTTGCAAAATATACCAAATGTACGCAAATCTACTGCCAAAAACACGCACAAGGACTAGATATGCACCGTTTGACCGTGAACGGCTGAACATATACCAATGATTTTATAGAACAAAAGGAGTTTTCATCATGAGCAAAGTTGCTGTTGTATTTTGGAGTGGCACGGGGAACACCGCCGCTATGACTGACCACATCATCGCAGGCGCAAAGGGCGCAGGCGCAGAAGTGGATGTTTTCCAGCCCAATGATTTCCCCCCTGCCAAGGCGGCGGACTATCAGCATATTGCCTTCGGTTGTCCTTCCATGGGGGACGAAGTGCTGGAGGAAGAAGAATTTCAGCCCATGTGGGATGCCCTCAAGTCCAGTTCCCTCAACGGCAAAAAGCTGGCATTGTATGGCTCGTATGGCTGGGGCGATGGCGAATGGATGCGCCTGTGGGAAAAGGAATGTGACACGCTCGGTCTGAATGTCCTCCAGAGCCTCATGTGCAACGAATACCCCGACGCAGACGGGCAAGCTGCTTGCAAAGCTCTGGGGGCAACTCTGGCAAACGCTTAATCCAAGACACCCTTCTTTTCCATTTTATAGCAACACCCTTGGCATGAATCGTGCCAAGGGTGTTGCTATTGTTAGACGAGAGTTTTACGCAAAGCCAAGGTAAAACATATAAAAACCAATGAGTGCCATCATGATACCCATCATGATTTTCAATCCTTGACTGAACCTTCCGTATGTTTGGCTGGAGGATACCTTTTGCACAAAGCCAACAGATGTCCCTGCAATGACGGCCAACATGGCATGACCAATCGAATAGAGGAGCAAGAGCAGTATACCCCAAGCAATACTCCCTTTTCCTGCCACCACAGCAAGCAGTGCAATGAGGACTGGGGTGGAGCAAGGCGATGAAAAAACACCACCCAATATACCCGCAATCAGTGCGCCAAGATAGCCTCGTTTCGTGTTTTTCGATACAAGATAACTGGAGGGTATGATTTCATAAATCTCCCATGTTTGCAAGGCCATCAAGAGCATCAGAACACCCAAAACAAGATACCACCAAGCCGCTGATGTGCCAATGAGCTTCCCTGCGAGGGAGGCAATCACACCCAGTGTCGTAAACGTCAGGGCACTACCCACGGCAAAGGTCAGGGAGAGTCGGAATGCCTGTCTTGTGTTTTTTGCACCTGTTCCCCCAACACAGCCAACAATCAGTGGGATAGAGGATAAGGCACAGGGTGTAAATGAGGTGAGCACACCTGCCAGCAGGGCAAGGACTGGGGCAAGCCATGTAGTATGGATGATGAGAGCCGAGAGGGTTTCGAGCCATTGATTGAGCATTTATGCTACCCCCATATCCTGTAAGATGGCGCTCAGTTGTTCCTCGCTCAGTCCCCCTTGATGCACTGTGAATAGGTGTTCCCCTGTGTCTTTATCGGCATACATTGTGAAAGGAATGCTCTGCTCCAGTGCCTCGCTTGGCACATAAGGCTTGCCGTCGGCACTGTAAAACACCTGTGTCGGAATCACTTGTACTGGAAAATCGTTGACCTGCTCGCCATATTTCCAGACATCCAGAAACTTGATGATGGCCTTTTCGTACATGGCTTCATGCACGGTCTCCAATGCGGGTGCCATTTCTCTGCAAGGGATACAAGAATCCGCACCAAAATCAAGGAGGATAGGCAAGCCGTAGCCTTTTAGTTTATCCAAGTCAATGTCTGTTGTATGGAGTGCAAAATCCTCGTTGGCAATCGTTGTGCTCTCTGTGTCTTCTCTGGCTTCCTCTCCACTGGGCTTGTTTTGCATCCACCAAATGCCCCCAATGACGACAAGCATCAAGACTGGAATGAGCAGTTTCAGCACGTTTTTATTGTTTTTCATCGGCAATGCTCCTTGTCAAATTTTGTTAGACCAATAGGTACTGGAACAGATTGAATAAGTAACCCACAATGATAATACCGACGGCACAAATGGCAATGAATACACCCAAAAGCTTTGGCTTGACGGCTTTTCTCAGCATAATCATAGAGGGCAAGGACAGTGTTGTCACCGCCATCATGAAGGAGAGAATCGTGCCAAGTTGTGCGCCCTTTGCGAGCAGTGCTTCGGCAACAGGAATTGTGCCAAAAATATCCGCATACATGGGTACACCGACCAGCGTCGCCAAAATCACACCAAAGGGATTGTTGCTCCCCAAAACAGTTTCGATGATGTTTTGGGGAATCCAGTTATGAATCACCGCACCAATGCCCACACCGAGCAAAATATACGGAAATACCTTTTTGAAGGTTTCTATCACTTGTTCCTTTGCAAATACCATTCTATCACAACCTGTCAAGGTTTCCGCTTCCAAATCCACACTGCCTGCGTTTAAAATAAAATCTTCTACATACTTGCCCATACCAAATTTCTCAATCAGTGTCCCGCCAAGCACAGCAATTATCAGCCCGACTATGAC
>CAZSWQ010000165.1:0-2655 GCA_964611025.1 uncultured Ruminiclostridium sp.
GCCGATGATGAGTTCACGTTGTCCACGACCAATGGGCCCCATGGTATCAATTGCCAAAATGCCCGTCTGGAGGGGCACGGTGACTGCTTCACGGCTGACCACGCCCAGTGCTTCAAATTCAATGGGGCGGGTGCTGTCAGTCTCGATATCGCCCTTGCCGTCAATGGGTTTGCCCAGTGCATCGAGGACACGACCCATCATGGCATCGCCCACCTCGAGGGATGCCAGCGAGCCTGTGCGACGGACGACCGTCCCTTCACGGATACCCACTTCCGAGCCCAAAAGGACACAGCCCACGGTATCCCGCTTCAAGTCCAAGACCATGCCGTAAGAGCCATTGTCAAATGCCAACAGTTCCCCGTAGACGGCATTTTGCAGACCGTAGAGCGTGGCAATGCCGTCGCCCACTTCCAGAACCATGCCCGCTTCGGCACGTTCGGTTTTCAGCTCATAGCCCTCAATTTTTTCTTTCAGTAGGGAGATGATTTCTTCTGGTTTCGCATTCATAGAACGGTCACCGCTGTCAAGGGACACGCATCCCTTGGCATACTCCTTTCCTTAATCTCGCCCCCAGTGGGGCAAATGAATGATTGTTTTTGGGAATCACACGGGCGATTTTTCCAGCAGAAAAATCGCCCCTTTGTTTGTCTATGTGGTTATTCCTTGCAGAGATGCTGGGCAAGCCCGTGCAAGCGACCTTGTATGCTGTGGTCATAGCGGACACCATCCAATTCCAAGACAAAACCACCGAGCAAATCGGGGGAAATCTCGAACAGCAGACGAATGTCCTTTTTCCCATGCAGGGCACAGAGTTTTGCCTTCAGGCGGGCTTGCTGGTCGGCACTGGGCACATGCACACAACGCATCAGACATTCCGAAGCGTGGGCATCTTCCAGTGCCATGAGGTGATAATTTTGGGCAATGTCGGGCAAGAGTGCCAGACGTTGGTTGTGAATCAAGAGCAAAAAGAAACGCAAGAGGGTCTCTTTGTCCTGAAAGTAGGGCAGGGCGGAGAGCACGCTTTTTTTTTCTCTGGGGTGGATGAGCGGAGAGAGCAAGGCCTCCCAAAGGGGCACAGTCTCCATCAAAAAATTGCTGGCTTCGGCGAAGGTTTCCGCCGAACAACCCACTTCATGCAATGCTTGGGCATAGCGCTGGGCAACGTAGCTCATGAGGGTTCACCCACCTCTGACAAGAAAGATTCCACGAGGTCAGCATCGTCCTGTGTGCCACGGGTCTTGCCCGCAACATGGGCTGCCGCCAAGAGTGCCAAATCTGCCACTTCTGCTCTGACCCCTGCCACCATGGCGAGGCGGTCTTGTTCGATTTGTTTTTCTGCCTGTTCGCCCAGCTGTTTGGCATCGCTTTGGGCTTTGGACAGGATGATTTGATATTCCTGCTCCGCCCGTTGTTTGGCGGTACTCATCACCGCATTTGCCTCGGTTTGGGCATCTTTCATCTTTTCATTGTACTCTGAGAGCATGGATTCTGCCTTGGTGCGTTGGTCTTCGGCGGCGGCGATGTTGTGCTCAATCATTTTCTGACGGGCATCCATGATGGCAGTCACCTTGCCAAAGAGGAACTTGCGCAAAAACAGATACAAAACCAAGAGGTTAATCAGCGTACAAATGATGGTGGATGGAGATAAACTAAGCATCGTTCTCTCCTTTCCCTTCTTAAGCGGTGAAGATGAGAACGAGGGCAACAACCAGACCATAGATGGCGGTGGCTTCTGCCAAGGCACAGCCGATGAGCAAGGTACTGGTGATTTTACCTGCGGCTTCGGGCTGACGTGCAATGGATTCGGTTGCCTTACCGGTTGCCATGCCAATGGCGATACCAGCACCAATGCCAGTGAAAACAGCGATAGCGGCTGCAAGAACGGTCATACTCATAATAATGTTCCTCCTAATTCTTGTCCCAAAGGGGACGGTGAAAATAAGCCCAAACCTAGGCTTCGTGCTGTTCTTCGATGGCTTCGCCAACAAAGAGGGTGGTCAAAAATACAAAGACGATGGCTTGAATCATGCCGTCAAAAAGGTCAAAGTACAGCCCCAACAGGGCGGGGGCGACCACTGGGACAAGGGTCTTGACCATTTCCATAACCAAAAAGGCGGCGAGAATGTTGCCAAACAGTCGCATGCACAGAGACAGGGGACGAATGAAAATTTCCAAAATGTTGAACGGTGCGAGAAAGGAAACGGGCTGCATGAATTTCTGCAAGCCACCTTTCAGTCCCTGATAGCGCAATTGTGCCCCATAAATCAGAAGCACACTGAGCACCGCCAAGGTCGCTACAACGGACAGCTCCTTGGTGGGGGGCACAAGTCCAAAAATACCAATGATGTTGCTGCACACAATGTAAAGGGCAACCGTGCCCAGCCAAGGGGCAAAGCTGCGCCAATGCCGTCCGAGTTGTTCTTTGCAAAAATCATTGAAAAATCCGACGCCCATTTCCAGAAGCATCTGTCCGCGCTCTGGTTCTAGCTTGAGGTTTCGTGTTGCCAGATAAGAACCCAGCATCAAAACCGCCATGATGCACCAGCTGACCACAATGGCAGGGGTAACGCTGAATAGACCGAAAATAGAAATCATCTCTGGGGCAGAGATGCCTTCCAGCAGGACTTCAGCTAGTTTATCCAAATATAACACCTC
>CAZSWQ010000166.1:0-2609 GCA_964611025.1 uncultured Ruminiclostridium sp.
GGCAAACGGGCGGGCAGAGCCCGCCCGTTTGCCCCCGTGCCACCTAGGTTTAGTTGCGGACAATCTTCACGCCCTGAGGGGTGTCCTTCAGAGTAATGCCACGGGCAAGCAGTTCGTCACGGATGCGGTCAGCTTCTGCAAAATTCTTTGCCTTACGGGCGGCTTGGCGGGCTTCAATCAAAGCTTCCAGTTCGGCATCTACGCTGTCGTCGTTCTTGCGGGCATAGAGCAGACCCAAAACGTCCGTAAATTCCCTAACCATCTTCAGGCAAGCAGTGGCAAAGCCAGCGGTGGGCTGTCCTTCCACGGCGGAATTGATGGCACGCACCAGCTCAAAGAGCACACCCACGGCGTCGGCGGTGTTGAAATCGTCGTCCATGGCTTCGTGGAAGCGGTCACGGTAGCTCTGGAACGTGCCAATAAACGTGGTTTCGGCTTCGTTCAGGTCGCCCGCTGCACCGTTCTTTTCCAAAAATTGCAGGTTTTCCACGGCGGTATAGAGGCGGTCAAGGGCATTTTGTGCCTGAATCAAGGATTCCTTGGAGTAGTTCAGGGGGCTACGGTAGTGTGCGGAGAGCATGAAGAAACGAATCGGCTCATAGCCGTAAACAGCAGCAGCGTCACGGACGGTGAAGAAATTGCCTTCCGACTTGGACATTTTCTTGTTGTCGATGTTCAAGAAGCCATTGTGCAGCCAGTAATTGACAAACTTGCAGCCGTTGGCGGCTTCAGATTGGGCGATTTCGTTTTCGTGGTGGGGGAACTGCAAGTCCTGCCCGCCACAGTGCATGTCAATGGTCTTGCCCAAGTAGCGGTTGGACATGGCGGAACATTCAATATGCCAACCGGGACGACCCTGCCCCCAAGGGGATTCCCAATAGGGTTCGTCAGGCTTGGCGGCTTTCCACAGGGCGAAGTCCAGAGGATTTTCCTTGATATCCGCAACGTCAATGCGTGCGCCCGCCTGCAAATCTTCCAAGGGCTGACCAGAGAGCTTCCCGTAGTCTTCAAATTTCAAGGTGCGGTAATAAACGTCCCCGTTGACGGCATAGGCATAGCCCTTTTCCACCAGCGTACTGATGATGTCAATAATCTGCTGGATGTTTTCCGTTGCCTTGGGGTGGATGGTGGCGGCACGGACACCCAGACCCTCGGCATCGGTGAAGTATTCTTTGATATACTGTTCTGCAATGGCTTCACTGGTCGTGCCCTCAGCGTTGGCACGGTTGATGATTTTATCGTCCACGTCCGTGAAGTTCTGGACAAAGGTCACTTGATTTCCGCAGTATTCAAAATAGCGACGCAGAACGTCAAAGACAATGATGGGGCGGGCATTGCCCACGTGGATAAAATTATACACAGTGGGGCCACAGGCGTACATGCTGATTTCCCCCTGCTTCAGGGGCACAAATTCTTCTTTTTGGCGGGTCATGGTGTTAAACAGTTTCATGATGAAAGTCTCCTTTGTATTCTTCCGACAAGAGCTTTTCTGCTTCCAGCTTGTCGATATATTTTTCAATGAATTCCATACGGGACATGAGCGATTGCAATTCTTTTTGCACGGGGTCGGTGATATTCACTTGGTCGACCCGCTCGGCAAAATCAGGCTTGATGCCACCCACACGCACCAGACGTGCGGGGACACCGACGGCGGTGGCATTTTCGGGCACGGCAGAGAGTACCACGGCATTGGAGGCAATGCGTGCCCCGTCCGAGACTTTAAATGGACCTAAGACTTTCGCGCCAGAACCAATCATGACATTGTTGCCGATGGTGGGGTGACGCTTGCCCTTGTCCTTACCCGTACCGCCGAGGGTCACACCTTGGTAGAGCAGGACATCGTCCCCCACTTCGGCGGTCTCGCCAATGACAATGCCCATGCCGTGGTCAATGACAAAGCGTCGTCCGATGGTCGCACCTGGATGGATTTCAATGCCCGTCCAAAAGCGACTCCATTGGGAGATGGTGCGTGCCAGAAAACTGCAATGGTGCTTATAGAGCCAATGGGCGGCTCTATGGTATATCAGGGCATGGACACCGGGATACAGCAAAAAAACTTCTAATTTACTTCGTGCCGCAGGGTCACGGGCTTGGTAGGCGGCAAGAATATCATACAAACCCATAGGGTGTTCCTCCTTGCATGAGAATAAAAACGGAGCACAACAAAAGATGAAGAATGAAGCATGATTTATCCCAGAAAATAAAATAAAAAATGCCCCTTATACGGTTGTATAAGAGGCGATAAAGTCGCGGTTCCACTCTTGTTTCTTGCTCAAAAGGCGATAACGAACCAAACCGAAGGGCTTCTACATCCCTTTCGCTCCGAAGCGCACTTCGTGCAAAGCCCGACATAGGACGGCTTCCAGCCGATGACCATCCCTCTCTGTCTGCGTTCTTTCGCATTACTCTTCTTCATCTACACGATATGCACTTGTGAGGGTTATCGTACCACAGGATAGAAGTGCTGTCAAGCCTAAGCCTGCCAAATATATCAATCATAAGTCTTTCCATACATGTGCCTTTGGCAGCATATTGTGAAGAAAGAATAAATTTTAAATTTACTATTGACTTTACCATATTATTTGTTTTATAATATAACAAATCGAATG
>CAZSWQ010000167.1:0-2581 GCA_964611025.1 uncultured Ruminiclostridium sp.
TTTGCCGTTTGTTGGCTCTATCTGGGGTCAAAACTGCCTGTACCAGTACCCCCGACGCTTCGCCCTTGTGATGGCTTATGCCTGCGTTTTGGCAGGCTCGAAGACAACGGGCAAGGTCTGTCAACTTACTTTTCGGATTTAAGTCGATGAAACTGGGTATTTGATACAGACCTGTTTTCCCGCCCATGCCACCAGCGTTAGCCACTAGGGTTGTGGAAAGTCCCGTGGGGTCATAGATGCGGTTGCCCTGACGACCGCTCTTTATTTGTTTAAGATTCGTTGGGTTTGTTCGGGCGAGAGGAAATATTTTTCCTCCACATCCTCCTCCAAGATGTCCAACAAGGTACACACGTTCTCGATTCTGGGGTACACCGAAGTCTTTGGAATTTTGCACCTGCCATGCGAGGTCGTACCCAAGATTGGATAACGCACAGAGAACGGCGGTAAACGCCCCTCCTCCCGTAATTGACAGAAGATGTTTAACATTTTCAAGGATAATCCATTGGGGTCTATCTTGGGGATTTTTGCCTTCGAGCAAACGAGTAACTTCAAAAAAGAGTCCACTTCTTGCTCCGTGAAGTCCTGCTCGCCGTCCACTGAGGCTAATATCAGTGCATGGGAAGCCAAAAGTCCAGATTTCAGCGTCTGGAATTTCTCCTGCTGTGATGCACTTAATGTCTTTTCGATACCATTCACCGCCTTTACAAGTTTTTCCGTCACAGTGTTCAGCTCTGCATTTCTGACAGAGCATACCTCCATTTTCGCCCCCTTTTGCAAAAGGGCAGGGCATCAGCTCGTACATTGCCATGTAGCTTTTGTGGGCAAAGTAGTCAAACTCGACATGCCCGACCGCCTCATGCCCACTGCGTTCCAGCCCTCGGCGGAAACCGCCAATGCCAGAGAACAAGTCCAAAAATCTCACAAAAAACCTCCTTGTGTGCTTCATAGAAAAAGCCCCCTGCCAGATTGGACAGGGGGCAAATGGTTCATTAGGGTGATAAAGTTGATGGGTGAATTTTTTGAAATTCGTTGACATAATTTGCTTTTGAGCGTATAATAATAGCAACAACAGGCAACGGTTGAGTGTCTGTTTGAGCGTGGAAGTACAGGGGGGTATCGGTAAGCCTTGCTGTATGGAGCTTTCCGTAGGGGTTGTGCAGCTAACCTCAAACCGATTAGGTATTGATACCGAAAGAAAATGCTCAACAGCCGTCTTGTGAAAACAAGACGGCTGTTTTACATAGAGAGGAAACGTATGGATAAATTACTAACTTGTGCCAAAGCATTTGAACATTTGCTGCATATAGAGTATCGCATACTATTGGGCAGAAAAGGAACATTAACTGCGTTAACAATCGCCTTTGCCTCTGTTCATTTCCACCATTTAATGGGACTTGGGAAACTCAAAGACTTACAAGTTGCATCACAAAATCGTCATCGAGTCTTCCAAGATATTCTATCTGGAAAACTATCGTATGATGCCATTAAAATCAGTGACTTTTGGCTCAAATCGAAACGCTGTTTGATAACAATCATCTCGTATTTAGGTATAATGAAAAAATGAATGCCTTTTCGCTCATACAGGCAGATTTTTACTTTCTACGCCTCTGAATGGCAATGATATTTATATTTTTCTCGTGAAACGTGCAAAAGAGGAAACGTATTTTTGTCGTTCATTCTTTCCAAAGGAAACGACCGATTATACAATCGGACAAACCAAATACCAACTACTCTATAAAGAGAAAAGGAACACAGCCACAGGCGAAACTGAGATACAGTATGACAAGTTGAACAAGCAAAACTAGGACGCATGTCAACACGCAGTGACTGTCATGAATAGAGGGCAACCTTGCAAGGGGTTGCCCTCTATTTTTGTTTTTTCAATCGCTGTAAATATTGGGTCTGGCGATGATGGTGAAGCCGACTAAGCCCGTCACTACGACGTTGTTTTGTCCACTGGCACAGTGTATGATGCGGGGATTGCCCGCCCCATCTCGTCCGACATAGATGCCAACGTGCATATACCGAGGATAGAAAACAAGGTCGCCAGGCACGGCTTGACTCCAAGAAATATCGGTACAGTGGCTGTGTTGCATGGTCGCCCCGCCCCCGTGCCCAATGACGTAATTCATGGCGTTTTTGAAGACCCAATCCACAAATCCTGAGCAATCCAGCCCGTAGGGACGCACCGTGCCAGAGGAGCGACTGCCAGAGGCTGAGACGGTTTTGGGCGTACCCCATCGTTTGTCCCAGCCGATGACGTGGGACTTCCCGCCCCAAAAATACTTGACCTTACCGACTAAAGAGTAGGCATTTTGAATCACAGCTTGGCGGTCAGCGGAGAGGTTTTCGGGCACACTCTGGAGCATCTGGGCGACTTGGTTTTTCATTGTTCATTCTTCATCAGGAAAGGCGGATACTATCCGCCCCTACATGAAATGAAGTGGTGTTTGCTTCATTCATCACAGCTTACAAAAAATGCCCATAAAATAACGCCTTCGGTCAGCACGACCAAAGGCGTTAGGGTTCGAGATTGTCCTCGCAAAACAAGGGGGAATTGAAAAAAGTGGGGATGCTGATG
>CAZSWQ010000168.1:0-2535 GCA_964611025.1 uncultured Ruminiclostridium sp.
CCTGAGCCTTACCAGCCCCACTATTTAGAGGGTGCAGAGCTTCCAGAACGGGAACAAAAAGACGCTGTGATTCGGGTGAAAAAGTGTGCCCATTTTTCTCTGATGAGCAACTACCATTTTCGGGAACACTTGCTTTCTGCCAAGGCGAAAGGCATTTTGTCGCAGATGCTGAGTCTGAAAGACAGTTGGCATTATACCGTCCGTGGCTTGTGTCGGCTGTTCGGAGACGGGGTGGAATCCATCCGCAAAGGCATGTGCGAGCTGGAGAAATTGGGCTACTTGAGACGAGAATTAGCCCGCAACGAAACGGGGCAAATCGTTGGCTGTGCCTACGTTGTTTACGAGTTTCCTTACATCCTGTACCAGCGGATTCAGCGTGGCGAAGACGTTCGTAGCGACCTTCTTCCCACCGTCAGTGAACGCCTTTTGAAGTTCTACGATGAGCAGGAAACCAGCAAGCAACTGCGGAAAACAAAGAAAGTTTCTGCCACTTCTGCGCCTGAAAATCTCCCCCAGGAACAGCACAATAGCCCCGCAGAAATGAGCACCACCACCGAAAACGAGGCTTTTTTATACCCTCCACAAGCGACTTCTCCGTATGCAAGTACACCGTATACCGAAAACCTGCATACGGTGAATTCGCATACGGAAACTTTGCATACGGAAAACCACCCACAAGTAATTACTAAGGGAGAAAGTACGAAAGAAGTAACTACTTATGAAGCAAATACAAAAAAAGAAATGACGAACAAATCTATGACTCAGTCAGTCATTCGTTCTAATCAAGGTACTACTAACTTGAAGGAGAGGGGGGCGAACCCTCAAAAACAGAAAGACCGAAAGACGGATGATGAAAAAGATTTTTATGATTCTTTTTCTCGTCTTGAAAACCGTGAGGAAGCCCTCTGGACTGTCCAAGAAGAAATGGAAACCGCAAACAAAATCCCTGACGAATACCGCAGTGACCACAACAAGATGGCACTCGCCATTGACGAACTCTCCGACTTTGAGCATTTTCAAAGTGTCCAGGAACGAAAGAACGCTGGCTTTGACGATGGGGAGGATTTCGAGTTCGCCAGCCTGAAACTGTTCAACAACGCCCTGGTGGATATGCTTTGTAGCAAACAGCCCTTGCAAATCGGCTATACAACCATTTTCTCCCACAATGTCTATAATTTTGTACATAAGGCGATGGGCAATCGTTTCTCCATCTCCCGCTTTGGCGACATCGTGGAAGAAGCCCTGCACAAGTACCTCCAAGCCTGCCAAAACAGCACCATCTGCAATCATTTCCAGTACATGAAAACTTGCATCTGGACGGCACTCCAGACGGGTAACATGAACATCCACGCCCAGTTTGTTTATGACCAAGCAAACCCCCGCCAGAGAGACCAGGCAAGCACCAGACCCGCCCCCAGAGTCCAAGAACGAGACTACGACTATCCATACAGCAACATCCTGAACACCCCCTATTGATTCCAGAAAGCAAGAGAGGAAGCCCTACACAAACACCTCCAAGCCGGCCAAAATAGCAACATCTGCAATCATTTCCAGTACATGAAAACTTGCATCTGGACGGCTCTCCAGACGGGCAACATGAACATCCACGCCCAGTTTGTTTACGACCAAGCGAATCCACGCCAGAGAGAGCAGTCGCATGCTAGACCCGCACCCAGAGTCCAAGAACGAGACTATGACTATCCCTACAGCAACATGCTCTACTGAGCCTTGTAGCCCGCTGTAGGGGCGTAGGACGACCGAATCCCCCTGTCCTCTGCGAGGACATCCCCCTTTGACAAGGGGGATAGGGCTTGCCCACGCCGTTTGCAGGGACAAATTCTATATTTGTCCATCGTGTTGTTTGCCCTGGGACGATGTGGGCATCGTCCCCTACAATACCCAGGCATTTCGGCGGGCGACCTCGTAGGGTGCGGCTTCCCCGACGCACCAAAAACCACCCACGTAGGGTCACGGCTTGCCGTGACCGAACCCAGACGTAGGGCGCATATCATCCGCCCGCCCCAGACAAAAATAAAAGGCCCAATGAATTGTAATGTGCTCCCCAGAAATTTTTTGCACAGCCAGAGAAGATGGTGTATACTGGGGCAAATCCAATCAAGAGCGACCAGGAAAGGAGTTTAGAGCATGACATATCACGAAAGCAACGGGGTGCAGATTCCCGACATTCTTCCCCCAGTACAACAATCGACGGAGGCACAGGTGGGCAAGTACGCAGCAATCCGAGAGGCGTACATGAAGGAGCACGAGCCGATTCGCTACACCAACCTCTTGACCACCTGCACGATGTGGCAGTATCTGGAAACCGTGCAGGGCTTTTGCCTGCAACTGGTCATGGACATCCAGCAGGACTTAGCGGACGCAGCGGGCGTGAACGAGGAACTCAAGGCGAGGGATTCCTTCGAGTGGGCGAGAAAAATGACGTTCCTGCACCAGCAAGCCGAACGGATGGTCACCGAGCAAATTCTCTGCCGTCCAGAGCACAGTATCCCGACCCCGAAAGAGCAGATGGAAAAC